>JAFYWD010000055.1 GCA_017558205.1 Lachnospiraceae bacterium | reverse complement strand
GGGCAACTAAGATCGGGGAAGGCTATGATACAGGTGCTACCGGATGTCCCATTCTGGTAGATGGTTATTTATTTACTTATGCAGGAAAAGAAATTGTAAAAATGGATGTTATCAGTGGTCAGGTGGTAGCCCGGGGAGAAATGGCAGCAGCCTCCAGCTTTGCCATTAATAGTCCTACATATGCAGAGGGAATGCTTTTTGTAGGTTTGGGAGGTGGAAGAGTACAGGCCTTTAATGCTAAAACCCTGGAGTCTCTATGGCTCTATACAGATCCTAAGGGAGGGCAGCCCAACTGTTCCATTAAATATCATAAAGGGTATATCTATACCGGTTTTTGGACAGCAGAAAATAAACCTGCCAATTTTGTATGTATACCGGTAACAGATGAGGATCCCTCACAGACTACGGAAGCCAAGGCAGCGGCCTGGCGTTATACACATAATGGTTTTTATTGGGCAGGAGCCTATACCGGTGATGACTTTATACTGGTGGGTACCGATGATGGAGAAAACGGATATTCTATAGGACATGCCAGTGTACTTTCCTTTGATACGAACACAGGAAGGCTGATAGAAGAAATGAAGCTTCCCGGTGTTGGGGATTTAAGAAGTGATATTATGTATGATGAATACGGTACCGGAGACTACTATTTTACTACTAAGGGAGGTTATATTTACCGGTTACAGGTAAATGGAGACGGTACCTTCAAAAACCTTATGTCCTTAAAGCTTGACAATTATAGCGGAAATGATGCTACTCCGCCTATGAGTACCTCTACCCCCGTTGTGTATAACGGAAGAGCCTATATCGGAGTATCAGGGGAAGGGCAATTCGGAGCTTATAGCGGTCACAATATCACGGTAATCGACTTAGCCTCTTGGAGTATTGCCTACAAAGTAAGAACCCAGGGCTATCCTCAGACCAGTGGACTTTTGACAACAGCCTATGAAGAGGAAAGTGGCTATGTGTATGTATATTTTATCGATAACTATACTCCCGGAAAGCTTCGTATACTGGCAGATAAACCGGGACAAAAAGCACCTCTTTTAACAACTGCAGAATCCGGCTATGAGACGGCTAAGGTTCTGTTTACCCCTACGGGAAAGCAGGTACAATATGCAATCTGCAGCCCCATTGCAGATGAAAATGGAGTGATTTACTTTAAAAACGACTCTGCCCATATGATGGCATTAGGACCTGCCATTGAAAAAATAGAAGTAACCCAGCTTCCGGATAAAACAGAATATGTGGAAGGGGAGAGCTTTGAACCTTCAGGAATGGTGGTAATGGCCACCTACACAAATAAAACTCAGAAAGATATTACCAACTATATTTCTTACTCAAAAGAGCCGTTAAGGAGGGAAGATCAGGAATTTATCATTACCTTTCCTTATGTAATGTATCAGGATAAGGAGGGACAGACGGGAGTAGAATATCCACAGCCCATGACCTCTGTCAGCCTGAAAATCAGAAGTACAGAAGCAGATCTCTCAAAAGAGTTTTGGGTAGAGGGAATAGAAGATTACGATTATACGGGAAAGGCTGTGCTGCAGCAGAATATGGTGGTATATCATGAAAACAGTGAGCTTATCCCGGGAAAGGATTATACCGTAAAATATAAAAATAATAAGAATGCGGGAACAGCTGCCGTGATCATTACGGGAAAAGGTAATTATACAGGCAGCATCAGTAAGGAATTTCAGATCAGGCCTTTGGATCTTTCTCAGGCTTTATTAAAAGAAGAGGTAGTAGTTCTTGCTTATAATAGGAAGGTACAAAAGGCGGTGACAGAGGTAAGCTATCAGCTTTCAGGGAAAAATATTAAGCTGAAGGCGGGAACTGATTTTACTTATGAGTATCCTGAAACTGATAAAGGAGCCTATCAGGAGCCTAATGATAGGGAAGGATATGTGGTACAGCTAAAAGGAAAAGGTAATTATACCGGAGAGAAAATCTTTTTCCAGAAAATTACCACAAAAACCTTACTCTCTAATCTGACCTTATCTAAAATACCGGATCAAAAATACAACGAGATTGAAAATCCTGAAGCAGGAGTATTTCCTCAGATTATCCTTAAGGATAAAGAGGGAAAAGTACTGAGCTATCGGATGATAAATGAAATAGGAAGTGAAGAACCTCAAAGTGATACACAGGAATATGACTTTACGGCAGAATACCGCAACCATCAAAAGGTTGGTACAGCAACTGTTATTTTGAAGGCGGTAGAAGGTGGAAAATATTCAGGAACACGTACAGCTACCTTTAAAATTACAGGCAGTTCCTTAAGTAAGGCAAAAATTACCGACTTTAACAAGACAGTAGACTGGAGTGAGGAGGCCTACACTCAGGAAGGCATCCAACAGAATATAAAAGTAGAATATACCTTTGGAAGCGGTAAGAATAAGCAGGTAATGGCATTAGAGGAAAATAAGGATTATACCGTAGCTTACAGTAATAATAAGGAAATAGGAACTGCTACTTTAATTCTTACG
>JAFYWD010000054.1 GCA_017558205.1 Lachnospiraceae bacterium | reverse complement strand
GCGTAAAATACTTTACACCTTTTTATTAATTTTTTTTAATTTTTCCATTAAATTTTAACGGTTTTTCTATAATTGTAACTTTGATACAACATATTGTATTTTCCATTTTTTTATTCTAAATATCTATTGTTTTAATATTTTATTCTTATTAAAAATTTTTATTTTGATTCTGTTTTCTTTATCATTAAGTAATTAATTAATCTATTCCCGGGTAAAAAATAGGGATAAATATTTTAATATTTATATTTTTATCAATCCCTAAACCATTCTCAATTATTATCTAATGTGCTTGTATTTTTATTCTTGTAAACGGCAAGTACTTTCCATCAAATTTTGGCAATTAATTTCCGCCACTTTTGGGCAAATAAAATCCAGCACTTTTATTTACATCCCACGGATTGCTCCGTGGGAGTATTTTTGTGCTTATCTAAAAGGTAATTCCTCATCCGGATCCGGCGCTCTTAAACAAGAACCTACACAGAATACCGGTTCGTCTGCCTGTGTATCATACTGTGGCTCATAATTGTGGCGCAAGGCTTCCTTTTCTTCTTCTGACAGACTTGCAAACCATTCCATCTGCTCGTCCTGAAAACGAAGGGCACTGATAAAATCAAGCGGGCAACCATTTTCACCACAGATATAATCGCCATTATCGTAAGGGCTGCGACCGGATGCCACCCATTTGTGAAGTTCTTTGCGTTCATCACTGGTCATTGCCATTTCTTTCTCATATGTCTTTAGTTGTTCTGTTAAAAACTCTCTGTTTTCCCTGGGTACGTTTTTATGAAATCTCATTTCTTTCTGCTCCTTTTTGTAAAAATGATTTCCGGTTTTCTAGACGGTAGCTTTTGCCGGACATCTGTATGCGGTCACACCGATAGGACAGCCTGTCAAGAATGGCTGTTGCCAGTGCCACATCATCCAGAAATTCCGCCCATTCCTCAAATCCTTTGTTTGTAGTGATGATAATGGAAGTCTGCTCCTGAAGTTCCGATATCAGCTGGAAAAACAGGTTTCCTTCCGTTGCCGTAATCGGCAGATATCCCACTTCATCCACTACTAACAGATTTGATTTTCTAATCCGGTTCATCTTAGCCCTGCTTCGTCTGTCTATTTCCTGAGTACGCAGTACCTGCATTAATGACTGCATGGTTGTGTAGCTTACCTTATAGCCTTCCTCACATGCATGAAAAGCAAGTGCTATGGCCAAATGGGTTTTTCCTACACCGGGCGGCCCCGAAAGTATGAGATTATATATGCCGTCAATCCATGTCAGTTCCGACAACTGATTCAGCTGTTTCTTTGTGATGGACTGACAAAAACTCAAGTCAAAATCCTTTAAATATTTTTTATACGGAAATCCCGCTTCCTTGATGCGTCTTTCCCTTGCTTTGTTCTGGCGGTAACGTATTTCACTGCCAAGCACCTCGCATAAAAAGGTAGCATAGCCTGCTTCAGCATTCTCTGCTTCATGTATTAATTCTTCCAGTTCATTTTTAGTATGTACTAGTCCCAAGCTTGCAGCGTAAGACTTGATATCCTGTAATCTATCCATTTACGACACCCCTTTCCATTGCCTGTTCAT
>JAFYWD010000053.1 GCA_017558205.1 Lachnospiraceae bacterium | reverse complement strand
TCACTTCCTCCCATACTGTTAAAGCTTACGGTATGGTATACGATTTCTGTCCATCTTGCAGTTAATGTAATACTTTCTGTTACCGGAGAAGTAAAGTCATAGGCTGTTTCTTCCAAATACCAGCCTGCAAATCTGGAGCCTTCTTTTGTTGGATCTGACGGCTTGCTTACCTTTTCCTTATCCTCAACTCTTACTGATCCTACTTCACTTCCTCCCATACTGTTAAAGCTTACGGTATGGTATACGATTTCTGTCCATCTTGCGGTTAATGTAATACTTGATGTTATTGGAGCTGTAAAGTTATAAGCTGTGTCTCCCAGGTACCAGCCTGCAAATCTGAAGCCTTCTTTTGTTGGATTGATAGGCTTTGCTACCTTTCCGTTATCCTCTACCATACGGGACTCAACTTCTGTTCCTCCCATACTGTTGAAGCTTACGGTATGGGCTAATTGTTTTACGATAGTATTGTTACTGATACTTCCCGCTTTTCTATCTAAAATAATTTCGTAAATACCCGGTAATTTATCTTTTTCCCAGGCAACAGTAATAGCTAACACACCTTCATATCGATCTGTTGCAAATCTGTTTAAGCTTCCAGAAAGATTTCCCAGTGTTACCTCTTTTTCTTCTCCATTTTCCACTACACGTGCTGTAACAATCGCTTCTGAAATAGTCATAGGATTCTGAAGAATAGTAACTTGGTTAATAGATGTATTTCCAGGAATATTGTATACAAATTCTCCTGCTTCATTTTTCATAGGAGTATATAAGGTAGAAACATCACCATCCAGCATATTGGAGAAGGTATTTCCATAATCTTCACCTGCTCCGGACTGAATCACAGGATTATTTTCTTCCGGCATATATAAATCGCCGCCGTTTAATTCTATTTCACGGATACGTACCCATTTATCTGCTCCTACCTTTGTTCTGGTAATTTCAAACTTGATGTAACGTACCTCTAAATTAATATTATCCTGCTCTAAAATATTGTAGGATACATCATGAATCGGGAATAAATCAAAAATACTGTCTGTATTCTCTGCTTCTCCGGAATTGGCAGCATCCTGATTTCCTATCAGCATAATAGGTTCCCAAGCACTATTATCTTTGGACACAGAAACCTTGGCATGACGGGGATAATCTGTTGTACTGTCATGAAGTACAAGTCTCAGACTTTCCAGATCAATGGTCTGTCCCAGATCATAAATAATATACTGGCCTGCATTCTGACTTCCTTGTAAAATAGCCTCCGTTGTTCTATCCTGGTCAAAGGCCAGTAAGTGGCTACCTTGATTTCCGAAGGAGGTAGCCTTTACGGAAATGGGGGCTAGTTCAAAGGATTTTACCTCCAGGGAAGTAACATTTAAATCTACATTTTCTGTACCATCATTAATAAAGCGGACAAATCTTGCTTCCTCATAAGCAGCAATCGGCTTTGTTAAATCATATTCATACCATACTAATTCATTCTTGGACAGCTGAAGCTTTACATTACCTGTAAACTCTGCTGTGATGGAAGTCACATCCTTAATTCTTTCCATGTCTACTCCCACATATTCTCCCGGTGCCAGAGTAACATTTCCGGTAAGAGTAGAAGTATCCACACCTACATTAGCTGTCATGGAAGCTACAGCTACCTCTTCCTTATTGGTATAAACGGGATATACCTTAACATAAGGATCTCTTGCCGTAAGTTCAGCAATTTTCAGCCATTTATTGGTATTGGCATTGCTGACTACACGGATGTATCTTGCCTGGATCGGACTGCTGTTTAAATCAATATCTGTTATAAGAGCTGTATAATCGCCCAGCTTAGTCCAGTTAGTGTTATTGGTAGAGTACTGTATACTGTAATTACTCATACAGTCACCGGCAGGCATGGCAAAATGAATGCTTCCTACTTCCTTAGTATCACCAAGGTCAATTCCGATAGCATCATCCTTATTACAATTTACTCCAAACCAAATAAAGGTACCGTCATTTTCATCAGAAATTAAATCAACATTTCCCTGATAAACTGTATATCTATCCGGTTTAAAGAAAGTTGCTGCATACTTGTTGCCCGGTAAAGCAGCCTTTTCATTATAGCCTTTTCCGTTAATGAGAATATCTTTAATTCCCAGCCAGGTATTTGTTTTATCTGCTGTAGCGATTAAACGAACTCCCTTTACTCCGGTCAGGCTAAGTCCTGTTACACTGACTGTTCCGCGGTTATCCGTATATTCAGATCCGGGAACGGTTAACCAGTCTTTACCATTAGTTGTATATTCTATTTTTGCAGAGCTAAAGCTGTCGTTTGCATTGCCGGACTGCCCCATTTTAAAGGTAATACTTGTAATATCTTCTCCTTTAGTAAGGGATAAGCCTACATAATCTCCGATAGCAATGCTGTTAGGGCTCTTTCCGATTACTTGTGTAGTTTCGTCATTATCCGTAACTGTTTCCAGCATACTTGATGAAAAATCACTACGGTTTGTGATAAAGGTAACAAACTGCTTACTGTCATCTACCATGGACATAACGGTAGGAGACAGCTTTGTGTTCAGTCCCTCTACAAAAGGAATAATTCGTTTGGAACCGGGATCTACAATTTCCGGAACACTTCTTGTAGGCTTTACATAAGTCCTGCTGCTTCTTAATAAAGCACTGGCCTGAGAATAAGAAGACCATACCAAGTCCTCATCTCCATTATCGATAGCTGCCTGTGTCTCAATAAATTTAATTCCTGCATTAACAAGATCCTTCAGAGAATTGGTAAAGGGAAGAAGCTCATCCTTTAAATTTTCATTTTTGGATTTTAAATGGAAATTATCACATGCTGCTACAATCTTCTCAAATTCTTCGATAAGCTGTTCTCCACCGGAACCATTTGCTGCATATGCCTCCAGTAAAGGCTTCAGCTCAAAACTTTCCTCTAAATTCAGACCATGGCTATTAGGAGATGGATCTGACATATGTTTCGCCAAAGTATGTAATTCCTCGGTAGCATCAGGTTCTATATATTTAAAACCGTCTTCCCAGCTTTGATCTTCATCAAAGTTTGCAATATTCCAGGTATAATCTGCCACTGCAAATAATGCATTTTTTGAGGCCTCTGCCTCCTGCAATGGATTGGTTACCACTCCGGCCAGATGCTGTGGATTAACATCTGTCTTCATCTGGCTTCCTTTTCCCATCACCATACGACTGTGGTTAATATCATTTACCGGCCAGTTTAACCAGAATAATGGTGCTCTTCTTGCTTCTGCCCCCTGGGAAAGATTATGGGTCATAAAATGCTCCAGCGTAAGAGGGATAATAGGCTGACAAACCGATTCTCCTGTCCAGAAAATCTGAATATTATCCGGGAACTCCGGATCAAAGGCATTTAACTCTGCATAATTTTGTCCATAGCCTCCTGACTGCCAGCTATGGTTATAACCCTGAGGACAAAATACGGTATCATATACATCTCCCTTACTAATCGCCCACTGAGAAACTGCTTTCATTACCTGAATAATCATGGCGTAAGATACACCTGATACGTCATCAGACAATACACCGAATTGACGTACGCCCGCATCATACAACTGGTCAAATTTATTTAACAGTGCCTGAATTTCCGCTTCCACACTACGGCCACCGCCACCAAAATTTCCTCCATTCATAAAGGGATGGGCAGTCCATACAAATCTACATTTTGATGCATTCCCTACTGCTACCATTTCTCTGATTTTGGCAATTTCATCATCAGGATATAATTCTCTCCATTTAGTGGTATGATAGATATCATCCTTCGGTGCAAAAACATAAGAAGTCATTTTAAAATCCCCACCAAATTTCATCAGGGACATTCTGTCTTCATTAGACCAGGGAATACCATAATATCCTTCAATAAAACCACGGATTGCCACATCTGCATAATCCTTTACGGTAAAGTTACGGATTACCTTATCATTCATCTGGGCAAATACATGCTTTAAAGTTGTTACACCATAAAAAGCTGCATCAACATCTTTTCCTAAAACGTAAATAGTATTATTTTTAGAAACCACGTAATGGGCTGTTATTTTATCAAAATCTGCTGCAGTAACAGTTTCTGCCTTCTCCAGCTCTGTCTGTGCATATCCTTTATTATCTGCACTATAAATACCAATGAGAATATTGGTTTTTCCTGATGCAATTTTGTTGCCGTTAGTAAAAGAAATATTCTTTGATCTTAGAATTTCTTCCATTCTGTTTTTTGTGGCTGCATCATTAAAACCATTGTCATATACCAGGTTAACATTCCCTACTTCATAGCCTCCGTCTCCATAGGTCATGGAATGAGGGGTAGGATAAATCTCATATTCTGTTGTATCAGCTACTGCCATAACACTAACATCTACAGCAGCAATCTGATTTTGAGGAAGAACAACAACCTCCTGAGCCTCGGAACTATTCTCGGAAATACTTTCGTCCTCAACATCTTCTTTCTCTGTCTCCTCTAAAACAGCTTCCTCTTTTGAATGCTCTGTACTATCAGAGTATTCTTCTTGAGATTCTTCTAAACTCTCAGAAGAATTTTCCCGGGAATCCTCTGCGCTCTCAGAGTTACCTTCCTGAGAAGTCTCTTCGATATTTCCGGAAATAGTTACCTCTTCTGAAACCTCTGTGTTTTGGACAATTTCTTCCTCAGAAGAAACTTCCTGTGTCACAGCCACATCATTGTCTGACATAGACGAAGCCTGTACTGACATACCGGGAAGTACATTAGCAATAATCAAAGTCCATGCCAAAACTGCCGAAAGAATTTTTTTCCTAAATTGCTTTCTTTTCATAATGCCCTTTCTCCTTTTCTTTAGATTTTAATCTGCATTTTTACTATATTCCTCACTATCTTACCTTATTTTTTCGTTAAATACCATAAATAATACGAAAAAAAATGGTACAAAATTCTATCTAGTAGATAGTATCTTGTACCATTAGTGAGCCTGCTGTCTTTTTATTTAAAAATCCCTTTTTTCTTCTTCGGCGGAGGTGTTTTATCTCCTCCTCCCGTTGCCCTTTTCGCTGCATTTAAGGTATCACCTGTTTCTTCGTCAAATTTACGAAGCAGCTCCTTTGCCTCATGGGACAGCTTATCAGGAACCTGTACCACTAATGTTACATAGTGATCTCCTCTTACTTCCTTGTTTCTGAGGGAAGGTACTCCCTTACCCTTCAGTCGCACTCTGGTATCGGTCTGGGTACCGGCCTTAACCTCATAAATTACCTTGCCGTCTACGGTATCAATAATTACTTCGCCGCCCAGGGCTGCCACTGCAAAGGATACGGGCACGGTAGAGAAAATATTGTATTCCTGTCTCTGGAAAATAGGATGTCTTCCTACGATTACTTCTACCAGAACATCTCCTCTGGGACCACCGTTAATTCCCGGTTCTCCCTGACCGCTGAGACGTTTTACCTGTCCATTATCGATACCTGCCGGTATATCCACCGCATATTTTTTGCGCATGGGGATGTAGCCGGAGCCGTGACAATCGGTACACTTCTCCTTGATTACCTTTCCTGTTCCCTGACAGTCCGGACAAGCCTGTACATTACGTACTGTACCAAAGAAGGACTGCTGGGTAAATACTACCTGACCCTTACCTCCACATTTACTACAGGTTTCAGGGCTGGTTCCCGGTTTAGCACCGGTACCGTGACAGGTTCTACATTCATCCTTGGTATTTAACTCAATTTCCTTTTCACAACCAAAAACAGCTTCTTCAAAAGTAATTCTTACACTGGTACGGATATTGCTTCCCTTCATGGGGCCGTTATTTGCTCTTCCAGCTCCTCTGCTTCTTCCGCCAAAGAAATCTCCGAAAATATCCCCAAAAATATCTCCGAAATCTGCACCGCTGAAATCGAAGCCGCCAAATCCGCCTCCGCCTCCTGCGCCACCGTCAAAGGCTGCATGACCAAATTGATCATACTGTCTTCTCTTATCAGTATCGCTTAAGACAGCATATGCTTCAGAAGCTTCTTTGAATTTTTTTTCTGCATCCGCATTTCCCGGATTCATATCCGGATGATATTTTTTAGCTAAAGCACGATATGCCTTTTTCAGGGTCGCCTCATCAGCATTTCTGTCAACGCCAAGGACCTCATAATAATCTCTTTTCTGCTCTGCCATTTGCTTTCTATGCTCCCAATTCTATACATTCAACATGGCTGTTACGTATGAACGTAACAGCCTGATGTTGTTATCCTCATTATTCTTCTTATACTTCTCTGAAATCTCCGTCGATAATATCATCTTCCGGCATTCCTGCATCTGAAGCAGCTCCGCCCATGCCTGACATATCTGCTCCTGCCTGTGCTCCCTGAGCCTGCTCATACATCTTTGCAAATAAGCTCTGAGCTCCTGTCATAAGCTTTTCCTGAGCAGCCTTAATTTCTGCTACCTGGTCGGAATTCAGCTCCTGATCCTTAGTTCTCTCTAAAAGATCCTTTAAGGCAGTTAAATCTGCTTCCACATTGGCTTTTTCACCGGCATCAATCTTGTCTCCGGCTTCCTTTAATGCCTTTTCTGTCTGGAATACGAAGGAATCAGCTTCATTTCTGGCATCAATTGCTTCTTTTCTTGCTTTATCCTGTGCTTCATATTCTGCAGCTTCTTTTACTGCTCTGTCAATTTCATCATCAGACATGGAAGATCCTGCTGTAATGGTAATATGCTGTTCTTTTCCTGTTCCTAAATCTTTTGCAGAAACGTTAACAATACCGTTAGCGTCGATATCAAAGGTTACTTCAATCTGAGGTACTCCTCTCATTGCCGGAGGAATTCCATCTAAACGGAACTGTCCTAAGGACTTGTTATCCTTTGCAAACTGTCTTTCTCCCTGTACTACATTAATGTCTACTGCAGTTTGGTTGTCTGCTGCTGTAGAGAAGATCTGGCTCTTCTTAGTAGGGATAGTTGTGTTTCTTTCAATTAATCTTGTAGCGATTCCACCCATGGTTTCAATAGATAAGGAAAGAGGAGTAACGTCCAGAAGAAGGATTTCGCCTGCTCCTGCATCTCCGGCCAGCTTTCCTCCCTGAATAGAAGCACCGATGGCTACACATTCATCAGGATTTAAGGATTTGTTAGGCTCATGTCCTGTTAACATTTTTACTTTTTCCTGAACAGCAGGAATTCTTGTAGAACCACCTACCAGTAATACTTTTCCAAGCTCGGAAGCATTTAAACCTGCATCCTTTAAGGCATTCTGAACAGGAATTGCTGTTCTTTCTACCAAGTCATGAGTTAATTCATCAAATTTAGCTCTTGTAAGGTTCATATCAAAGTGCTTAGGACCTTCTGCTGTAGCTGTGATGAAAGGTAAGTTAATATTTGTAGTTGTGGCAGAAGATAATTCTTTTTTCGCTTTTTCTGCTGCTTCACGAAGTCTCTGAAGAGCCATCTTATCAGTAGATAAGTCTACCCCTTCCATTCTTTTAAATTCTGCTAACATATAATCTGTAATTTTCTGGTCAAAGTCATCACCACCAAGTCTGTTGTCACCGCTGGTAGCCAATACTTCAATAACACCTTCACCAATTTCAATAATGGAAACGTCGAAGGTACCGCCTCCTAAGTCATATACCATGATCTTCTGTTCTTTTTCATTATCGAGACCGTAAGCTAAAGCTGCTGCTGTAGGCTCGTTGATAATACGCTTTACTTCAAGTCCGGCAATTTTTCCTGCGTCCTTTGTTGCCTGACGCTGAGCATCATTAAAGTAAGCAGGTACTGTAATAACTGCCTCTGTTACCTTTTCTCCTAAATAGCTTTCTGCATCTGCCTTTAATTTCTGAAGAATCATGGCAGAAATCTGCTGGGGAGAATATTTTTTATCATCAATAGTTCTTCCCTTATCTGTACCCATATCTCTTTTAATGGATGCAATTGTTTTTTCTGCGTTGGTTACTGCCTGACGCTTTGCAGGCTCACCTACCAGTCTTTCACCTGTTTTTGTGAAAGCAACTACAGAGGGTGTTGTTCTTGCTCCTTCTGTATTTGTGATAACGGTGGGTTTTCCACCTTCCATAACAGCCACACAGCTGTTGGTTGTACCTAAGTCAATACCGATAATTTTTCCCATTTTTTCATCCTCCTATTTATTCTACAACCGCTACCATGGAGTAGCGTACTACGGTTTCTCTATATAAATAACCCTTCTGTAATTCCTGGGCTACCATGCCACTTTCCAGCTCCTCGCTGGCCACCTGCATTACTGCATTATGAAAATTAGGATCAAATTCTTTTCCTAAGGCTTCAATAGGTGTTACTCCTATTTTTTCCAGCTCTGCCAGCATCTGCTTGTGAATCATACACATTCCTTCATAAAAGGAATCCTTATTATCCGGCTCTATTGCTGCCAGACCTCTTTCAAAGTTATCAATTACCGGAAGTATTTTTTCAATCACACTTTTGGCACCGGTTTCAAACATCATGGACTTTTCTTTTTCTGTTCTTTTTCTGAAGTTTTCAAACTCTGCCATCTGACGCATGGTCTTATCTTCCAGCTCGGCGATCTTTTCTTCTAAGGCCGCTGTTTTTTTATCCTGCTTTTTCTGGAAAAACTTTTTCTCGCTTTTCTTTTCCTCCCCTTCACGGGAATCTCCTTCTCCGGCAACAGATTCGCTTTCTTCTGCTTCACCGGCACTTACAGTGTCTTCTTCCTGCAGGTCCTCTGCCATTACCTGTTCAGTTTCCTGCTCTAAAGCATCCTTCATGTTTTCTTCCACTTTATCTATTTCCTTTCCTACTCTTTTTTATAAATAGAATCTAATTGTTTTTTAACATTTTTCAAATTATCTATTACCTTATCGTAATCCATTCTCTTGGGGCCGATAATTCCTATGGTGCCCTTCATACCTTCTCCCAAATCATAGGTAGCTGTTACAATACTGCAGTCTTCCATATTTTCTACCTTAGATTCCTTACCGATATAAACCTGTATTCCTGTACTTTCTTCTTCTCCCAGGCTTTCCTTCACCAGCTCTGACAAGGCCTTTTTTTCTTCAAAAGCAGAGATCAGCTCGCTGGCACGTTGATGATCTGCCAGCTCAGGATAACGAAAAATATTATTAGTACCGCTGGTATAGATCTCCAGCTCCTCCTCTGCCTTAATGGCTTCAGCCACTGCATCAATTACTTCACTGATAATCTCGCTATGCATTCCTGCCTGCTTTTTCAATGCGGTAATCAGACCCAGGTTAATATCCTCTATGGCAAGACCATTTAAATGGGTATTTAACAGAATATTCAGCTTCAATAAGGTTTCGTCTGTAAGAACTTCATCTACCGATAAAATCGTATTCTTAATCACATTACCTTCTATTACGATTACGGCTAAGATCTGTTCCTTTCCTACTCTGGAAAGCTGTAGGAACTTCAGTTTATTCCGGCTCATACTGGGGGCAGAAACCATGGTAGCATAGTTGGTATTTACTGCCAGCAGCTTTGCTGTCTGCTTTAACAAATGATCCAGCTTATCTTCCTTCTCTAAAAGAATTTCCTTCAGCTCCTGAACCTCTCTGTCCTTCTCTGCCATCATCATATCTACATAAAGTCGATATCCGGAATCGGAAGGAATTCTTCCTGCTGAAGTATGGGGCTGCAGAATGTATCCCATCTCTTCCAAATCCGCCATTTCATTTCGTATGGTAGCACTGCTCAAGTTCAGATCACTGTATTTCGAAATGGTTCTGCTGCCTACCGGCTCCCCGGTTTCTAAATAATTGCGGATAATGGCCTGCAAAATCTTCCATTTTCTCTCATCCAATTGCAAAACCATCACCCCTTTCTTTTATTATTAGCACTCATTTAACCCGAGTGCTAATATGTTCTGTAACTAAGTTATCACTTCCGAGATTTATTGTCAACATTTTGCTTCTAAAATAATTCTAAAAAAACTATGAAACAAAAAACAACAGTATGAAAGATTTATTCTTAAATACTGTTGCTTCTATTATTAAATATTTTTTATTCTTTATACTCTGAAGCTTCCTGTTACTTCACTGTTAATTACGTAGTAACATACACCTTCCTCGGGCTTTACATATAATTCAATGGTCTTAATCTCAGCTTCATCTCTTCCAAGATCATATTTCCATACATCTTTTGCGATGATAGTTAATTCTTTTTCTGTATAAGCCTTTCCGTCAAACTGTAAGGTTACATTTGCCATTATTTCTGCCTTCTTAGCTGTTGCTTTCTTAGCCGTAGTCTTTTTAGCAGGAGCTTTTTCTTCTGTCTTGACTGCCGCCTTGGCTGTCTTGGTCTTTGTAGCTGTTTTTGTCTTAGCTACAGTCTTTGTTGTCTTTGTCTCTTTTGCAGCAGGAGCTTTTTCTTCTGCTTTTACTTCTGTATCTTTTACAGCTTCTGTGGGCATAGCTTCTACTACTGCTTCCTCTACTGCTGTTGTTGCTTTTTTAACGGTTTTTTCTTTCATAGTTATCCCCCTTCAATGATGAAATTACCTCATTTTTTTATCAGTTTACGCTTTTTGGTTAAAATCGTCAAGATTTAATTCGACAAAGGAATATATTATTTTACAATAAAATTAGGCAATTATCCCAAAATAAAGCAAAACTAAAGCTCCCAGAGCAATTCTATACCAGCCAAATACCTTAAAGTCATTCTTCTTAATATAATCCATTAAGAATTTAATTACAAATACTGATACTAAGAATGCTACTGCCATTCCTGTTGCCAGAAGTCCGGCTTCTTTTCCTGTAAATTCAAAGCCAAACTTTAAAATCTTCAGCATACTGGCTCCCAGCATAACGGGAATTGCAAGAAAAAATGTAAATTCTGCTGCCACTGTTCTTGAAACTCCAATTAGTAAAGCTCCCAGAATCGTTGCTCCCGATCTGCTTGTTCCCGGGAAAATTGCTGCTATTAACTGAAAAACTCCGATAATCGCTGCCGTCTTCCAGGTGATATCTTTTATGGTAGTGATAACTGCTTTCCTATTTTTATTTTTCTCTTCTATAAATAGAAAGGCAATTCCAAAGATAATTAAAGCCAGGGATACGGTTACATAATTATAAAGGTACTTTTCCAGAATATCATCAAAGAATACTCCTATTATTGCTGCGGGGATACAGGCTACAATAACCTTATACCACATTTCCATAATATCGGAATCCAAGGTATATTTACCCTTTCTCCTTGTAATGGGAAAAAGCTTTTTCCAAAAAAGAAGCACAACTGCTAAAATTGCTCCTAATTGGATTACTACTAAAAACATTTCCCAAAATTCTTCTCTTACATCCAGTCTGACAAATTCATTCAGAAGGATCATATGACCGGTACTGCTGATCGGCAGCCATTCTGTAATTCCTTCTACGATTCCAAACAAAATTGCCTTTAAAAATTCAAGCATTTCTTTTCCTTTCAACTATTCATTTTCTTCTAAAAAGCTTAAGAGGCTATGATAATTATTTTTGGCATCCTCATAGCCCTGATAATATAAAGCTTCCATTTTCTTTTCATCTTTTTCCAATCGCTGAATATCATTTTTCTCCCTGGGCTGAAGAACAAAGACCTTTCCTTCCTCCTGAAGACGTTTGATATGATCCATGGTCTCATTATATGCTATATGACGCTCCTTCATAACCTGATAAACCTTGGGATATTTCCAATACCGAAGCTTTATCAGCTCTAAATTTTCAGAGGGCTTTCTGATATATCCCTCCTCCTTTGTAAGGATAATTACATTTTTTTTATTTCCGTCCAAAATGGATTTTTGAATGGGAATAGAATCTCCCAGGCCTCCATCCAGATACTTTTTTCCTTCAATATCTACCAGCTTAAATACCATGGGTAAGGCGGTAGATGCCTGAACCGCCCGCAAAGCTTTGTCAACATCCTTCATGGAAAGGTATTCAGCTTTTCCCGTTTCCACATTGGTTGCCACTGCATAGGCCTTTCCATGATAAGCACTGAAGGTTTCCCTGTCAAAGGGTAAAAGATAATTGGGAATAAGATCATAGGTAAATTTGCTGTTGATAATATTTCCATCTGTCAGCATACTGTACCAGCCGCATATCTTTTTATTTCCCATATATTCTGTCAGACTGCGGAAGCCTCTTTTTTTCTGTTTGGATAAAAAAGAACAGAGATTGACTGCACCGGCAGATACTCCGTAGCAGTGGGAAAATTCTATATTTTTTTCAAGAAAGAAATCCAACACGCCGGAGGTATAGGCTCCCTTCATTCCTCCGCCTTCCAATACTAATCCTGCCTGATACAAATCTTCACCTCTTCTCATTTTTATTCATATTCTCACAATATTTCTATTAAATTTCTATATTGTACTGACTGATTATCTCTATTTTCCGTATTACTTCCCTTTAACGATTAGGATATTCTGTCTCCACAAATTTACGAAGGGCAGGTAAGCTTCTCTTTACCTTATCTGTATCAATACAGTATGCCATTCTGAAATATCCGGGACAGCCAAAGGAATCTGCCGGTACAAAAATCAAATCATACTTTAAGGCTTTATTACAAAATGCCACTGCATCCTCTTCCAGGGCCTTCGGGAAAATATAGAAGGTTCCTCCCGGCCTTACGCAGGTAAAGCCCAGCGAGGTTAACTCATCATATAATAAATTCATGTTTGTTTCATACACACTTAAATCAGCTGTACGGTCGATATTTTCTGCTACTGCCAGCTGCATCAGGGATGCGGGACAGTTATGGCCGATTCCTCTGGAAATCTGGCCGCACATTACTACCATCATTTCTGCATCCTTACATGCCGGATTAATGGCTACATAACCAATACGTTCTCCGGGAATGGATAAGGATTTTGAGAAGGAATAGCAGGAAATGGTATTATCATAAAATTTAGATACATAGGGTGCCTGTACTCCATCAAAAATAATCTCACGATAAGGCTCATCTGAAATCAGGTAGATGGTATCACCATATTCCTCACTCTTACGTTCCAGAGTTTCTGCCAGTCTCTTTAAGGTCTCTTCCGAATATACAATTCCGGAAGGATTGTTGGGTGTATTTACCAATACTGCCTTTGTTTTTTCTGTAATCATTTCTTCAAAGGCTTCAAAATTAATCTGAAAATCCTCTGTCTGAGGAGGTACTACCTTTAATACTGCTCCTGTCAGGTTGACATAAGGATTATATTCCGGGAAAAAGGGCGCAAAGGTAATAATCTCATCTCCTGCTTCTGCTACCAGACGGAAAGCATGTGATAAGGCACCTGCCGCACCACTGGCCATAAAAATGTGATTTCCTGTATAATTCATTCCAAATCTTCTGTTTAAAGAAGCCGCTACCTTTTCTCTTACCTCCGGAATTCCCAGGCTCTGGCTATAGCCATGAAGCTGCATGGGAGTCATTTCATCCAGTAAGCTCTTACAGGTAGCATTAAATTCCTCCGGAACTGCCACGGAAGGATTTCCCAGGCTGTAATCATATACATTTTCGTAGCCGATTTCCTTTCCCCTGGCTGTGGCAAATTCTGCCAAAGTTCTGATTACTGATTTTTGCTGTAACATATCTACGTATTTTTTTACTAACATATTTTTATCCTTCCTATTTCTTACAGTTTCTTTCCAGCCAGCCGGGATGATGCACTTCAATATATGCCTTAACCACACTGATTAATTCCGGATAACTCATGGAGGTGGTATTCAGACAAAGATCATAATTTCTGGCATCATTCCATGCCTGTCCTGTGTAGCATTTATAATACTCTGCTCTGTTTTTATCTATTTTCTCAATTTTTTTAATAATCTCCTTATCCTCCAGACCGGATAAGGCACGTTCTCTATCCATACAGTCTGTCAGAGGAGCATAACAATATAAGCGGATAACATCAGGATTGTCCTTTAGTACGTAATCTGCACAACGTCCCACAATGACACAATTTTCATTCTCTGCCAGCTCCTTGATTACCTCTGCCTGTAAATGGAAAAGATTTTCCTCCGAGGCAAAATTTCCGCTGTCCGGTCCTTCCGGTTGCCCCTTATAGGTTCTCTTTACTTTTCCGAAAAGAGGAGAAGTCTTTACTCTTTCATCCGCTTCCCCAAAAAGAGCTTCGTTGATTCCGCTTTTATCGGAAGCCAGTCTTACCAGCTCTCTGTCATAATAATTAATTCCCAGCTCCTCGGCCAGTAATCTGCCCATGGTTCTTCCGCCGCTACCATAACTTCTTGCTATCGTAATAACCAATCTACCCATACCTTCTACCTCTTACTCTCCCAAATAAGCCTTTTTCACAGATTCATCATTCATTAATTTCTTTGCATCACCCTGCAAAATAATGTTTCCCGTTTCCAGTACATAAGCTCTGTCCGCAATGGTAAGAGCTTTTTTCGCATTCTGCTCTACCAAAAGTACGGTAGTACCCTCTGCGGAAATATCACGAATAATTTTAAATACCTCTTCTACAAAGATAGGAGAAAGTCCCATAGAGGGCTCATCCATTAAAATAATCTTAGGATGACTCATTAAAGCCCTTCCCATGGCTAACATCTGCTGCTCACCACCTGACAGGGTTCCTGCTACCTGATTTTTTCTTTCCTCCAGACGAGGGAATCTTTGATAAATCATTTTCAGGGTTTCTTCCATTTCCGTTTTATCTTTTCTGGTATAGGCTCCCAGCTTTAAATTTTCCAAAACTGACAGCTGTGC
Source organism: Lachnospiraceae bacterium (assembly GCA_017558205.1). GTDB lineage: Bacteria > Bacillota > Clostridia > Lachnospirales > Lachnospiraceae > SFDP01. Next base: position 9,448 of record JAFYWD010000053.1, on the reverse strand, counting down.
AAAAACTCTTCTTCCCTCAGGAACATGAGCCATTCCCAGAGACACGATTTTATGGGCAGGAATTTTTGTAATATCCTTCCCCTCAAACATTACATTTCCCCTGGTAGGCTGAAGAAGTCCGCTGATGGTATGAAGTATGGTAGTTTTTCCTGCACCGTTGGCTCCGATCAGGGCAATTACCTCTCCCTCATTTACATCAAAGGAAACATCTTTAATCGCCTGTATCATTCCATAATGTACCTGTAAATTATTTACACTTAACATTGCCATTGTCTGCTTCCTCCGATCTTATTCACCCAGGTATGCCTTAATAACCTGTGGATCATTTAGTACCTCTGCTGTTTTTCCTTTTGCCAGTACCTGACCAAAATTCAATACAGTCAGCTCTTCACAAATTCCTGATACCAGCTTCATGTCATGCTCTATCAACAGAATGGTCATATCAAAATTATCTCTTACAAAACGGATGGTATCCATCAATTCACTTGTTTCATTGGGATTCATGCCGGCTGCCGGCTCATCCAATAATAACAGCTTGGGATTGGTGGCAAGAGCTCTGGCAATTTCCAGCTTTCTCTGTTTTCCGTAAGGAAGATTGGAAGCCAGAAAATCAGCCTCCTTATCCAGATCAAAAACCTTAAGAAGCTCCATTGCTTTCTCATTCATCTCCTTTTCCACCTTAAAATATTTAGGAAGTCTGAGAATTCCTGTAATAGTGGAATAAGAATATTGATTATGTAAGCCTACCTTTACGTTATCCAGCACGGATAAATCCTTAAAAAGTCGGATATTCTGAAAGGTTCTGGCAATTCCTGCCTTATTAATATCTATGGTTGCAGCACCGGTAATATTCTTTCCGTCTAAGGTAATCTTACCGTCACTGGGCTTATATACCCCTGTCAAAAGATTGAAAACCGTTGTCTTTCCTGCACCATTAGGTCCGATTAAACCATATAACTGTCCTTTTTTAATCTGAATTTCAAAATTATCTACTGCTCGAAGACCGCCAAAGGAGATCCCTAAATTTCTTACATCTAATAAAGTCATTTATGCTTCCCCCTTCTCTGTCTTTTTCCCTAACAATCTTTTGATAGAATATTTTTCTCTAAATTCCTTAGCTTTGGGACTCCAGTTAAAGATCATCATAACAATTAATACGATGGAATAAATCAACATTCGATAATCATTCAGCTGTCTCATTAATTCAGGAAGTAATACTAAAATCACGGAGGCAATTAAAGAGCCTCTGATATTACCCATACCGCCCAGTACTACGTATACAAGAATCATAATAGACATGTTATATCCAAAGTTTTTGGGCTGAGCCTGTAAAATTGATAAATTATGCGCATATAACACACCGGCAATTCCTGCCAGCCCTGCGGAAATGGAAAAGGCTAACAGCTTAAATTTTGTAATATTAATTCCTACGGATTCTGCAGCAATTCTGTTATCTCTGATTGCCATAATGGCACGTCCCGGTCTGGAATTTACCAGATTCAAAACGATAATTAAGGTAAGCACCAGAAGAATGGCTGCCACTGTAAAATTAGAATCATTGGGAGTCCCCGTAATTCCCTGGGCTCCGTTAATTAAAATCTGTCCTTCAGAGGAAAGATTCATGGAATAAGCATCCTTCATGGAAAAATGAATCCCCTGTTCATCTCTTCCTACATACATTACGTTGATAATATTTTTTATAATTTCTCCAAAGGCCAGAGTAACAATGGCAAGGTAGTCTCCTCTTAACCTAAGAACAGGGATTCCGATTAATAATCCACTGAGAGCCGCTACTACTCCTCCCAGAATTATGGCTATGATAAATCGGGGACCGGCTGCCATGGTTTCCTTGAAATACAGGGAAAAGAAGGCACTGACAAAGGCTCCCACACACATAAAGCCTGCATGTCCCAAACTCAGCTCTCCCAAAATACCTACTGTCAGGTTTAAGGATACCGCCATAATAGCATAAATACATAAGGGTACCAAAAGTCCCTTCATTAAACTGGAAAGCATACCTGCCCCGCCCAGTATCTGCATAACAATATAAGCAACAACTACTATGCCCACTGTGATCAATGTACTTTTCGTTGATTTTGTCAAATTCATTTTTGTTTTCATCTGATTCGTTTACCTTTCTATAATATTATGTAAATTATATCATTCATAATTATCCTCTCAGCCAAAAGCCCTATACCTTCTCATTTATTTTCTTTCCTAAAATTCCGGTAGGCTTCACAAGCAATACGATAATTAACACGGTAAATACAATGGCATCAGACAATTGGGAGGAAATATAGGCCTTGGACATATTTTCGATAATTCCCAGTAAAATTCCTCCGATAAAGGCTCCGGGGATGGATCCGATTCCTCCAAATACGGCTGCCACAAAGGCCTTGATTCCCGGCATGGAGCCGGTATAAGGACTAAGTGTAGGGTAAGCGGAACAAAGAAGCACACCGGCAATTGCCGCCAAAGCAGATCCGATAGCAAAGGTAAGGGAAATAGTACCATTTACATTTACTCCCATCAGCTCAGCTGCTCCCTTATCCTCGGAAACTGCCAGCATAGCCTGTCCTGCTTTTGTCTTCTTGATAAAGGTAGTTAAAACAATCATAATGATAATACAGACAACAATGGCAACCTGTGTCTCTCCTGAAATATTCACACCGCCATCTCCTAAAATAACAGGAGGAAGCTTAATTACGGATGTGAACATTTTTGTATTAGCTCCAAATACCAAAAGAGCTGTATTCTGTAAAAAATAACTTACACCGATGGCTGTAATCAACACTGCCAGGGAAGGTGCTTTACGTAAAGGCTTGTAAGCAATTTTTTCAATAGTAATACCCAAAATGGTACAGACTACTACTGCCAGAAGCACTGCCACAACAGGAGGTAATCCTAAAGATCCCATTGCCAGAAAGGCCATATAGCTGCCCACCATAATTACATCTCCGTGGGCAAAATTTAACATTTTTGCAATCCCATAAACCATGGTGTAACCAAGGGCAATGATTGCATAGATACTCCCCAAACTAATACCATTAATCAAATAAGAAAAGAAACTACTCATAATCTCCTCCGTTTTCAGCTTTTTTTATCTTTCTTCCAAGTGTAATGATTTCCGAGACCACAGAATATGGTCTGTTGCCTGGGAAATTATTACACCGGAATAAGTAGGGAAAAAAGGGCTGATAAATTTCAGCCCTTTTGCCTTATTGTGTCTTTTATTATTGCATAGCTGTGTAAGCACCGTCAACGATTTTAACAGCCTTAGGATCTTTATTTACTTCTCCGTCTTCTGTCCAAGTCATATTTGTACCTGTAAGACCGGTTAAGTTAATTTCTCCCATAGCAGTTTTCATTGCTTCACAAAGATCTGATACGCTCATATCAGGTGTTGCACCTGCTTTTTCAATAGCTGCTTTAATAATATAAATAGCATCATAAGCATTCGCTGCGAACTGGATCGGAATTTCACCATGTGCTTCCTGGTATTTGCTTACAAAGCTTGTAGTAAGCTCATCGGTAGCATCTGCCGCAAAAGGAGTAAGTAACATAACGCCTTCTGCTAAAGTGGTATCAAATTCTTCTACACCTAAAATACCATCTAATCCGTCACATCCAAAGAACATAGGAGCAAATCCCATAGAATTAGCCTGGCTTAAGATTAAAGCTGCTTCCTGATAGTAGATAGGAAGGAATACCAGCTCTGCTCCCTGGTCTTTTGCCTTCTGTAACTGGATAGTAAAGTCTGTTTTGTTATCTGCTGTAAAGCTTTCTGCTGCCACGATTTCAATTCCGTATCCTTCAGCTGCTTCACGGAAGGTATTGAAAATACCGGAAGAATATACGTCAGAGCTGTCATAAATAACAGCTACCTTTGTAGCAATTCCATTTTCTCCGATATACTGAGCAGATTTGCTTCCCTGTCCGGGATCGGAGAAACATACACGGTAAGCATTAGGATATTTGATAGCCTCTACTGCTGTTCCGCTGGGTGTTAACTGATACATATTATCTTCATTTGTTTTTTCTACTACTGCTACACAGGGACCACTGGTAGTTGTTCCCATAAATACCTGCATACCCCAGTCCTTTAAATCGTTGTAAGCATTTACTGCTTTTTCTGCATCATGCTCATCATCTGCAAAATTGTACTCAATCTGGTATCCGTTGATACCGCCTGCAGCATTGATTTCATCTACTGCAATCTGAGCACCACGCTGTACTGCCAAACCATATACAGCTGCTCCTCCGGTAGTAGGACCGCTTCCTCCGATTTTGAATACGGCACCTTCTGCACTTTCACTTGTTGCTGCTTCATTTGGTGCTGCTGCTTCTTCTTTTGCACCGCAGCCTACCAGCATGCTGGCAGACATAGCAAGCACCAAGCCTAAACTTAGTAACTTTTTCATACTGTTTTTCCTCCTTGTTTTTCCGATATTTTGTCACAGTTTTTTAGAATCTTTTTTCCTTTAGGAATTTATCACGCTAAACTGTTATGATATCCTTCTTAGATTACCCTTTTATCAGCTAAATGTCAATAAGCACCACATAAAAAATCGGATTCAAAGGGTTCTAATCCTTGAATCCGACTATAATATCATCATTTTTTACTTTTACCACCATTGCTTATAAGCAATCAAAGCTGCCAGAGGCATTATTACCTCACAAATCTGAACAAAGAAACCGGCAGTATCTTCCGTAATTCCTCCAAAGCATTTCTTTGCCACATGACTGGAAATCAAATAAGAAACTGCTGCTCCCAATAATACGGCAATCCCTACGCTTCTGTTCAGCCAGATCATAAATACTGCTGAAATCACGATATAGAAAATCATAATCAGCATTTCTGTAGTTTTCAACTTCCCTTCCGGTACATAAATACTGCACTTACTTTCCTTGGCATGTCTGGAGGACAGGATAGAAAATCCATACAGCGCTCTTGAAATTACAAACCCGAAGGCCAGGATAAAGATTCCGTTTACCGGCATTTCACTCCATACACCAATAGCCAGCATAAAATACCAAACACATACGATAATGGCAAAATATCCGCCATGGGAATCCTCTAAAATCTCCAATCTTCTCTCGATTGGCTGATGGGAACAAATGGCATCCACCGTTCTGAAAAAACCGTCTAAATGGGAGCCTGCAGAAAGCACGCTGGGAAGCACTGCTCCTACAACAGCAGGTAAAATCTGATAATTACACAAATAAGGATAAGCTATTCCCCACTGGCTGAGAATTAATCCAATGGCAGCTCCTACCAAAGGAATAAATACTAAAATATATTTACTGTTTTCCGGGCTTCGATCAATCTTTGTCTTGGGACTGACGGAATAAATCGAAAAAGCCAACAAAAAACTATTTCTGATCTGCTTCATCTATCGTTACCTTTTCATCCTGTCTTTTATTCGTACACCACATCATCCCTGTACTCATCCCAGATAATACAAATCCAGGTTTTTCCCGGTGTCAGTGTAATAGGATTTCCTTCATAGTCAATATATTGTGCCGGCTCTTCATCCGACATTCTGCTCCATACTCCCGGAATCATCTTTCCCTGAGTAAAGACACGAATCATACGATTTTCATTTCCATGACAGCCAAAGGCAAGATAATCGTTCTTGTCTCTGACTTCTCCCTTACAGTACTGGAAAATTACGTTGCTGTAGGCCAGCTGCTCTCCTGTAGCTTCATCAATATGCTCACCACCATACTGATAGCGGTAATACAACTGATCCTCAGGATTATATTCAAACTTTGCTCCTACCTTACTAAAGCCGTTCTTCTTATTCGTTTCTTTTCCTCCGGGATACAAAACAGTTGCATCCTCACTATAAGGAAAATAATAGGGTGTCTCCTCAGAAACAAACTGAAATTTCTTCTTTAAGTCATCCTTCTTGGTCAGTCGGTAGCCAAACTTCTCCAAATCCTTCTGCAAACCTTCTGCGGAAATATATACATTATGTGGTGCCTTCCTGTCCTCACTTCTGTAGAAGCTCTTGGTAGCCGGACGGTCAATCCCTGCTACTGCACCACTGATATTATCTACCTTATCACTATTCAGCAGGGAACCCACATAGAGAGTAGCCTGTCCGAAGTGAGCATAAATAGCATCATACTCCATGGCAAAATAAACAAAATAATCTCTACTGCTTCGAATGGAGCCAATCTTTTCTATATTCTTATAATCTTCAAAAATTCCCATGAGACGGGTAATTCTTCCCTCCACCGGAGCCTCATATACAAGATCTGCTGAAGCAATTCCCGTCTGCGGACAGCCTTCTTTAATATTATTAAACATTACCGCCAGGGGACGATTTTTCATTACCTCTTCTGAAACCGGTAAGCCTGTAAACATGCTGATATTGGAAGAAGTCTGCTCTGTTACTTCCTCCTTTGTACCTTCCTGTTCCGGCTCAGCTTCTGCTTCCCCTTGGGCTCCTATTTCTGTCTCTACGGACTGTTCCGGGATCTGCCCTTCCTCTGCTTCCTTCACTCCGCACCCTGCCAACAAAAATGCCGTAGCAAATGATGCCAAGTATATTAAACCTTTTCTCATCCTCTTACTCCAAATAGACACACTTTTTTGATATTATCCTATTTTAACTCTATTTTTACAAAAATTCTACTTTTTTTTACAATTCCCTTACATTTCCTTTAACTTTGTTAAATGAAAGCTTCGTGACATCTTCCTTACTATATTAAATGCAGCTTTTTTGCCAGCCTCACCAGCTGATTTCCCTTGGGCATGGCTTTTAATTCACTTACCGTCACTGCTCCTATTTTTATTACCAATAGGAAATATACCAATATGGCTGTCAAAACACTGATTACCAGACTGATACAGTTATTGATCCACACAATCTCACCGGCATTTTGCATTTTTAATAATATGAAGAGATAATCTACTCCCCGATAAATACCAAAGGCCGCTGCTCCCATTCCTAAGGCTGCTGCCAAGGGCAGAAGAAAAGTTCTGATCATCTCCTGCTTGTATTTTAATTTTTTTCTTAGAACCATTCCGTTCATCAAAGATACCAGAAGGGAATATACCACCGCAGCAATTGCCATTCCGTAAATATCTACCGGTGTATACAGTAAAAGGAGAATCAGCAGTATTGTCTGAAGTCCCAGGGCAATAGATGCATGAATTACCGGTTTATTGACATAACCGGTTGCCTGCAGCACCCCATTGGTAATAGTTGATAAGCCGTAAAAAACTACAGAAGGTGCTAAAATCTGCAGTAAATTTGCAACCACCTGTAAAGAATCCGGCTGAGGATATAAAATATATACTACCGGCTTTGCCAGAACTGCCATTCCTACCGCTGCCGGAATAGAAATCAGCATGGCAGTCTTAATACCGTCTCCGATTTTTTTATTACATTCTTTTTTCTCGCCCTTTTCAAAGCTTCCTGAGATCGTAGGAATAATAGCAATTGACATGGCTGCCGCAAATGCTATGGGGATATTGGTAATGGGATTTGCTTTTCCTGAATAATATCCGTAATAGGTAGTAATCTGGGTCTCCGTAAAGCCATGAAGCTTCTCAGCTATCATGCTGTAAATCTGCAAATTACTAAAGCTGCTTACATTATAAATACAGGTACTAAGTATTACCGGTGTAACCATGGTAAGTATCATCTTAAATACCTGTCCATAGCTGAGCACCTGTCCCGTCCGATCTTTTTCCCTTCGTCTTTTCAGCATTTTATAATTAATTCTATACGCAGTCATCATAAACAGCAGGGCCGTCAGTACTCCTGCTCCGGTGCCAAAAGCACTTCCCATGGCACCATAAACTGCCAGAGAGGAAGAATCTGCCGAGGGAGCCAGGCTCATAAACACAAGGGCGGCGCCAATACTGAGTAAAGCATTGGCAATTTGTTCCAGCACCTGGGAAAAAGAGGTTTGAAGCATACTGCCGTGAGCTTGAAAGTAGCCTCGAAATACCCCTAAAAGTCCCGACAAAAAAATAGTAGGAGTAAAAACTCTCAAAACCATGGCTGAGCTTTCACCGGCAATCTTATCTGCAAACAAAAAACAGGCCATACTTGCCAAGCCTCCTGCTATGGTTACATAACAAAAAGCACCCATAAAAATTTTATGCGCGTTTTTATATTCCTTCTTGGCCAGCTTACCTGCCACAATTTTAGATACGGCAGAGGGAATACCATTGGTAGAAACCAACAGAATAATAGTATAGATGGTATAGGCTGCACTATAATATCCGTTTCCCTCATCCCCGATAATGGCAACCAAAGGACTTCGATATAAAATTCCGATAATTCTTGTTATTACACCTGCAGCAGCTAAAATTCCTGCCTGAAGTATAAAACCATTTTTTCCAGATTTTCCCATGGTTACATTATACCTTCCAGTTTTCTTCTTTACAATAGCAGCTCCAGCAGAAATACTGCCACACAGCTGAAAACAGATACCTGAAACAGACTTTTCCCCATCCAGGCCAGCACCAGACCAACAATAAGAGCTGCTGCTCCCGATATGGGACTCTGGGTTGCTTCCAGTATGGCGGGAAAGGTCATTACTGATAAGGTTACATAAGGTACATAATACAAAAAGGAACGAATTCTCAGATTGGTAATCTGTTTCCGGATTAAAGTTAAGGGTAACACACGAATTAAATATGTGGTCACTGCCATAATGATAATATAAATATAAACATTCTTATTCATCTTATGCCTCTTCCTTCTCCTTTATGGGGAAAAATATTGCTGCCATGCTTGAAATCAGCACCGTCAAAATAATAATTTTAATTCCTGAGGATATTCCCGAAAAAATTGCCATTTTATGAAAAATATAGCTGGTAACAAAGCTGATAATTACCAGAACTGCCACCACCTTGTCTTTCTTGGCAGGAGGAACAAAAACTGCAATAAACATGCCGTATAAGGCCACACTGAGGGCGCTGGTCAGTCTCATGGGAAGAATATTTCCCAATAATACTCCCAGCAAAGTTCCCAGGGTCCATCCGGGAGCAGCCATGGAAATTACTCCATACACATAGACCGGCTCCGGCTTTTGTCTGGCAATAGAAACTCCAAAGATCTCATCCGTCACATAAAAGCCCATCAGCATTCTGTGAAGTAAGCCTGTTTCAGGACCAATTTTCTGACTTAAGGCACAGGACATCAATAAGTATCTGGCATTGGCCACAGCCTCCATAATCATAACCTCCAGATAACCTGCCTTTGCCGCAATTAAGGTAAAACCGATAAACTCCCCTGCGGAAGCATTAATCAGGGCACTGGTAACTGCTGCCTGAAAGGCCGTCATTCCTGCATTTTTTGCACTGATTCCCAAAGTGAAGGATACTGCAAAATAGCCCAGCCCTATAGGAATTCCGTCCCTTATTCCTTCTTTGAATAATTCCTTCTTCTTATCCATTTTATTTTCCTTCATTTTATCCCAT
>JAFYWD010000052.1 GCA_017558205.1 Lachnospiraceae bacterium | reverse complement strand
TTTTTAGTTAAGTGAAAACGCCCCGATGTTGATTTGTATATATTGTACAACCATAGACTACTATATAGGCTTTTAAGCCGGTATCACATTGTAATCTAAATACCCATTTATCGGGCAACTCAATCATAATAACTGAAAGTGCTTCAAAGCCTTTACAACCCCTTCATTTTCCACACTGTCAGTAATATAATCCCCGATTTCCTTTAATTCCTTGCATCCGTTTCCCATTACCACTCCCACACCGGCATAAGCAATCATATCAAGATCATTGTGGGCATCTCCGAAGGCCATAGTTTCCTCCTGCTTTATTTGCAGCCGTTCCATAAAAAATTTCATACCGGAGGCCTTCCCGCCATAGGCAGAAATAATATCCACCCCTTATTGCTCCAGCGTGCCGGCTTCAAATCCTTGTGTAAGTGCTTCTCCAGTATTTCCTCTTCTTCAGCTGTATAAAAGGATGTAGCCTGAAAAAGCTCCTCTCCCTGATATTCTCTGATCACGGGAATTGGGGTGGATACCTCCCGTAAGGCAGTAATTACCTTTTCGGAAACAAAATTAATATAATGTCCCTGACCATTTACCAGTACCAAAGGCTCCTGCCCTTTTTCAAAAATTTCCACAAGAGAGTCTGTAGCTTCCTTAGTGAAGCTCTGTCCTCCCAGATAGTTTCTGTTTTCATCCAGATACATCTGTCCGTTAAGTAAAATATAGCCGTCAAACTCCATTCCTTCCAGGGGCAGATTCTTAAATTCAGCCACATGTCGTCCGGAACAGGTAAACACCCTGATTCCCCTTTCTCTTAATTTTCTCACTGCTTCCTTTGCACTCTCCGGCACCTTCTTTGTTTCATGAGAAACCAGTGTGCCGTCAATATCAAAGAAAATTGCTTTTATCATCCTACGCTCTCCTTTATTCTGTCAGTAGCTTTATTCCCTGCTGCTCCTGAAAATATACTCTTTTCTGTTTTCCAAAGTTTCAAACCGGTAGCCTCGGCTGCTCAGCTCTCTCAAAATATCCTTCAATGCTTCCACCGTAGCATCTGCAATGGAAGAGTCGTGAAGCAATACCACCGGGGTATGATACTTGAGGGCTCCCTGTAATACATTTTGATAAATCAAAGCAGTGGTCGGGCTTCCCACAGAATCCTCTCCCGATACATTCCAGTCAAAACAAACCATGCCCTTTTCATGCATGGCTGCAATATGTTCCTTCACGTTCCCCTTCATATAATGGCAGGCACTGCCTCCGGGAAAACGAAACAGCCTGGTTTTGATCCCGTATTCCTTCTCCAGCCTGTTTTCTAACAGCTCCAGATCTTGCTGCCAGCTATTTTCACTCTCATAAAACTTGCTGTAATTATGGTCATTGGCATGAAGACCGATGCAGTGTCCCTCCTTTATCATTCTCTCCACAATTTCCCGATTTTCCTCTGTAAGAGAATTTCCGATTACAAAAAAGGTGGCCTTGGCCTCATATTTCTTTAGGATATCCAGTATTTTTACCGTATTACTGCTGGGACCGTCATCAAAGGTCAGATAACAGATATTCTCTTCCTCCTTCTCTGATTGGTTAATTACATTGGCTGAGGCAGATGTCCCGGTTACGGCTTCTGTCTTTTCTACAAGACCTGATGCGTTTACCGACCACTGCCTTTGCCCACAATTTTGAACCAGTAACCCTAATATAATTCCCAGCATGGCACCATTAGTAAGAAAAAGAAGCTTTCCTATTATTTTTTCCCTGATTCTTCTTTCCATCGTAAGGGGTTCCCTCATCATTACTTTGGTAACTATACAGATACCATATTCTTATTCTATATTTATTCCAAGATCTCCAAACTGTGCCATATAAAGCTTATAATAGGCTCCCTTTTTTTCCATAAGCTGCCCGGGACTGCCCTGCTCCACAATTCCCCCCTCATCAATGACAAAAATTCTGTCTGCCTTTTGAATGGTAGAAAGACGATGAGCAATCACAAAGCTGGTTCTGTTCTTTAATAATTCCTCAATTCCCTTTTGTACTAAAATCTCCGTATGAGTATCAATACTGGAGGTAGCTTCATCCAGAATCAGAATCTTCGGCATAGAAATCATGGTCCTGGCAAAGGCGATCAGCTGCCGCTGGCCTATGGAAAGTCCTGCTCCCTGCTCCTTTAACTCTGTATCATAGCCTTTCTCGGTTGCCATAATAAAATCATGGGCATTGACTGCTTTTGCTGCCCGAATGATTTCCTCTTCCGTAGCATCCAGCTTACCGTAAAGAATATTGTCTTTTATGGTTCCGTGAAAAATAAAATTATCCTGGGTCATTACTCCCATTTGCTTTCTCAGACTTTCCAGGGTAATTTTCGTAATATCATAGCCATCGATTTCTATTTTTCCCTCTTCAATGTCATAAAAACGACTGATCAGATTCACAATGGTAGTCTTCCCTGCTCCGGTAGGTCCTACCAGTGCAATGGTTTCTCCCGGCTTTACCCGAAAGCTTACATCTGATAATACCTTTGTTTCCGCCGGTGTGCCCTTATCATAGGTAAAGCTTACTCCCGAAAAGGTAACCTCTCCCAAAATATCAGGAAGCTCTTCTACCTCTTCTCCGTCCCTGATTTCAGGCTCCGTATCCAAAATATCAAAAATCCTTTCTGCTGCCGTTAAGTTGGTGATTACCGTATTATAAAAATTGCTTAAATGCATAATGGGGCGCCAAAACATATTTATATAGGTGCCAAAGGCCACCAGGCTTCCTACCGTTACCTGCTCTGTTCCCAAAACCTTTATTCCTATCAGATATAACATCATGGCACCGATTCCCCAGCAAAAATCAATGGTAGGACCAAATAAATTGGCATAACGGCAGGCATCCCAGAAGGCATCCTTATGCTGATCCACCACCTCGGAAAAGATTTCTTCCGTCTCCTCCTCCGCCGAAAAGCTCTGTACCACATTCATTCCGGCTACCACCTCATGAACATAAGCATTGATATTGGAGGATTTTTTTCTAAAAACCTGCCAGCGCTTATGAGAAGCCTTCTGTACCAGAAAAATCCCAATCATCATCAGGGGAATGGTACTTAAGGAGGCCAAGGCCAGACGTACATCCTTCATAAACATAATAATTACCACACCTGCCACCGTAATAAATTCCGGGATAAGAGTGGTAATAAAATTATTTAACACATCCTTCAGGGCATTCACATCTCCAATAATTCTTGCAAGAATTTTCCCTGTAGGCCTGCTGTCAAAAAAAGCAAAGGATAAGGTCTGAATATGCTCATACAGCTCCTGTCTGATGGTCATCAGGATTTTATTAGTAATCTTAGCCATAACCAGTAATCTTACTTTTACCAGCATGATATAGATAAGGTTTAACAGGAGTGCAAAAATTCCAAGTTTCAGTAATCCCTGCATATCACCATTGGCCACGTGAATATCTAAGGCTCTCTCCAAAATTAAAGGATTCACCAGAGAGATTCCCACGGTAGCTGCCATACAGACCAGTACCAGAAAAATGGTCATTTTATAGGGAGATAAATAAGAGAGTAAGCGAAGCAGGTGCTTTTTTTTATCACTATTTTCCAGATGCTCATCTTCACGATAAGAATTTACTGCCATTTTTTCTTCCTCCTCTAACTAATCTCTCCATACTGTACCCGGTAGGTATCATAATAAAGTCCTTTTTTTGCAAGCAGCTCCTCATGGGTTCCCCGCTCTGCCACCTTCCCCTCCTTCAGATAAATAATTTCATCGGCATATCGTACTGCCGATATACGGTGGGCAATAATAATTTTTGTAGTATTTTTAATCTGCTCAAGAGTTTTTTGAATCTCATGCTCTGTTTCCATATCCAGGGCTGAGGTAGAATCATCTAACACCAATACCGGACATTTCTTGGCTAAAGCCCTGGCAATGCTGATTCTTTGCTTCTGCCCTCCTGACAGACCAACTCCTCGCTCTCCAATAATGGTTTCATACTGTTCCTCTAATTTTTCAATAAAACCGGAAGCTCTTGCAGATTCTGCCGCCTCCTTTATTTCTTCTGCCCTTATTTTATTTCTCTGTCCCAATTTAATATTTTCTTCCACACTGTCGGAAAATAAAAAGACATCCTGAGAAACTACTGCAATATTGCTTCTCAGCTGTTTTAAGGACAGCTGCCTGATGTCTGTTCCTTCCAGAAAAATTTCTCCCTCTGTGGCCTCATAAAACCGTTGCAGAAGGTGAATGACGGATGATTTTCCTGCCCCTGTAGCTCCCATAATTCCCAAGGTTTTTCCCGGTTTAATATGGAAGCTGATATTATCCAATATTTGCTTTTGTTCTACTCTAAAGCCTACCTTTTCAAAGCGGATATCTCCCAAAACCTGTTCTAACTCCCCGGCATCTTCCTTTGAGGTTATTTCAGGAGCCACCTGATAAATTGCCGTCAGCTTTTTATGAGAGGCAAAGGCGGCAGATATAGCATTGGCCAGCCAGCCAATCATTTCCATAGGCCAGGTACAATTTCTGCTGTATTCCACAAAGGCTACCAGAGCTCCCAGGGATATCTCTTTTTTTATCACCAAAAAACCACCCAGAATAGTGGCGGCTATTGGCAGGGCTTTTCCTATCAGCTGAAAAACAGGATAATAGGCAGCCATAATTTTTGACTGGGTAATATTCAACTCATAATAACGTTTGTTATGGGACAAAAACTTCTGTATTTCAAATTTTTCTCTGGCAAAGGCCTTTACCGTTCTTACTCCGGAAAGATTTTCTCCTGCTACTGTAGATAGTACTGCATTTTCTTCACTGATTCCTTCATAGACCTGATCCAGCTTTTTTTCCATGACTACTGCCAGTAGTCCGGAAAGAATCATGGCTGCCAGCGGAAGAAGAGTCAACTTCCAGCTGATGTTAAACATACAATATAAAACAATGGTCACATGAATGGCTACTTCTATACTCAGCATCCCCACATAACCGAAAATATCCCAGATACGATCCACATCATCCTTTACCCTGGCCATCAGCTCTCCTGTGTTAGTATTAGAAAAATACTTCATGGACAAGGTCTGGATATGATGAAAAAGATCCTTCCTTAAATCAGAGCCTACCGTAGACGCCAGACGGTCAAAGGTAAATTCCTTATAGTAGCTTAATACTGCCCTTCCTACTCCGATTAAGGCAATCCCCAGTAACAGCCCTGTTAACAGCTCTATTTTTCCATCCAGTAAAACATCATCCACGATGCTTTTTGTCAGAATGGGATACAGCATATCTAACAGGATTGCCAGAATCATACAAGTAATGGCAAAAAGATAGCCACGCCAATATTCCTTTACATAAAGATGTAACTTTTTCATACTTCTCCTTTATTCTTCTTTTACACTCTGCCGTCAATCGGTCAGATTTGTGAGATACCCCTACTAATACTTGTACATATTTACTCTTACCTTCAGCTCCTTTGTACGGTAAGAATTATTTTGGGAAGAGGTATTAAGGTACTCCATACTATCAGAAAGCTTATCTGCTCCTTCTGCCAGCTTATCAGCACTTTCCGCTGTAGAAGATACCAAAGAGACAATCTCCTGAATACCTTCATTAATCTCAGATACCTGTCGGGAAATCTTGCTGCCCTGTTCTCCGATGATTCGCATCCGGCTGCTGATAATTTCCGTAGTCTTTTCATATTCCTCTCCCAGAGCCGAAAAGCCATCATAATC
>JAFYWD010000051.1 GCA_017558205.1 Lachnospiraceae bacterium | reverse complement strand
GATACAAGAGGAAATAGCATGGGTGAGATTATTAAAGAAATATTCATATCGTTATTTTATACAATACATCTGATGTTTGATCAGTGGCTTACTATGTACTACGTAGTTGCCGTCTTAATCGGGTTGTATTTAGGCTGTATATTGAGGAAGAAGAGCCATATAAAATTTAGTATGGTAAAAACGCTTTTTGTGGCATTGCCAATAATGATATACTCAGGAAGCTTATATTGGATTTTTAAGCAGGGTGGCTTTGTAACCGGTAAGTTTGGATATTTTTTACAGTACCTCTATTACCTGGGGGGGATACTGTTAGCTTATGGCTTAGGGAATAATATAGATATTCTAATGCAAAGAGAAGAGATAAATAGCTTACAAAGCTGGTATGAGAAAAATTATTCTAAAATAATAATAGTGTTAGTAAGTATATTTATTATGGCATTGATTCCCATTGCGCTGGTTTCCCCTTATGTATTTGCAAAGGCGGATGATTATAGCTTTGGCTATCATTGTCACATTGCATGGGAAACAACCGGCTCATTCCTGGAGGTAATCAAGGCTGCCATAGTGATGGTAAAAGAGGCCTATTGGGACTGGCAGGGGACACACAGCTCTATTTTTATGATGGCAATCCAGCCGGCTGTTTTTCATGAGAAGCTTTATGCATTGGTACCTTTTTTCTTTATAGGGGTGTTAACAATTTCTACCTACTGCTTTTTCAAAGTACTTTTTGTAGATTTTTTAAAAACAGATAAAAGATTAAGTAATGTTTGTACAGTAGCTTATCTTATAATGGCAGTTCAATGTGTACCGGTAAAGCAATCTGCATTTTTCTGGTATAACGGTGCCATACATTATATGGGTTCTCATTTTGTATTATTACTGTTTTTAGCTTTTTTATTAAAGCTGTATCTGGGAGAGAAAGGTATTAGAAATCTACTGGGAGCAGTTTTATGTGCCTGGTATATGGGCGGAGGAAATTATGTTACCGCAGTGGGTACACTTCTGATTGTACTGACAATTTTATTTTTTATATTTATTATTCGTATGATAAAGCTTCAAAAAGAGATTCTTATTTCTTTGGCAGTTTTTATTATTTCCTTTATGCTTAATGTACTGGCTCCGGGAAATGTTTCCAGGATGGGAAGACAAGAAGGTTATCCATTGGTACAAGCCTTTTTTATGGCATTTTATACTTCTTTAGAATATATGCTGGGAAAATGGCTGCACTGGACAATCCTTGTTTTTCTTCTTTTTATGCTTCCGTTTTTATGGAAGATAGCCCAAAAAGCAGAATTTAAATTCTCCTGCCCATTGCTTGTAATAGGTTATAGCTGGTGTTATATGGCGTCCTTATTTTTTGCACCCTTATATACCATTCGAACAGTAGAGGTGGGAAGATTTCAGAATATCATGTTTTTACAGTGGATGATTTTACTTGTCTTTGATATCACCTATTTCTTTGGATGGCTGCAAAGACGTTGTCAGCTGCAGCAAAAAGAGCTTTTAGGAGGCTATGAAAAGAAATATTTGCTTATACTGATAATATCAAGTATTATTATGTTGGGATTAGGAGGTAAAGCAGAGCCTGAGAAATAT
>JAFYWD010000005.1 GCA_017558205.1 Lachnospiraceae bacterium | reverse complement strand
CCGGCTGCCATGATAGTATGTTGCTAAGATAAAACTTAATTTCTCAGATAATATGATGAGTTGCCCAACAAATGGGGAAATTAAAAAGTTTTACTGTGTAAAATATATAATTCATAAAGAGGGTTTCTAAAAACGTCGGTTTTTATGTCCTGTATTTTAGGACATTAGTACCGTTACGTTTTTAGTTAAGTGAAAACGTCCCGATGTTGAATTATATATTTTTCACATATGATAGTAATCTAAAAACCCATTTGTCGGGCAACTCATAAGATAAAAAGCGTGAAAAAACATGAAGATAAAATTCCGTAAAACTATAGGCTTTTCCATAATACTTTTTCTCCTTTTAACAGGCTTAGGAAAAGCTTCTGCTTTTGATAACTTCTATCCCTCTTTTTTTACCATGATACCAAAAGATGGGATCTCTTATGAAACAGAAAAGTCCATGACCTTTTCTTCGGAATATACTGACGAGGTAATATCCATAGCTGAAGAAGCCAAGGATTTGCTTTTATCATATAATGACCTGTCATCAGAATTCCTGCGTATCAAGGGGGCTGCTTTAGTTAAGCTGCCGTCTTTACTTTCTATACTTTCTTTGGATTCTATCACAATCTATCTGCCGGATTACCATGAGCTTGTGGTTCACTATATCCACAATTTAGACGGAAAAAAACGTACCTTCTGTTCTTAAATAAATATTTTTTTATGTCAGTGCCTTTGGGGCATTTAGTTTTGATACAGGACACCTTTTTTATGGTTCTGACATACTATTGAAAGTAAGATACAAATTTATTTAGAAAGAAGGAAAAATATATGTTAGCACAGATTTTAGCTGTGGTAATTTTTGTTGTGATGTTTATTTTTATCATAGCAGAAATTGCCGAGAGACATGTTGTCTCATTACTTAGTGCTTTGGCTACCCTGATTCTTGTATTTGGATTTGGTATGCAAAGCCTGGAAAAAGCATGGAACACTTTAAGCTTGGAGCATTTCTTTTCTCCCGCCTTCTGGTATGCCAAGGCCGGAAGTCTGGAGGAAAGTGGAGGCATTAACTGGGAAACTATTGTATTTATCTTTGGAATGATGGTTATGGTAGAGGGCATGGCTCATGTGGGATTTTTCCGCTGGCTTTGTATGCGAATTGCCAAAATGGTTAAGTACAGGATTATTCCCATATTCTTTACCTTTATGATCTTATCCTTTATCCTTGCCATGTTTATTGACAGTATAACGGTAATTCTCTTTTTGGCTGCCGTTACCATCGAATTGGCAGAGCTTTTAAAATTTAATCCTGTTCCTATGATTCTGTCAGAAATTTTTTGTGCCAATCTTGGTGGTTCAGCAACTATGTGCGGAGATCCCCCAAATATTATTATAGGAACCTCTCTCCATTACTCTTTCAGTGATTTTATTACTAATACCGGAGTGATGGCGGCTGTCTCCCTGTTGTTTGTTCTGGTATATTTTTATTTTATTTTCCGTAAGGATCTGATTAGTAAGGCGAAGGAAACAGACTATAGCAGCTTACCCTCTCCTGAATCAACGATTACCGACAGAAAGGGCTTTCTTATCAGTTCCCTGATTTTTCTGGTTACAATCTTCCTGCTGGTGACCCATGCTGCTACCGGACTGACAGTTTCTACGGTAGGCGTTCTTGTAGCTGTTGTTACCTTAGCTTTTTCCGGAAAAAATGCTATAATGATTTTAAAAAAAGTAGACTATAAAACCATTGCTTTCTTCATCGGACTGTTTGTTGTAATCGGAGGCCTGGAGCAAACCGGTATTCTTGAAATTGTAGCCGGCTTTATCGGAAAAATCAGTGGAGGAAATCTTATGATGATGGTGGCCATTATTCTATGGCTATCTGCCATTGCCAGTGCCATCGTAGATAATATTCCCTTCGCTACCACTATGATTCCTGTCATTAAAGCACTTTCTCTCTCTTACGGTGTTGACTTATCAACCTTGGCCTGGACATTAGCCATGGGAACTGATATCGGAGGAAGTGCCACTCCCATCGGTGCCTCAGCCAATGTTGTAGGAGTTGCAACAGCCGCCCGAGAGGGGTATGTAATTAAGTGGGGTTATTACCTGAAAAAAATGCTGCCTGCTACTATTATGGTAGTTTTTATTTCCATGGTATTAATTTTTATGAAATATTTATAAGGAGGATATCTATATGGAACATCAGTTGATTATATCTATCGGAAGAGAATTCGGAAGTGGTGGCCATGAAATTGCCGAAAAGCTGGCATTGCATTACAATATCCCTCTTTTGGATCAAAATCTGCTGGATGAAATTGCAAAAGAAAAAGAGGTAAATGTGGACTCCTTAAAGGAGATGGATGAAAAGTACACTAATAAACTGTTTCGTCGAACTATCCGTGGGTTCAGCAGCTCCCCCCAGGATAATGTGGCTATGATGCAGTTTGAATATCTTCAGAACAAGGCCAAGCAGGGAGATTCCTTTGTCATTGTAGGAAGATGTAGTGAGGATGTTTTAAAAGACTGCAAATACATGGTTTCTATTTTTGTTCTTGGCAGCAAGGAAGTAAAAAGAGAGCGTGTCATGAAATTATATGACTTAAATGAATTTATGGCTGAACGACTGATGCATGAAGCAGATACTAAAAGAAAGCGATATCACAATGATTTCTGTGAGGGAAAATGGGGAGATTCCAGAAATTACCATATTTCTGTCAACAGCAGCTTACTGGGCATCGAAGAAACCACAAAAATATTAATTAATTTTATTGATTGCTTTTGTAACAGTTCAGACCATAAGCAATCACTTGCCCAATAATCTCCGGTTAAATATTGACGAAATACCAGAACGTGGTAGAATATTAATTAATAGTCAAACATTTAACAAAGGATAAGGGGGAGTTTTTATTTTGCTACCACTGTTAGGTACTGAAGCTTGTATATTTTTTTCTGTTTTAGGCTTTTGCCTGGTCTATTTCAGATTGATCGGACATCTTGTTAATCTGGATATGACTAAAAAAAGGCTGGGCAGCAGACTGAGTTTTTCTGTCGCAAATGCTTTCCTGGCCCTTATCATTGAATCCTCTTATCAGGGGCGTTCCAATTTAACGGTTATTTCTTTAATTACCCTGGTACTCATCTTTGAGCTTTATGTTATGCACCGGGAAAAGCATTATTTTTACTTGTATTTTCACACCTACTGGCTCACCTCCCTGCAGCTTCAGGCAGCCTATTTATTCAGTAGTGCCATTGTGAATTTATTTATTTCCCATACCTGGATCACGGGAAGTTCGCAGCACCGTTATGCCATTTTTTCCACTACCATGATTATGGGTACTTTGATTTTTTCCTTTCAATTATATTCTCCTAAAAGCTTTACTCATTCCCTGGGAAAAATATTAAAGGAAAGATCACATACTTATCTTCTTGCAGTTTATACCATCAGTGCCACAACAGTACTTGCTGTATCAGGAAGCTTGGTTTCCCAGATGCTGTATACCGATGTACCTCAGTCTATTAAGGTCATTATGTATCCTGATATTATTATGAAAAACTGCCTGATTTTAGGTGGAAGTCTGCTGATTATTTTCTACCTTGTTCTTCGTGAAATTGCTCATAAGGAAACCCAGGTATTAAATGAAGAGCTGGAAACAGAGCGGGAATTTCGTGAAACCTTCCACAGCGACTCCCTGTTAAGCTACTGTGCTAATATTACAAAGAACTGTTTTGTAAAAGAAAAAAGTGAATTTATTCTTCCTGATGAAAATGGTTATCGTGAAAGTATTTTAGACTTTATTATGGAAACCGTTCATCCTGAGGATATGGAAAAAATTGCAGATTTGATTTCTTTGGATCACTATGAACAGCAATTAGATGCGGATCCCCATTACAGTTTTAAAATCCGTCTGGCACCCAAGCCGATTCTGGCTTTAGCAGGCTTTCGTCTTTCAGAGGAAATGAAAAAAGAACTACGGGCAGACAGAGACTGGATCTGGGTAGAATTTCATATTACCATCATCAAGGAAACAGGTACCAATGATATTCTTACCTATGTTTCCCTGAATAATGTAGATACGGAAATGATGGAGCGGGAAAAGCTGGCCCAGGCTGCCAATACCGATGCCTTAACAGGCTTATTAAACCGCAGTGGTTTTGAAACCTTATTAAAGGAACATTTACATAGTTACCCTAATGGCGGTACCTTATTTATGATTGATATGGATTATTTTAAACAGGTAAATGATAAGCTAGGTCATCCCGTAGGAGATTTAGTACTTCAGGATACGGCTAAAATTCTCCATTCTGTTTTTCGGGAAAGTGATCTTCTCTGTCGTCTGGGTGGGGATGAATTTTGTGCCTTTGCCAAAAATCTTTATGATAAGAATTTAATTTTAAAGCGTGCCGGAGAGCTGGAAGAAAAAGGACGCAGAACCTACACCTCACCTGATGGTACTCTGTCTGTCAGCGTATCCTTCAGTATCGGTGCAGCCATTCATCATAATGGTTCAAAAATCAGCTATGATCAGCTTTATGAACAGGCCGATCATACACTTTATCAGGCAAAGGAAGCCGGACGTAATACCTACCGTCTGATAGATTTAGAATAAAAAGTTGTAACGGTTCAGCCGAAGGCTGAACCGTTACCTATATCACCACCGGCTCTTAAGTTCTTTTAATCTTTCTGGAGGTATTTTTCTCGAATTCTACCTCTCTCAGCTTCAGATCCAGTACTCTTTTATACACGGGTGCAGTTTTATTATAATCATCAATAATCTCCTGCAGCTTGGCCGGAATATCCTTGATTCTTTTCTTTTTAGCAAATTCAGTATCGGGATAGATTTCAGCCTGAATCTTACCACCGGCTTCTCTCACTACGATTTCTTTTACCAGATCTGCTTTGCCAATTTCATTTTCTATTTCCTCCGGTGATACATTTTCTCCGTTAGCAAGGATAATCAGATTCTTCTTTCTTCCTGTAATATATACATAATTATCTTCGTCAATATATCCCAGATCTCCGGTCTTTAACCAACCATCCTCTAAGGTCTGTGCAGTTTCCTCAGGCATATTGTAATAGCCCTGCATCACACTGCTTCCGCGAACCCAGATTTCTTCATCTACAATTTTACCTTCACAGTTAGCAATCAACTTTCCTACCGATCCGCTTCTGTTATCCTCTAAAAGATTGGTACTGATAACGGGAGCACATTCTGTCATACCATAGCCCTGTAAAATCGTAATTCCGTATTCTTTAAATTTCTCTACGTAATCAGGATTTAAGTAAGCTCCTCCACTGCAAATCAGATTCAGTCTTCCGCCAAAGGCCTGCTTTGCTATTAATTTTTTAGGAATCAGATCTCCTGCTGCTCTCAGCTTTGCGTATATAGACTCTATTACAAGGGGTACCAGCAACATAATCTGAGGCTGGAACAGCTTCATATTTTTAGCCACATGCATAATGGAATCATTAATACAGCAGCAAATACCTACCTCCAGTCCCTTGATAATGTCCATGGTTAAACAGTATACATGGTTAATGGGAAGCACTGTCATAGATACTGTTCCCGGCTCCAGCTTCAGGGAAATACTCATAGCATTCTGGGTAAGATTTTCATGACTTAACATTACTCCCTTACTCTTTCCTGTAGTTCCTGAGGTAAAAAGAATGGTACAAAGCTGCTTTTCACTCAAATCAGTGTCATATTCTCCCTGATAATTCTGAACCTGTTTCTCCCAGGAAAACAGCTTCTCCTCATTTTCCTCCTGCTGCATGGAAATAAAATAACGAAGCTTGGGACAATTTTTTACTGCTGCTTCATAAA
The DNA here is from genome assembly GCA_017558205.1 of Lachnospiraceae bacterium. Taxonomy (GTDB): domain Bacteria; phylum Bacillota; class Clostridia; order Lachnospirales; family Lachnospiraceae; genus SFDP01. Next base: position 320 of record JAFYWD010000005.1, on the reverse strand, counting down.
CATCTCTTCTTATTTCATCAAAGATCAGCATTTCGGCATCAGCTCTATCCAGTAATTCACAAAGATCTGCTGCCGGAAGCTGTACATCTAAGGGCACCGCCACACTGCCGCTTCCGGTAATACCGAAAAAGCTGGTAATCCAGGGATAAGAGGTAGAGCCAAGAATGGCAATATGCTTCCCCTTAAGCTCCAGAGCCTCCACCATCCGGCTGATTGCCATGGCATCATTTTTTACCTGTAAAAAGCTTTTATCTACCAGTTCTTTTTTTACTTTATAACGGTAGGCCGTTGCCTGCCCATATTTTGAAGCACTGCTGTAT
>JAFYWD010000050.1 GCA_017558205.1 Lachnospiraceae bacterium | reverse complement strand
CCGGAACTAATACCAGGTCATATTTTAAAGCTTTATTACAAAATGCAACTGCATCTTCTTCCAAAGCCTTCGGGAAAATATAGAAGGTTCCACCGGGTCTTACACAGGTAAAGCCAAGAGCTGTCAATTCATCATATAATAAATTCATATTTTTTTCGTATACAGACAAATCTGCTGTTTTGTCCAAATTTTCTGCTACTGCAAGCTGCATTAAGGATGCAGGACAGTTATGTCCGATTCCTCTGGAAATCTGTCCACACATAACTACCATTTTTGCAGCATCCGGACACGCCGGGTTAATTGCTACATAACCAATACGTTCTCCCGGAATAGAAAGGGATTTGGAGAAGGAGTAGCAGGAAATGGTATAATCATAAAATTTAGATACATAAAGAACTTCCTTACCATCAAAAGCGATTTCTCTGTATGGTTCATCCGAAATCAGGAAAATCTGATCCCCAAATTCTTTGCTCTTTCTTGTTAATACTTCTGCTAATTTTGTTAAGGTTTCTGCGGAATATACAATACCTGACGGATTGTTTGGTGTGTTTACCAATACAGCCTTTGTTTTTTCAGTGATCATTTCTTCAAAAGCTTCAAAATTAATCTGAAAATCCTTTGTCTGTGGTGGCACAACCTTTAATACTGCTCCGGTTAAATTTACATAAGGATTATATTCCGGGAAAAATGGTGCAAAGGTGATAATTTCATCCCCTGCCTCTGCCACCAAACGGAAAGCATGAGATAAGGCCCCTGCAGCTCCGCTGGCCATAAAAATATGATCTGCTGTATAATTCATGTCAAATCTTTTGTTTAAAGATTCTGCCACTTTTGCTCTTACAGCAGGAATTCCCAAGCTTTGGCTGTATCCGTGTAATTCCATAGGTCCTTTTTCCTGTAATAACTGAATACAGGTATCTGTAAATTCCTGTGGCACCGGCACGGAAGGATTTCCTAAGCTATAATCAAATACATTTTCATAACCAATTTCTTTTCCTCTTGCCGTGGCAAATTCTGACAGGGTTCTAATAACAGATTTTCCTTGCAACATATCTACATATTTCTTAACTAACATAAAATATCTTTCATCCTTTCTGATTATCGTATTATGTAACTATTTAAAGCCGAACTTGATTATCCTCCAAAGTGCCTCGTTACGGCTTTCATTTCTTTCATTATAATAAAACATCTCATCGTTTTTGTTAAGACACGATTTGTCACATTATAAAAAAATAGAATAATATACACATATCTGATGTATATTATCCTATCTTTTATCATTATGAATTCACTAACGTTTTTCCAACCAGCCCGGATGATGAACCTTAATGTAAGATTTTACAACACTAATCAAATCCGGATAACTCATGGATGTTGTATTTAAACACAAATCATAGTTACTTGCATCGTTCCAGTTTCTTCCTGTATAGCATTTATAATATTCCGCTCTGTTTCTGTCGATGCGCTCAATTTTACGCATAATTTCATGATCATCGAGTCCGGATAATGCTCTTTCACGTTCCATGCAATCTTTTAATGGCGCATAGCAATATAGACGAATGACATTTGGATTATCCTTCAATACATAATCTGCGCATCTTCCGATGATAATACAATCTTCTGTTTCTGCCAATTCCTTAATTACTTCTGCCTGTAAATGGAACAAATTTTCTTCCGAAGCAAAATTGCCACTGTCAGGACCTTGAGCACCACCGTGATATGTCCTTTTTACTCTTGGGAAAAATGGATT
>JAFYWD010000049.1 GCA_017558205.1 Lachnospiraceae bacterium | reverse complement strand
GAGGTATCGGAGATGATTGGTATTTCCCTTAATTCAGAAGAATATGATACCTTAAGTGGATTAATCTTTCATGACTACGGTAGCATTCCTAAGGATGGTAGCTGTATAGAGATTGATTTGGAAAAAATAAATATTCAGGTATTGGATATCAAAGAACATCAGGTAGAAACCGCAATTATCCAAATCAAAGAAAAAACAGAAGACAGTCAAGAGGATAATGTCGGAGCAGAAGAAGCAAAGGAAGAAGAGTAATAGCATGATTTATAAAAATTTTAAGGAAAAAACATTATCTTTATTGGGCTTTGGAACCATGCGTCTTCCCTTGGATGCTAATGGGAAAATTGATGAAAAACAGGTAGAAGAAATGGTCCAATATGCCGTAGACAATGGTGTAAATTATTTTGATACCGCATACCCTTATCATGATGGAGAATCGGAACGGGTCATTGGGCGTATTTTATCTAAATATCCCAGAGAAAAATTTTTCTTGGCAGATAAATTCCCGGGACATCAGATTTTTGATGATTATACACCGGAGCGCTTTTTCGAAGAGCAATTAGAACGATGTCAGGTGGAGTATTTTGATTTTTATTTACTCCATAATGTATATGAAAAGTCCATTCATACATATAAGGATTCTAAATGGAATATTGTAGATTATTTTTTGGAACAAAAAAGAAATGGTAGAATTAAGCACTTGGGATTTTCTAGCCATGGAAGTGTTGATATTTTAAAAGAAATTATTGAGTATTGTCATGGGGAATTGGAATTTTGTTTAATCCAATTAAATTATCTCGATTGGACCTTACAGGGAGCAAAAGAAAAATACGAAATGCTGACCGAAATGGGAATACCGGTATGGGTTATGGAGCCGGTTCGAGGCGGTAAACTGGCAAAGCTTAGTCCGGAACGAGAAGCTATGTTGCGTGCCAGACGGCCGGAAGAATCTACACCTGCATGGGCTTTTAGATTCCTTCAGGAGTTGCCCAATGTACATATGGTATTAAGCGGAATGTCTGCTATGGAACATATGCAGGATAATGTAAAAACCTTTGGAGAGTATCGAACTTTGAATGAGGAAGAACGCCAGCTATTGTTTGAAATAGCGGAAGAATTAAAAGATTCTGTTCCTTGTACTAATTGTAAGTACTGCGTCTCCGGATGTCCCAAAGGAATCGATATTCCTCTTTTGATTCAAATTTATAATGAATTAAAGGTAGTACCAACGGTAAATGCTTCTATGAGAATCGAGGCAATGGAGGAAGCAAAGAAGCCCCAGGCTTGTATTTCCTGTGGAAAATGTACCAGAGTATGTCCTCAGGGAATTGAGATTCCAGGTATCATGAAAGAGTTGCCAATACTCATGAAAACACTTCCGACTTGGGAAGAAGTGAGTCGTCTTCGAGAAGAGGCACAAGAGAAAAACAGAAAGAAATAAACATAATAAAGGACTACTGCAAGATAAGAGTATCAGAGAAAATTTTCATCTGACTCTGATTTTGCAGTAGTCCTTTTGTGTTAAAAAGAATTATTTACAACCCTGGCATGCGGCACAGGCAGTTGGAGTAGTGGCGCAGCCCCCAAGAGCAGTTTCACGAAGCTCTGCAGGCAGTCGTTTTCCAACACTATACATGGTAGCTAACATTTCATCAAAAGGAATCAGCTGTGGAACTCCACTAAGCGCTAATTCTGCACCTACCAAAGCATTAGCGACACCGGTAGCATTACGATATTGGCAAGGATATTCTACTAAG
>JAFYWD010000048.1 GCA_017558205.1 Lachnospiraceae bacterium | reverse complement strand
TTTATTCCCGCTGTATCATGCATCATTATCTTGCAGGAAAACGTAATATGGAACAGCTGAACTTTGCAGAGGACAATTTTGCGGAGCTGTATAATATTCATTGGATGAAGGGAAGAGAATGTGTAGGAGTGGAGCCTTATAAGAAAAAGGTGATTTTAGAAAATGGAGAAGAGGTTACTTATGATAAGCTCTTAATTGCCACCGGAGCCAAGACTACACTTCCATCGGTTGAAAATCTGGATCGGGCAAAAAACGTGGTAGGCTTTCGTAATATAGAAGATGCAAATCGGCTGAAGGAAGCAGTAAAAACCAGAAAGCATATTTTGGTAATAGGTGCCGGTCTGGCAGGAATTGATTGTGTTTCCGGTCTGCTGGAGGCGGGAGGAATGCCTACTATAGTGGAGAGGGAAGGGTGGATGATGATTTATCAGCTGGATGAAAAAGCAGCTGCTACTTATCAGGAAGCCTTTGATAAAAGAGGAGTAAAGCAATTCTACGGAGTAACGGTAGAGGAAGTAATACTGAATGAAGCGGATGAAATTACAGAAGTTAAATTGTCAAATGGTCAGATTCTTCCTTGTGATTTTATTATCGTTACTACGGGAGTACGTGCTAATGTAGATTTTTTAAAGGGTTCAGGGATTGAGGTGAATCAATTCGGTCTTCTTTATGATGATATGGGAATGACCAGCGAAGAGGATGTGTACGGAGCCGGTGATGTTTCCGGTATGAATCCAATCTGGCCCACAGCAGTGAAGGAAGGTATTGTTGCTGCCAGTAATATGGTGGGAATAGAGGCGGAGCTGGTTGATTTTTTTGTCAGCAAAGCTACCATGAATTTTTTGGGAATCCCCTGTATGTCTTTGGGAGTGGTAAATCCTTACGGACATCACTATAAAGTAGAAACAAGAGAGCTTCCTGGAAGCTATAAAAAGATAGTACATAAGGATGGTAAAATAGAAGGTGCCGTTTTACAGGGAGATTTATCTTATTGTGGAGTACTTCAGCAGTTAATTGCCTTGAGAGTTGATGTATCCAAGGTGTCTAAACCGCTGTTTGATATTGATTATTCTGATTTCTTTAATATAGAAAAAAACTTTGAATTTTATTTTGAAGATGAATGGCTCTAGCATATCGCATAAAAGAGCAGATTTGTGATGGGCTGATATAAAGGAGGAAGAGGAGTGGAAAGACTGGAAAAAATACCGGTACCGGTATTGCCTGCTTTTGTAGGAGCAATGACCTTAAGTAATGTATACAATGGAATGGGCTTTACAGCAGTCCGCCATATTACCATGGCAGCAGCTACCGTTGTTTTACTGCTATACATAGTAAAGCTGGTGAAATTTCCATCCACCTTTTTAAAGGAATATAAGAGTACGGTGCCCTGCAGCCTTTACAGCGCCTTTGATATGATGCTGATGATCTTGGGCAGTTATTATCATGGATATTTTCCTTTGTTTGGAAAAATATTGTGGTTTCTTGGTTTAGGAATCCATATGATACATATTCCTGTATTTACCTATCGGAATGTTATCAGGGATAGGAAGGCAGATACCTTTCTTCCCAGCTGGTTTGTAACCTATAATGGTATTATGGTCAGCTGTGTAGTGGGAAATGCCATGGAAGCAGAAGGTTTGTTAAAGATCATTGTTTATTATGGAATTATCATCTATTTTGTTCTGATTCCTTTACTTATGTTTCACCTGTTAAAACAAGAGGTTAAGGATAGTGTATATCACACTCTGGCCGTAGTTTTGGCTCCCTGTTCTCTTTGTGTGGTAAGCTATCTCAATGTGATTAGTCAGCCAAGACAGGGACTTTTGTACCTTCTGTATGGCTGTGTACTGGCTTCTCTGCTGTTTGTAATTCTGAAGCTTCCTAAGTTTTTTTCCTATTCTTTTACGCCGGGCTTTGCAGGACTTACCTTCCCTATGGCAATTGGCATAGTAGCCAGTCAGAAAATGGCAGGATATTTCACTGCAATGGGTAATGAAAAGCTGGGACATCTTGTAGGACAGATTAGCGGAATACAAATTTATCTTACAACCATGATTATTGGCTATGTTTTTATTAATTTTGTAATTATGGCAATGAAATTAGAACGGAAATGATGAAATGGAGCAGAAAATGAGAATTGCCTGTGCCGTATTAGCGGGAGGTAAAAGCTCCCGCATGAGGCAGGATAAGGCATTGTTAAAAATCCGGGAGGAAACCTTCTTAGATATCCTTTGTCGAACATTGGAGGAAACAGGAATTTTTGAGGAAAAAATAGTAGCTGTAGGAAGGAGAATTCTTCCGAAAAGGGAAGGATGGCAGCAAGTAGAGGATATCTATCCTGAAAGTGGTCCTTTGGCCGGCATTCACGGAGTATTAGCTGCATCTTCTGCAGATGCAGTTTTTTTTATTTCCTGTGATATGCCTTTGATTACCGGTGATTTAGTAGAACGAATTTGTCAAAGGCTATCCTATGAAGAGGTGGTAGTAGTGAAGACAAGAGATGGAAGATGCCATCCTCTTTGCGGTATTTATAAAACTTCCCTATATAATAAGTCAGAGAAGGCTATTTTATCACAAAATTACCGGATGTTGGAGCTGCTGGAACAGTCTGATACAACATGGCTTCTTCCGAAGGAAGAGGAGGAAATATGTCTGACCAATGTTAATACTCCGGAAGAATATCTGGAATTGATCGGAAGGTTAAAAGGAGTTGGCAAATGAAATATTCAAGAACAGCCATGTTAAATTTTATGGCTTTATGCTGTATCCTGGGAATCTTTACAAAAAAGCTGGTAAATCCGGCAGCTAATATTATTACGGAAATACTGAGAATTCCGGGAGGAGTAAGTACGGCATTTTCCATTATGTATCTTGTGATTGCAGCAGAAATGGTAAAGTTTTCAGATTCTGAGCTGACAGAAATGGAAAAGAGGCTGTGTGCAACCCTGATGGCTTTGGTACAGGGATTATTGTCTCTTGCTCTGGGAAGGGTAGGAAGTATGGGAATTTTTATGCCTGTTTCCTTTCTTGCAACAGGAGTTGTAATAGATCTGGTGTACGGAGTATCAAGACTGTTTTCCCTTAGCAGAAAGGAAAGAATGGTCTTTTCTGATGCCTTGGCAGCGGTAGCTGCCTCTGTAACAGCGAATTTGATAGTTTTTCACCTGCCGCTGGAAGCATTGGGACTTTATCTTTGTGTATCTGCCATTAGCGGAACTGTTTTTGGAATGTTGGGAGAAAAAATTACGGGACGCCTGTTTTTAGTAAAGAGGAAGGAACATAGGTAAAAATAAAAGAAGAGCCCGGAAGGCAAAAGTTTTAATGAATTTTGACCATGTGATAATGAAAAAAGTGAATGGTTACAGAAAATGTATATAGGAAGGAAACAGAGGAAAATGGAAAGAAATTCGGGAAAAAGAATAGGTCTGTTTTTAGTATTTTTGTTAGTGGCAGCAACAGTATTTGCAACCCTGCATTTTTCAAAAACTGAGAAACCGGAAGAGGGGACGGTAAGCTTATATTATCATGGGAAACAGGAAAGGATTCTGATATCGAATCTGCCCTTAGAACCGGTGGAAGGGATTCGTGTTAATGGTAAAGGAGAAGAGATAAAAATAGAAGGAGAGGGAATCCTTCTGTCAAGGCTATTGTCTGATTATAAGGTGGAGGAATATGTTACGGTAAAGCTTACAGCTTCGGATTCTTATTCAGCTACGGTAACCAAAGAGGAGATTGAAGAACCGCAAAAAGTATATCTGTTGTGGGAAGAAGATGGGCTTCGTCTGGTAGTATTCGGCGATCCTGACAGTAAGAGAAGTGTATCAGAAATTGTGCAGATTAGTGTGGAATAGCTGAAAAGAGAAAAAAGGAAAAGAAGATATGACATTACAACAGCTTCGCTATGTGGTAGAAGTAGCAAAACAAAAATCTATGAATAAGGCAGCAGTAGCCTTGTTTATCAGCCAGCCCAGTCTGTCCAATGCCATCAAGGATTTGGAAAAAGAAATTCATATTTCCATTTTTTCCAGATCCAACAGAGGCATTGTACCCACTCCGGAGGGGGAGGAATTCCTAGGTTATGCCAGGCAGATGCTGGAGCAATATGAACTCATACAGCATCGTTATGTGGAAAGTGATTCCTTTAAAAAGAAGTTTTCTGTTTCAACCCAGCACTATACCTTTGCGGTTGAGGCTTTTATTGCCTTGGCCAGAAGCTTTGGGATGGATAAGTATGAATTTGCCATACATGAGACAAAGACAAAAGATGTGATTGAAAATGTCCGTCTGAGAAAAAGTGAAGTAGGCATTATCTATAAAAATGAGTTTAATGATAAATTTATTTCCAAAATTCTAAGGGAAGGAGAGTTGGAATTTTGTCCCTTGTTTGAATGCAGTATTTATGTATATATGAGCCGTTGGCATCCCCTGGCAAAAAAGGAAAGGATTGATTTTGAGGAGCTTCAGCCTTACCCCTGCCTTTCATTTGAGCAGGGGGACAGTAATTCCTTTTATTTTGCGGAGGAGGTATTAAGTACGGCAGATTATCCAAGAATCATTAAGGCGGATGACAGGGCTACCTTCTTAAATTTAATGTTGGGATTAAATGCCTATACTTTATGTTCAGGAATTATCTGTCAGGAGCTGAACGGGGAAGAATATATAGCAGTTCCTCTGAATACACCAGAAACTATGAATATTGGTTATATCAAACAAAAAAGACTGCCTCTTAGTAAGGTGGCAGTCAGATATGTGGAGGAATTGAAAAAGTATCGTACGAAAGTAATGTAGTATATTCTCATAAGATTGGTAAATGCAAGTAATATCATAAATAGAAATTATTATTGTCATATAAACGGTTAGTCGCGCCTGCTATAGTTTAAAACTATAGCAGGTCATTTTTTTTTAGAATTAACACAAAAGAGAATGCTTGTGTATAATTAACAAAGGATTCAGATAGGAATCCAATGTTTCAACTATTGAACCCGGAAAACTTGTCAGATGAGTTTTTTCGGTTTCAAAATTTTAGTAATAAAAGGAGGCCTCTATGATTCGTTTGGAACATATTACGAAAACCTTTCAAACGAAGGAAACTAACCTTCATGCAGTTAATGATGTGAGTCTTACCATAGAAAAGGGAGACATTTATGGAATTATAGGTTTTTCAGGCGCAGGAAAATCTACTTTGGTACGTTGTATTAATTTATTAGAAGTTCCCGGTAAAGGACAGGTTCTGATAGGAGGAACAAATTTATTGGAGCTGACAGAGGAACAGCTGAGAAAAGAGAGACAAAAGATTGGTATGATTTTTCAGCATTTCAATCTGCTGTCCCAAAGAAGTGTACTGGACAATGTTACCTTTCCCTTAGAAATTATCGGAAAGAAAAAAAGTGAGGCCAGAGGAAAGGCCAGAGAATTACTAAAGCTGGTGGGCTTGGAGGAAAAAGAAAATGCTTATCCGGCCCAGCTTTCCGGTGGACAAAAGCAGAGGGTTGCCATAGCAAGAGCCCTGGCAACAGACCCTGACATTCTTCTTTGTGATGAAGCCACCAGTGCTCTGGATCCCATGACAACAGCCACTATTTTATCTTTATTAAAGGAGATTAATGAAAAGCTGGGCTTGACCATTGTTATTATTACTCATCAGATGGAAGTGGTAAAGCAGATTTGTCATAAAGTGGCAATTATGGAAGCAGGCAAGGTGGTAGAAGAAGGCAGTGTACCAACTGTTTTTTCAAATCCAAAATCAGAGGTGGCGAAAAATCTGCTGCTGACAGAAGGAGGGCAAAAGTAAATGGATCAAAAATTAGTAGAATTATTGATGCAGGGATGTCTGGAAACAATTTATATGACCCTGGTATCTACCGGAATAGCCTATGTGCTTGGTATTCCCCTGGGAGTATTGGTATATGCCACAGATCAAAAAGGGATATTTCCTAATAAGATAGTAAATACGGTACTGGGCTTTATTATTAATAGTATCCGTTCCGTTCCATTTTTAATTCTCTTGGTATTTATTTTACCCCTTACAAGAGTGATTGTGGGAACAACCATAGGTTCCAATGCCACCATTGTTCCATTAGTAGTAGCGGCTACACCTTTTGTGGCGCGAATGGTGGAAGCTTCCTTAAGAGAGGTGGATGAGGGGGTAATTGAAGCTGCAAAAGCTATGGGATGTTCCAAATACCAGATTGTAGCAAAGGTGTTAATTCCGGAAGCTAAGCCATCTCTCCTTTCAGGGATGACCATTGCTATAGCAACTATTTTAGGATATTCAGCCATGGCAGGCTTTGTAGGTGGTGGAGGACTGGGTGCCATTGCCATTAATTATGGCTATTACCGTTATCAGGGTGGTATGATGACCATCACAGTAATCCTTTTAATTGTAATAGTTCAAATTTTCCAGGAATTGGGGAATCGTATCGTAACAAAAAGCGATAAGCGTTTAAAATAAACAGCTTTCATAAAACAGGAATAAAATAAAGGTGAAAGTAAGTAAAAAATTATCTTAATGAAGAAAGAATTATAGAAACAGGAGGAATTGATTATGAAAAAAATTAGTGTATTTTTAACAGGAGGACTTTTGGCAGCTGCGCTGCTTGCAGGCTGTGGTGCAAAGGGGGGAGAAGAAAAGGCAATAAAAATCGGAGCCAGTCCCACACCTCATGCAGAGATTTTAGAGGTGGTAAAAGAAGAGCTGGCAAAGGATGGCTATACCTTGGAAATTATTGAATATAATGATTATGTTCTTCCCAATACAGCGTTACAGGATGGAGAAATAGATGCCAACTATTTTCAGCATCTTCCTTATCTTGAAAACTTTAATGAGGAAAATGGTACGGACTTGGTTAGTGCAGCTAATGTTCATTTTGAACCCTTTGGAATTTATCCGGGAAGAACAGCCTCTCTTGACCAGTTAACAGAAGGTGCGAAGATTGCAGTACCTAATGATACAACGAATGAGGCCAGAGCTTTATTACTTCTGGAGGCAGAAGGACTGATTAAGCTGAAAGAGGGGGCAGGTATTACGGCTACTGTAGTAGATATTGTAGAAAATCCTTTAAATCTTGAGATTGTGGAATTAGAAGCTGCTCAGATTCCCAGAGTGTTACCTGATGTTGATGTGGCTACTATCAATGGTAATTACGCAGTAGAAGCAGGCTACACCCTGGCAGATGCCATTGCAGTAGAGTCTGCAGAATCTCTGGCAGCTCAGACCTATGGAAATATTATTGCAGTAAGAGCAGGAGAAGAAAGCAGTGAAAAAACAAAAGCTTTAGTAGATGCTGTTTTATCAGAGGAGGTAAAGGCATTTATTGAAAGTACCTATGAAGGAGCAGTAGTTCCTGTATTTTAAATATTGAAAATCCGTAACAGTTCAGCCATGACCAATCACTTTGGTAATTTGTCATGAGAGAAAGTGTAACAACAAAAATCCCGGCAGCCATTGGCCACCGGGATTTTTAGTAGTATAAAAATTACTGATTGGACAGGGAAATTAATTCTTCCAGCATTTTAGGAAGTTCTTTTTCCATATTTTCATTACTGAACTGACAGGTACCTACTTTTTTATGTCCGCCACCGCCGTATTTTAACATTAGACTTCCAACATCTAAGGTAGCAGTTTTATTTAAAATACTATATCCTACAGCAGCACTGCAGCCTTCACCGCCTTTACCACTTACAATCCAGGCAGAAATGTTCTGCTGGGGATACATGCTGTAAATCATGAAACGATTACCGGAATAAATAGGATCAACACCTCTTAAATCGCTGATGATAACGTTGCCTTCCACGCGTGTGTGTGCTTCTACCATTTCTTTAAATTTGGCAGTCTGTTCAAAATAAACATCAATTCTTTCCTTTACATCAGGAAGCTCTAAAATTTCTTCTGTAGTCTGTGTACGGCAGGCATCAATTAATTCTTCCATTAAACGATAATTGGGAATAGTGAATTGTCTCCATCTGCCTAAGCCTGTTCGGGGATCCATGATAAATCCAAGAAGAATCCATCCGGTAGGATTTAATACTTCATCAATGGTAAGATTACCGGAATCTACCTTATCAACAGCTTCCATTAATTCATCAAACTGGGGGAATTTTTCCTTTCCACCATAATATTCATAAATGATTCTTGCACAGGAAGGAGTAATACGGCTTTCTCCCTTATACTTTCCTTCTAAGGCAAGACGTTCATGCTCACTGGAATGGTGATCAAACCAAAGTCCGCAGCCCTCTACATAAGGAACATTGGCAAGACAATCATTTTCTGTAACCTCTACCAGGCCATCCTGAAGATCCTTTGGGTGTGCGAACATCCAGGAGTCAATAATACCGGCTTCTTTAAGTAAAGCACCGCATGCAAGTCCGTCAAAATCTGAACGTGTAATCAGTCTCATAACTTTATCCCTCTTTTCATGTATTTCGCCTCTAAATGCTATTTACATTTTAGTTGATATTGTGGAATTTTTCAACACTTTCAAAAAAAACTTTGTGAATAATTAGGAATATAAAAATATCCCGTAAGAGGTCATACTTTTTAGACAGTATTACTTGATTTCTTATATAAAAAGGATATAATCAATGTAGATACAAATAGTCATAATTAAAATGTAATAAAAGGGAATTGTTTTTAGGAAGAAAAATAAAGATTATTTGTACTGTGGAAAAAACATAAGAAAAGCGAAAGAGTTACTTGACATATGTCAGAAATAAAATTATACTCTAAGAGTAGGAATTGATAAGTACTATTTAAATAGAATTATGTAAATATTAGTTATATTAGTATAAGATAGTAAGTTGATTTTTAGAAGATATTGGAGGATACAGATGGACAAACTGATATATTTAGATCATGCCGCCACTACCAAGGTGGACCCAAAGGTTTTACAGGAAATGTTACCTTATTTTACAGAGAATTTCGGAAATCCCTCAGCCTTCTACAGCATTGCCAGAGATGCTAAAAATGTAGTAGAAGAAAGCAGGGAAATTATAGCAAAGGCATTAGGAGCAGATGTGGCAGAAATTTATTTTACTGCCGGAGGAACAGAAAGCGATAACTGGGCTTTAATTTCCACAGCAGAAGCCTACGCTTCTAAGGGAAAGCATATTATTACCTCTACCATTGAGCATCATGCAATTTTGCATACCTGTAAATATTTGGAGAAAAAAGGTTTTGAAGTAACCTATGTGAATGTAGATGAGGATGGTATTTTAAAGCTGGATGAGTTAAAGGCTGCCATTCGTCCTGATACCATTTTAATTTCGGTAATGGCTGCCAATAATGAAATCGGTTCTCTTCAGCCTTTAAAGGAAATCGGAGAAATTGCCAGGGAGCATAATATTTTATTCCATACAGATGCAGTACAGGCCTTTACCCAGGTTCCTATTGATGTAAAGGAAATGAATATTGATATGCTCAGTGCCAGCGGTCATAAGATTAACGGACCTAAGGGAATTGGTATTTTATATATGAAGAAAGGTATTCGTTCAGGAGCCTTTATTCATGGAGGTGCCCAGGAGAGAAGAAAGCGTGCCGGTACCAATAATGTGCCCGGAATTGTGGGAATGGGAAAAGCTGTAGAAATTGCGATGGCACAACAAAAAGAAAGAATAGAAGCAAAGACAGGATTAAGAGATTATTTAATTGAAAAAATGTTAAAGGAAATCCCTTATACAAAATTAAACGGTCATCGTGAATTAAGATTACCTAACAATACAAATTTCTCCTTCCGTTTTATAGAGGGAGAGGCGCTCTTAATTTTACTGGAGCAGGCAGGTATTTGCGGAAGCAGCGGTTCCGCCTGTACCTCAGGATCCCTGGATCCTTCTCATGTACTTTTAGCTATTGGCCTGCCACATGAAATTGCTCACGGTTCTCTTCGTCTTACCTTGTCAGAAGAGAATACAAGAGAAGAATTAGATTATGTAGTAGAGAAATTAAAGGCTATTGTACAAAGACTGCGTGAAATGTCTCCTTTATATGAAGATTTCATAAAGCAGCAATAGAAATTATGTGAACTTATCTGATACTCAGATAAGAAATGAAAAATCATAGATAACAAATAAGTAAAACATTAAATGGAGGATGAACAATTATGTATACAGATAAAGTTATGGACCACTTCATGAATCCCAGAAATATGGGAGAATTGGAAAATGCAAGTGGAGTAGGAACCGTAGGAAATGCAAAATGTGGAGATATTATGAGAATTTTCCTGGATATTGATGAGAATCAGGTAATTCAGGATGTAAAATTTAAAACCTTTGGCTGTGGAGCAGCAGTTGCTACCAGCAGTATGGCAACGGAGCTGATTAAAGGAAAAACTGTAGAGGAAGCCTTAAAGGTTACCAATAAAGCAGTTTGTGATGCCTTAGACGGACTTCCGCCGGTAAAGGTACATTGTTCCTTACTGGCAGAGGAAGCGGTTCATGCAGCTCTCTGGGATTATGCTAAGAAAAATAATATTGTAATTGAAGGCTTGAAGGAGCCGGTGGCAGATATTCACGAGCATGACCATGGGGAAGAAGAGGAATAATAACAGTTCAGTCATGAGCAATTACATTATTGATTAGCCATGAGAACAAAAGTAAAAATAAAAAAGATAAAATTGCCATAAAAGTAATTCAAGTATAAATTTGCCCTTACTCAGGTTATTACAAATAACTTTGCAGTAAGGGTTTTTTAGTGCAGATGTAAAATTCATATCAACTATGTAAAACTTAGGGTATGCTATGTAAAACCTTTGTAAAATGGGTAGAGTTAATAAAAGAAGTATGTTATTTTGTAAAACGTAGGCTGATTAAGCCGAATAATACGAAATGAGGATAAATAAATGGATGTTACAAATTTGATGGGACTTTTGGGAGGCTTGGCACTGTTTCTTTATGGAATGCAAATGATGAGTACCGGCCTGGAGGATGCTGCCGGAAATAAGATGAAGGTCATTCTTGAAAAGCTGACAGCCAACCGTCTGGTAGGAGTGTTAGTAGGAGCTTTAATTACGGCGATTATTCAATCTTCTTCAGCTACTACAGTTATGGTAGTGGGCTTCGTTAACTCCAAAATGATGACCTTAAAGCAGGCGGTTTGGATTATTATGGGAGCCAACATCGGTACCACGATTACAGGACAGCTGATTGCACTGGATGTGGGAGAAATTGCACCGGTAATGGCATTTTTAGGTGTAGCAGCAGTTGTATTTTTGAAAAATGAAAAGGTGCATCATATAGGTGAAATTTTAGCCGGTCTGGGTATCCTTTTTATTGGTATGGATATGATGGGTTCTGCCATGAAGCCTTTGGCAGATATGCCGGAATTTGTAAATCTGTTAACAAAATTTGAAAATCCAGTGTTAGGAATTCTGGTAGGTGCTGTATTTACAGCAATTATTCAGTCCTCTTCAGCTTCTGTAGGTATTTTGCAGGCCTTGGCAGGAAGTGGGGTAATTGGATTAAGGGGAGCGGCCTTCGTACTGTTTGGACAAAATATTGGAACCTGTATCACAGCATTTTTGGCTTCTATCGGAACTAATACTAATGCAAAAAGAACTACGGTGATCCATATTATGTTTAACGTGATAGGTACCATAATTTTTACCATACTTTGCCTGGTAACACCATTAATTTCTCTTATGGAAGGAATGACGCCCGGAAATGCTCCGGCACAGATTGCTAACCTGCATACAATCTTTAATGTAGGAACCAGTATTGTACTCTTACCGGTAGGAGGTTATCTGACAAAGCTGGCAACAATGATTTTGAGAGAGAAAAAGGGAGAAGAAGAGGAAAGCTTGCGTATCAAATATTTGCTGGATATTAAACATATCAATACAGACAAGCTGGGAGCAGCCTTTGTATGTATGGAAGGTATTAAACAGGAGGTTTCCAGAATGCTGGAAATGGCAGTGGAAAATGTCCACAGCTCCTTTAGTATTTTTGCCAAAGGTGATGATAAAGAATATAAGGATTTGGAAAAGAGAGAAGAGTATGTAGACTTTTTAAATAAGGAAATTTCCAAATATATTACTTTGGCAGTTTCCTCAGAGCATACAAAATCCGGAGCTAAGGTTTTTAACTCTATGTTTACTATTACCAGTAATGTAGAAAGAATCAGTGATCATGCAACCAATATTGCAGGTTATTCTAAGATTATTGGAGAAAAGAAAATTGTTTTTTCACGGAATGCCCAGGAAGAGCTTTTGGAGATGCAGAAGATTTGTGATGAAATGTTTGCTATACTCAGACAAAAGCCGGAGGATATGATCAAATGGCATGAGAGAATTGCCTGTATGGAACAAAAAATTGATGACATGACAGCAGCCTGCCGTGTTAATATGTACGACAGAATTCAAAAAGGAATCTGTTCTGACGAAGGAAGTATCCTGTTTGCAGAAATGCTGGTAGATTTTGAGAGAATTGGGGATCATGCCTTAAATATTTCGGGAGAAATCTTAAAAATAGCTATGGTAGAAAAGTAATTTATGGTAGAATAGGGGAAGAAATAATAAAGAAAAAGAGGACAGGCTGTGAATACGGATAAACAAAGAAAATTTATCATTAATGCAGTTTTTTATGCTATTATTTTTAGTTTGATTTTTGTAGGAATCAAATATCTTGTTCCGATTTTACTACCCTTTATTCTTGCCTTTGTATTTGCAAGTATCCTGCAGTTCCCGGTAAAAAAGTTATCGGGGCTAATGGAGAACGGAGCCAGATGGAAGCGAGTAATTACTATTATAGTAGGGGTAATTTTCTTTGGCGGAATTTTTCTTTTGATTGCTTATGCAGGGATCAAAACCTTTAATCTGTTTTTGAATTTTCTGGAGATTGCACCTGCTATTTATCAAAATGAAATTTTACCCTTTTTAAATAATTTTATAGATACCATACGTCAGAGAATTACCTTTGGAGATCCGGAGGTTGCTGCAAAAATTGATTTGATTTTTGATAACTTTTTAAGAACGGTAGGTAATAATATTACCACCTTTTCCATGAATGCCATCGGAATTTTGTCCAGTGGAATTGCGGGAATACCGGGGCTGGTAATCAAGCTGATTATTTGTATTGTGTCCTGCTTCTTTTTTATGTTGGACTACGATAAGGTTGTACAATTTTGTTTTACTCTGATACCTGCCGCCTATCGTGAAAAGGTGGATGTTGTTAAGGGGTATATAGGTAGTACTCTGTTGGTTTATCTTAGGTCGTATTTTTTCCTGTTCTGTCTTACCTGTTTTGAATTATCCTTAGGATTGAAGCTGTTAGGAATTCCCTATGCTGTAATCTGGGGATGTTTGATTGGTGTTTTTGATATTTTACCGGTACTGGGCACAGGAGGTATTCTGATGCCCTGGGGAGTAATCCTTTTGGTAACAGGGAATATTCCTATGGGAATCGGAATCCTGGTAGTTTATTTTGTTATTACTGTTATCAGAAATATTTTAGAACCCCGACTGGTAGGAAAACAGATTGGACTGCATCCGCTGGCAACCTTGATTTCGTTGTATGTGGGTCTGAAAATGCTGGGCTTTATCGGAATGTTTGTATTTCCTGTGAGCTTGGCGATTTTAAGCAGTATGAAAAGAGATATGGGAGATTTGAAAGAAGAAAGAGGCAAACCTTAACCGGTTGCCTCTTTTCGTGTCCTTTTAAGTAATAGATAGGTAGGAATCAGCTATAATATTATCTTTCGTAAATGGAAAAGGCAAACTTCCCTACAGGAGTATTAAATAACGAACTGTATGTTAGTTGTTTGTTAGAGAAAATTAATGCCACCTCGTTGCTTTCAATCATAACGCCGCTTCTTTGCTTATAAGAGCCGGTGATATTCAGATAGTAAGCCATCTGATGGGTAATGTTGGATAAAATCTGTTTAATTAAAGCTAACAGGTAGGAATCAACCTTGGTGATTTCTATACCGGAACGCTTACTGGCCAGGGCAAAAATTCCTTTTTGATCCATGGTAAATAACAGGTGGATTACCTTTTTTTCCTCTGTTACATAAGTTAATTCATAAAAGAGTGCTTTTCCAAAATCCCAGCCGGTATAATGATCACTAATTAATTCACAGTCCATTTCGTATAGATTATAAATAATTTTTTTTAAAACAAGATTTAAATTCTGAGTCAGATCAGACAGCTGTAAATCGATTCTTTGGTATTTATCATGGTGAACAATGGTCTGATCCACCATCATAATGTGGGTAGTAAGCCAGCCCGTACATACACCCAGGAAATGTCTGATAGAATCCACACTGTAATCACTTTCCTCCAAATCCCTTTGCAGGGCAGGAAGTACATTGTTTTTCAAATCATC
>JAFYWD010000047.1 GCA_017558205.1 Lachnospiraceae bacterium | reverse complement strand
GGACAAAGGTTATAACAAAGATGGTGCTCATGTAGTTCCTGTATTCGGTGTAGATGCTACAGAAAATGCTATTGCATTAATCGAAGAAGGTGCTATGATCGGTACAGTTAAACAGGATGCTGAAGGTATGGCAGCAGCTATCTGTCAGACAGCTCAGGCTGTTGGAGCAGGTACAGCAGCAGCTGATGCTTTAGCAGGATTAAGCGATGCTCGTTTCACAGTAGCTGGTGATTGTGCAGCTAAACTTTATGTAGCATATGCTCCATATACTAAATAAGAAATAAGCTGAACTTTTTATAGGCAGCTGTCGTATTGGCGGCAGTTGCCTTTTTATTTGCACGGAAGGCAAAAGTCAAGCTGGCATGTTTACATGTCAATTTGACGCCGCCCGTGAATCTGAGCAGTCTCACGAAGTGTGACGCTCAAAATTGCACGGAAGGCATAAAACATAAAAAACAATAATGATGGGAGGAACACTATATGGGACATGATGTTCTTCTGAAAATGGAAGGAATTTCCAAAGCATTTCCCGGTGTAAAAGCCTTGGATAATGTAAATTTGGAAGTAAAGTCGGGAACTGTTCATGCATTGATGGGTGAAAACGGTGCCGGAAAATCTACCTTAATGAAATGTCTTTTTGGTATGTATGTAAAAGATTCCGGTCACATTTATCTTGAAGGAAAGGAAATTGACTTCAAGAACAGTAAGGAGGCTCTTGATAATGGAGTAGCCATGGTTCACCAGGAATTAAACCAGGCATTAAAACGTAATGTTATGGATAATATCTGGTTGGGCCGTTATCCTAAAATTGGCGGTATCATGGTAGATGAGCATAAGATGAAACGTGATACAGAAGCTATTTTTAAAGAATTAGGAATTAATGTTGATGTTCATCGAATTATGGGAGATATGCCGGTGTCTCAGAGGCAGATGGTAGAAATTGCCAAGGCAGTTTCTTATAATTCTAAGGTAATCGTATTTGATGAGCCTACCTCCTCGTTAACAGAGGAAGAGGTAGAACATCTTTTTGAAATTATCGATATGCTTCGTAATAAAGGTGTAGGTATTATCTACATCTCCCATAAGATGGCAGAGATTAAACGTATTTCAGATGAAATAACTATCATGAGAGACGGCCAGTGGGTAGCAACAAAGCCTGCAGCAGAGTTGGAAATGAATGATATTATCCGATTGATGGTAGGCCGTGAACTGACTAACCAATTCCCGCCGAAAACAAACAAGGTAGGCGAAGTTTCTTTACGAGTAGAGAATATGAGTGGTCAGTATAATCAATTAAAGGATGTTGCCTTTGAGGCACATAGAGGAGAAGTTTTAGGAATTGCCGGACTGGATAGTTCCGGTCGTACGGAAACACTGGAAAGTATTTTTGGTATTCGTACACGTAAGAGTGGAAGTATTACACTGAATGGTAAACAATGTCTTAACCGTAATGCAGGTGAATCCATTAAAAATGGTTTTGCCTTACTGACGGAGGAGCGTAGAGCAACAGGTATTTTTGGTGTTTTAAGTATCAAGGAAAATACCGTAATCTCCAGCTTAAAGAGACATAAACGTTTTGGTGTTTATCTGAGTGAAAAATCCCAAAGAGAGGATACTCAGTATTATATTGATGCAATGCGTACAAAGACACCATCTCAGGAAACAAAAATCCGAACCTTGTCCGGTGGTAACCAGCAGAAGGTTATTATTGGCCGATGGCTGTTGACAGAGCCTGAGGTTCTTCTTTTGGATGAGCCTACACGTGGTATTGACGTAGGTGCAAAATACGAAATTTATCAATTGATTCTAGATTTGGCAAATAAAGGAAAGACTGTGCTTATGGTTTCTTCTGAAATGCCGGAGTTATTAGGTGTTTGTGATCGAATCATCGTTATGTCCGGTGGTAGAGTTGCCGGAGAAGTAGATGCAAAGAATACTTCTCAGGAAGAAATTATGACCCTGGCAGCGAAATATGTATAAGGAGGAAGAGAATCATGACAAATCCTTTAATGAAAGTAAAACAGGTGAGCGCTGATTATAAACAAATGGATGCTAAGGATAGAAAGAGATTTTGGGTGGATGGAATCCTGAACAATGCTTTATATATCCTTATGGCAATTTTCATTATTTATACAGCCAGTGTAAAACCTGCATTTTTAACCTTAGGTTCCTTTGCGAACCTTATTACCCAGGTTGCTGCCTATCTGCCAATGGCATTAGGTATTGCAGGCTGTATCGTTTTAACAGGTACTGACCTTTCTGCCGGACGTATTTCCGGTTTAACAGCGGCTGTAGCAGCTGTTATGTTACAGAAATCAGATTTTGCAAATAAAATGTTCCAGAACATTCCTGAGGTTACTGTAGGATGGATTCTGGTAGTTTTATTAGGTGTAGTTGCTATTGGTGCCTTTATTGGTTTGGTAAACGGATTTTTCGTAGCGAAATTCAGCTTACATCCATTCATCGTAACCTTATCTACCCAGTTAATTACTTATGGTATTATTCTTTGGTTCTTCGGCTTAAACGGAAACAACGGTCAGCCTATTTCCGGTTTAAGTAAGGAATATAAAGATCTGGTAGGTGGAGAAATGTTCCGTTTAGGAAACGTTGCCATTCCTACCTATGTATTATATGCTGCCATTCTGGTAGTTGTAATGTGGTTTATCTGGAACAAAACTGCATTTGGTAAAAACATGTTTGCTGTAGGCTCCAATGCAGAAGCGGCTAAGGTTTCCGGTGTAAATGTATTCTGGACAACTGTATTAGTACATACCCTTGCAGGTGCTATGTATGGATATTCAGGATTTATTGAAGGTGTACGTAGTGGTTCCGTTGCTGCTGCTACCGGTTTAAATGCAGAGTGTGATGCTATCGCAGCCTGTGTTATCGGTGGTGTATCCTTTGTAGGTGGTACAGGTTCCATTTCCGGTATTATCCTGGGTGTATTTATCTTACGTATTATTTTCGTAGCACTTACTATGTTAGGTGTAGATTCTTCTTCTCTTTACATTATTAAAGGTGCTATTATTCTCTGTGCCTGTGCATTAGATATGCGTAAGTACTTAGTGAAGAAATAAGAGCTGCTGTATTCTGCTGTCAGCTATAATTGCTTGCAGCAGCGAGTGGTAGAATAAAGAGCTAGTAAATGGATAATAAAAAAGAAATCTTAGAAGAAGTATCAGAAGCTGATACAAAAAATAAGCCAAGAGAATTTCGAGGTCTGTATAAGCACGTAAAAATATCTGTAAGAACCTTGGATATTATTATCGTTACCTGCATAGCAGTTATTTTAATTGTGGTTGCTCTGGATTTAAGAAATCCGGGATTTACTATTACCTTCGATTCAAAAGGTGGTACAGATGTAGATTCTGTCAACCGGATGTACGGAGAGCTGCTGGAGGTTATAGAGGTTCCTACAAGAGAAGGCTATGAATTTACCGGCTGGTATATTGATCATAGTTGTACAGAGCAGTGGGATCAGGAGGGAGATAAGATCGAAACTGATCTTACCTTGTATGCAGGCTGGAAAGAGAAGAAATCGGAATAAGTTTTAAGTAAGCGTGGAATTCCCCCGGGAAGACCACGCTTTTTCTTTCTTGTCAGATGAGAGAAATTTCTATATGATAGGATAAGAGGGAAAAGGAGAAGTTAAAAATGATTTTTGGAAAAGAGAAAGCAGGTACAGCCGTAAATCTTACAGAAGGACCGATTGTTAAGAATATCATACTATTTGCAATACCGTTATTTATCGGACAGCTGTTACAGCAGTTTTATAATATAGCGGATGCCTGGGTAATTGGAAATTTTGCTGATAATAATGCTTTTGCGGCAGTAAGCTCATCAGGGAGCATGACCTTTTTAATTGTTGGTTTATTTAATGGAATATCTATTGGAGGAGGCGTGGTAATTTCCAAGTATTACGGAGCCGGAGAGAAGATTAACGTGGTAAAGGCTATACATACTAATTTTTTACTGGGCATTATATCCTCCGTATTATCTACCATAGTAGGTTTAGCACTGGTGCCAAAGATTCTGATATGGATGAATACACCGGAAAGTGTACTACCTAATTCCCTACAGTACTTTAATGTATATTTTGCCGGTGTTTCGACTGTTATCATGTATAATATCTGCATGTCAATTATGAGGGCTTTGGGAGACAGCCTCAGGCCCTTATATTATCTTGTTTTATCTTCGATTATTAATGTAGTATTGGATCTGTTATTTGTGGCAGTTTTCGATTGGGGAGTAATTGGAGCAGGAGTGGCAACAGTAATTGCACAGGGAATCAGTGTAATTCTCTGCTTAATCAGAATGTGCCGCCAGGAGGATTATACAAGACTGGATTTCAGAAGCTTACATTTCGATAAGGAGATGATGGAGGAAGTAATAAAACAGGGACTTCCTACAGGAATACAAAATGCAGTAATCAGTATCGGAAACCTTACGGTGCAGACCAATATTAACGGCTTTGGTTCTTATGCCATGGCAGGGGTGGGAGCCTATGCGAAAATAGAAGGCTTTGTATTCATGCCTATTATGAGTATGTCCATGTCCCTTCCCACCTTTGTAAGTCAGAATCTGGGAGCAAAAAAAATAGACAGGGCTAAAAAGGGATCACTGTTTGGTGTGCTGTTTGGTATGCTGACGGCAGAGATTATGGGAGTAATTATTTATCTGATTTCCCCACAGTTTATTAAGATTTTTGTAGATACACCGGAATCAGTTGCTTTTGGAACCATCCATGCAAGGGTGACAGCCCTGTTTTTCTTTCTGTTGGCATTAAGTCACTGTGCTGCCGGAGTTTTGCGAGGCTGCGGAAAAGCCTTTATACCAATGGCAACCATGCTGGCCTTTTGGTGTGGAGTACGTGTTACCTACGTAACCTCTATTCTGAAGATCATACCTGAGTTTAAAATGATTTCCTGGGCTTATCCGCTAACCTGGAGCCTCAGTTCTCTGGTCTTTTTGATTATTCTTTTCAAAATGGACTGGAATAAGTTATTCAATCCTAAAAATATAAAATAGAATATTTAATTGATATTAGGAAAAACGGATAAAAATAGTTGAATTTGATGGGATATTTTCACAATAATGACATTGCTTTTCCCTGATAACAGGAGTATACTCGGAGCGAAATAAGGAAGATTTTGTATAATAGTTCAGATCATAGTTAATAAGGTACCCAGAGGTTATGAGCTGAATTGTTATGCTTACACTCGGGGAAAGAAGGAATTATTATGAACATCTTATTAACAGTATCCTTTGCCTTATTGGCAGGATTACTTATGACCAGAATTTTTAAGCCTGTGAATCTGCCTGCAGTTACGGCCTATTTAATAGCCGGTGTTTTGATTGGACCTTATTGTTTGGGAGCCTTGGGAATTAATAGTATCGGCTTTAATACCATGGACCAGGTAAGCGGACTGGCATTGATTTCGCAGATATCTTTAGGTTTTATTGCATTTTCCATTGGAAGTGAATTTAAGCTGGCGGAGTTGAAAAAGATCGGAAAGCAGGCTTTTGCCATTGGTATCTTTCAGGCACTGGCAGCAACAATAGTAGTAGATGCAGCCTTATATGTGGTTCATTTAATAATGCCTGATAAATTATCCTTACCTCAGCTGATAACCTTAGGTGCTATTGCCACGGCTACAGCACCGGCGGCAACCTTAATGGTAGTTAGACAATATAAAGCTAAGGGACCATTAACGAACCTTTTGCTTCCTATTGTAGCACTGGATGATGCGGTGGGTTTAATTGTTTTTGCCATTTGCTTTGGAATTGCCAAAACTCTGATTAGCGGGACGGTAGACCTGATTTCCATATTTGTTAATCCTTTACTGGAGATTGTTTGTTCCTTGATTTTGGGAGCTGTTATGGGTATGGTGTTAACCCATCTTGAAAACTTTTTTAATTCCAATACGAACAGATTGAATATGACCATCGCATTGGTGGCATTTACTACGGGTCTGTCTTCTCTGAAATTTGAAATCGGACCCTTTCATATCGGTTTTTCATCTTTACTGGTATGTATGATGCTGGGAACCGTTTTTTGTAATCTTTGTCCTCTGGCTGATGATATGATGGAGGCTAGTGATAAGTGGACTTCTCCATTATTCGCCTTATTTTTTGTAATCAGCGGGGCTGAGCTGGAATTGGAAGTATTTAAAGATGTAGCGATTGTAGGTATCGGAGTTGTATACATTCTTTTCAGATGCTTAGGAAAATATACAGGTACTTATATTAGTGCAAAGGCAACAGCCTGTGATAAAAATACCTGCAACTATTTAGGGATTACCCTCTTTCCTCAGGCAGGGGTAGCCCTGGGAATGTGTGCCACAGCCATGCAGCTGGGAGAGGCAGGAAACCTAATAAGAAATATTACTCTTTTTGCGGTATTAATTTATGAAATTTTTGGACCGTTACTTACAAAATGGGCCTTAACACAGGCGGGAGATATCGTACCTAAGTCAGAAGAGGTGAGAAACCGCCGACAGAAAAAGCTGGCAGCAATTAAGAATAAATAAGGAAAAGCAGGACCTGTGAGAAGAGAAGGTCCTGCTTTTTTTAAGTATGGGCTTTAGCCTGTTGAGGGCATTGGAGTTTTTCGTGTTCCGAAAAATGGAAATGGCTGAAACCTAAACCCACCTGCTATGCGGGTGGAGACAAAGTGTTATACAAAAAAATCACCTTTCCGTTACAATAG
>JAFYWD010000046.1 GCA_017558205.1 Lachnospiraceae bacterium | reverse complement strand
GGATATTAAAGTTTACCTGTAAGGTTCCGGAGTAGTTTCCTTTTCCGGTAATGATTACATAGGGAAGATTTTCATTAAATTCTTCTCCTGCCTCAACTGCTCCTGCATTGGCATTCACATTATTCTTATAAGTAACCTTATAATCCTTATTTAACTGAAGCAGCTTTTCACCGTCATATACCTGAACTACCGGCTTTAAGGCTTTTCCGGTATATACAAGGTCTGCTATGGGTGCAACCCTGATGGCTTTGCTATCAGGAAGTACAGGTACTTCCGGTTCAGGCTCTACACTCTTTGTTTCCCATTTAGCATATAAGGTCTGATTTTCCGTTACTGTATCATTTTCAAAATTCCAAAGTGTAGTAAAGGTTTCTTCCTTGTACCATCCTTTAAACTCAAAGCCTTCATATGTGGGATCTGCAGGTTTTTCCAGTTTATCACCTTTCTTCACTTCTACTGAGCGATCTATACCTTTTCCCATATGGTTAAAGGAAACGGTGTATTTTTCTTTTTCAGGCTCAGGCACCGCCTTTTTTTCAAGCTTGCTGATAGCATCTTCAATAGCAGATGCTTTTTCTTTCTGCTCCTCTAAATTATTAGTTCCTGCCAGTGCTTCTTTTCCGGCTGCAATGGCTGCAGTAAATGCCCGGTAAGTCTCTTCTGTATATTCTTCAGCAGAATACATGGTTTCTTTTTCCAGGGCATCTGCCAGTGCTTTACTCTTCAGGCTAGCTTTCGCTGTTCTTACTTCTCCCATTAAAGCAGTTAAGATATCTTTACCTGCTTCCTGAGCCTTTGCAACTTCCTGCTCTAATTCAGTTGCCTTACTGTTTAAGGCATTATAACTTTCAGTGGTATACTCAGCTATTTTACCTTCTAAAGCTTCTACTTCTTTCAGTAAGGATGCTGCCTGCTGTAATAATGCTTCCAGCTCCTCGTCTGTAGTATCCACTGCTTCCCATTTTGCTTTTACTGTCAAATCAGAGGTTACAGCAATATCTGAACTCTGGGTAATCTGCTGTCCCAGTACTCCATTTTCTTCTAAAAACCAACCAACAAAGGTAAAATTCTCTTTTTCAGGTGTTAACAGCTTTAACCTGTCATACAGACTCTCTCCCTCTTCTACTGTCAAAGAAAGATCACTAATTCCGGTTCCTCCATCCGGATTCAAGGTAATGATAAAGGTTTCTTTTTCCTCTACCTCAGGCTCTTCCTGTTCTCCTCCCGGATTGTCGGTACTCTTTGTCTCGATGACAACGGATAAATCCTCTCTTGCCGTAAACAGAGTATCATTTACGGGAGTAAATTTTACAGAATAGCTTTGGCTTCCTTCTGCTACTACAGCTTCCGGATTAACCCAGGTAAATTCACCAAAATCACTGGTAGGAAGTTCTATGTCACTTAGCTTTTCTCCTGCCTCGGCTGTTATTTTTTTCGGAAGATTTACTACCAGTACTTTAAAGGATTTTCTCACACCGCCATAGGTTACAAAAACAAATTTTTCTCCTTCTTTATAGGTATCAAAACCTGAAAGTACTGTCTGGCTTAAAGTTACCTCCGTACCATTTTCTAATGTGATTTTTCCACCATCAGCAGATAGCTGTTCCTGTGTAGTAAAGGTAGTCTTGGTAGGCTTTGTAATAGTAAAATCAACTGCTTCTTCTCCTCC
>JAFYWD010000045.1 GCA_017558205.1 Lachnospiraceae bacterium | reverse complement strand
CGTAGGAAGCAGGACCTGCAGCCATGTTATCAGGATGAAGTGTACGTCCTGTACCACCACCGGACGCTACAGAGAAGTATTTCTTGCCCTGTTCTAAACATTCTTTTTTGTAGGTTCCTGCAACAGGATGCTGGAATCTTGTAGGGTTAGTAGAGTTACCTGTGATGGAAACGTCTACACCTTCTTTGTGCATGATAGCTACACCTTCGCAAACATCGTTTGCACCGTAGCAGTTAACCTTTGCACGAAGTCCTTCAGAGTAAGATTTACGGAAAACTTCTTTTACAGTATTTGTATAAGGATCATATTCTGTTTCAACGAAGGTAAATCCGTTGATACGGGAAATAATCTGAGCTGCATCTTTTCCAAGACCGTTTAAGATAACTCTTAAAGGTTTCTGACGTACTTTGTTAGCTTTTTCAGCAATACCGATAGCACCTTCAGCAGCTGCGAAAGATTCATGACCTGCTAAGAAAGCGAAACATTCTGTTTCTTCTTCCAATAACATTTTTCCTAAGTTACCATGTCCAAGACCTACCTGACGTGTATCAGCTACAGATCCGGGAATACAGAATGCCTGAAGACCTTCTCCGATTGCTGCTGCCGCATCAGCTGCTCTTCTGCATTCTTTTTTAATTGCAATTGCTGCACCTACGATGTATGCCCAGCAAGCATTTTCAAAACAGATGGGCTGAATACCTTTTACCATATCGTAAACTTCTAAGCCGGCATCTTTTGTGATTTTTTCTGCTTCTTCAAGAGAAGCGATACCATAACTATTTAAAACAGCATTGATTTTATCAATACGTCTTTCATAAGATTCAAATAAAGCCATTATAGTTTCCTCCTCTTATTCTTATAATTCTTTGTCTGTTCTGGGGTCGATGATTTTAACTGCATCAGCTACACGACCATACTGGCCACAAGCTTTTTCGTATGCTGTATTAGGATCATCACCTTTTTTGATGAAGTCTGTCATTTTTCCAAGACTTACAAATTTGTAACCAATAATTTCGTTATCTGCATCTAAAGCAATTCCTGTTACATATCCTTCTGCCATTTCCAGGTAACGAGGTCCTTTTGCTAAAGTACCATACATTGTACCAACCTGGGAACGAAGTCCTTTTCCTAAGTCTTCCAGACCTGCACCGATAGGAAGTCCATCTTCAGAGAAAGCACTCTGTGTACGTCCGTAAACAATCTGTAAGAATAATTCTCTCATAGCTGTATTGATAGCATCACAAACCAAGTCAGTATTTAATGCTTCTAAAATTGTTCTTCCGGGTAAAATTTCAGATGCCATAGCTGCAGAGTGTGTCATACCGGAACATCCGATAGTTTCTACTAATGCTTCCTGAATGATACCTTCTTTTACGTTCAGGGTTAATTTACATGCTCCCTGCTGAGGTGCACACCAGCCTACACCGTGTGTTAAACCGGAAATATCCTGTACATTTTTAGCTTTTACCCATTTAGCTTCTTCTGGGATTGGAGCACAACCGTGACTTACGCCCTGTGCTACTGGACACATTTCTTCAACTTCTCTTGAATAAATCATGTGAATTTCTCCTTTCAATAATAGAAAACTTATTCATGACAACATAACCGGTGGCTTAAGATACCGATAGGCGACGCAACAATAGGAAACGCTTCCAACGTTTCCCAAAGTTAATCTTTTGTCAATCATATTGGTCTTATTCTCTCATAAACAGACAAAAAAATCTAGTGTTTTTTCACAATTTCTTTTGGATTCTTATAAACACTTTCTTCCGGTACTACTCCTCTTACACAGGATAGCGGGTAGATATGAGTTCCTCTTCCAACAACCGTTCCGGGGTTCAAAACACTGTTACAGCCTACCTCTACCCGGTCTGCCAGCATGGCTCCAAATTTCTTCAATCCGGTTTCCCTGTTTTCCTGTCCGTGAACTACTACCTGAGTCTTGTCACTTTTTACATTTGAGGTAATGCTTCCTGCTCCCATATGAGCCTTATAGCCTAAAATACTGTCTCCCACATAATTATAATGAGGTACCTGTACCCGATTAAACAATACCACATTTTTCAGCTCCGTTGAATTTCCTACTACTGCCTTTTTACCAACAATGGCATTTCCTCTGATAAAAGCACAGTGACGGATTTCTGCTTCCTCATCTATAATGGCCGGTCCTGCAATATAAGCGGAGGGAAATACCGTTGCATTCTTGGCAATCCATACATCCTCGCCTCTTTTTTCATATTTTTCCTCAGGCAAACTGTTTCCCAGCTGTATTATAAAGCTTCCAATCTCAGGAAGCACCTGCCAGGGATATTCTTTTTTCGAAAAAAGCTCCTTTGCTATGGTCTCCTCTAAGGAAAATAATTCCTCTATTCTTATCTTTTCCATCTATTCTCCTTCCAAGTCCTTTCAGCTTTAATGATAACTATTCAGTATTCTCCCGGTTATCTTCGCTCTTTTTGGCTTCATTGCTATTCTTTCCTTTTCCTTTATAAAACTGGGAAATATAGGTATATCTTTGCAGAAGTTCTTCTGAACGCATCCCCTTAACTACCAGGGTTCTTCTGCTTACAAAATCATTTAATTTATTCAAATACTCCTGGGGTGTAATTTCTCCGTTTGATACTAAAGTAAGTCCCTTTTCCCAGCTGGCTGTTAATTCCGGATTCAACAGGGCACGGATGGAGTGTCCTACTGCTTCGTAGATCATCTCTCCCACCTGGGTGGGTGTGAGAATCTGTGTTTTTTTATTTAAAGCCAGATAGCCGTTGGCAACCAGCTTTTTTAAAATTTCTGCTCTGGTAGCAGATGTTCCTATTCCGCTTCCTTTGATCTGAGCTCTTAATTCCTCATCCTCAATCAGCTGTCCTGCATTTTCCATAGCCAAAATAATACTTCCTGAGTTATATCTTTTGGGAGGTGTTGTTTCACCGGTTTTAATCTCCATATTGTGGAAGAAAATTTCATCCTGCTTTTTCAGATGCTTTATCTTTTCGTAAGCCTTATAATTATCCTTTTCCTCCTCCTGATTTTCCTTTTTCTTTTCCACCGGTACCTTCCATACCTGTAAATATCCCTCTTCCTTTAATATCTTCAGGTTAGAAAAAAAACTCTCCCCATTGGCCTTAATTGTAAGTGTTATCTTTTGATAAACAGCTGCCGGATAAAAAATACTTAAAAAACGTCGAACGATAATTTCATACACCTTTAATGCTGTCGGTGACAGACCTGATAAATTGTTTAATCCCTGTCCTGTAGGAATAATGGCATAATGATCAGTAATCTGTTTATCATTGACGTAACGACTTTTTGCCAGCTTTTTATAGGTTTCCTTTTCTAAAATCCGGGAAACATCATCTGCCACCTGTGGAATCTGCTGTAAACCGGAAAGATTTTTCTGAATTTCCTTGGCCACTGCCGTAGACAACACTCTGGCATCTGTTCTGGGATAGGTTGTCATCTTTTTTTCATACAATTCCTGTACAATTTTTAAGGTTTCATCCGGACTGCATTTAAAAAAACGTGAGCAGTCATTTTGTAATTCTGCCAGATTATATAAAAGAGGAGGATTTTTCGTTTCCTTTTTCTTCTCTATATCCTCCAGGATACCTGTGAAAGGATAGGCATGCCCATCCTGTACTTCTTCTATCAGCTTCTCTGCATCCTCTTCCTTCTTAAAACCATTTTCTTTATATAAAAGAGGAGACTGATAATATTTACTCCCCTCCACACTTTTCCATTCGGCCTCTAAAGGCAGCTCCTGATCACCCACAGAAGCCAGAATACGATAAAAAGGAATTTTTACAAACTCCCTGATTTCTCTCTCTCTCTTAACTACCATTCCCAGTACACAGGTCATAACACGGCCTACGGAAATCACCATTTTATCCTTGTTCAAAAACTGCTTCATCCCATAGCCATATTTTAAGGTCAATACTCTGGAAAAATTAATTCCCATCAGATAATCCTCTTTTGCTCTCAAATAGGCAGCATTACTTAAATTATCGTAATAGCTGCTGTCCTTTGCCTCACGGATTCCTCTGATAATTTCCTCCTCCGTCTGGGAGTCAATCCAAACACGCTTTAAGGCTGCCTTGCCATTATAGCCTGCCATCATCAAAACCAGTCTTTGAATATATTCTCCTTCCCGTCCCGAGTCGCCTGCATTATAGATGGCTTCCACGTCTTCTCTGTGAAACAACTTTTTTACGATTTGATATTGTTTTTTTACATTATCAAT
>JAFYWD010000044.1 GCA_017558205.1 Lachnospiraceae bacterium | reverse complement strand
CACTATGGCTGCAATCAGATATTCACCTCCCCGGTCTTTTTCTGATAATTCCAGATAAATTACTCCCGTCCTTCCTGTTAAATATTCTAAAAAATCATTCACAAGAACAGCTATTCCTGAAGAACAAACTGATTTTCCTACTAAAAATATTCCTGCTGTGATTCCTCCACCGATGAGAAATATCCCTGTTTTTTCTCTCCTGCAAAATAAGGAAAAAAGGAAACAGATAACAGGAATAGAGGCACCTGCATAAAGCCACCAGCTTATTTCCACAGAAGGAAAGCCCGAAAATATAATCTTTATACATCCGGACATAAATAAAATACATGCCACAATTTCTATTATTCCTGTCTTTGTTTTTATTTCTGTGGCCTCTAAGACCTTGATTTTTAAGCCCTTCACATATTTTTCCTCTAAATTTCAATATTTCGTAAATCTTCCATATAGTTCGATGCTCTGATAGAGATAACATTTGGCAGGCTCTCCTGTCTTCTTTGATTACATATAATGAAGGTAATATTTTCGCATCCAAAAAGGTTCTCTGTATATTTTGGAAGATCTCCTGCAAAATAAATCACTTTACTATAATCTTCTTCTTGTAAATACTCTCCTATGCCCTGATTTTTATCGAACCCCTGTTTCAGCATGGTAGGAATGGTTTCTAATAATCTATCCATGGAATCTATGCTTTCAAAGCATTCTTCACTTCCTGCACTCCAGCCTAAATCAAAGGTAATCCCCTGTTGTATAAACTCTCTGCTAAGGGAGCTTACACATTCTGCCAGTACATCCATTTCCTTCGGTTCAGACTGACAGATATTTTTATCCCAGAAGATCAAGAGTGCCTTTTCTATAGAAAAGCTTGGCTCTTTTACTATAGCTATTCCCTTTTTGGCTGACAGTTTCCAATGAATTTGCCTGATGCTGTCTCCTTCCTTATACTCACGAAGGAATAGTACCTCCGATTCATCATTTCCTCTCTTTACCGGTGACCAGTTTTCTCCCTCTTCTTTCATGGTATAACTCATTTGTAAAAAAACAGGACTGGTAAAAAGATCAGGTACTACCGATACATAAGTATTTATGTTCGGCTGTATCTTTACCGATAAAAATCCCAGCCAATCCATAAGATATATTTTTTCAATTCTTACCCGGATATAACCGCAATAAGAAGATGAGAGTTGAAATATTTTCACACTACCTCCTTTTGCTATAGCGTAGGTTGGAAGATAGAGTACTTCTTTTTCTCCGGTCAGACTATTTTCTACTGCTGCTTTACAGACAATCTTCATTACCGGTACAACTGATTTATTTATTGTTATCAGCTTTCCCGTAAACTCACTATTTTTACTGCTTACGGCAGGAAGTTCAACTCTTACCTTTATCCGGGATTTTAACCGGAAATTCAAAAACCATGTTACAAAGGGGAGTAAAAACCACATTCCTTCTATGATTAGAATGATTGGATGATATTGAAAAATCATGATTCCCATGAAAAATAGTAATATCATCATCCAATGGATTATTCCGATAGCCCTTTTCTTTATCATCTGATGACAGAC
Organism: Lachnospiraceae bacterium; assembly: GCA_017558205.1. Taxonomy (GTDB): domain Bacteria; phylum Bacillota; class Clostridia; order Lachnospirales; family Lachnospiraceae; genus SFDP01. Next base: position 3,738 of record JAFYWD010000044.1, on the reverse strand, counting down.
TCCTTAATATCCGGTTTTGAAACCTCACCCATAATTCTTTCCAAAATACTGTCTGCTGTTTCTTCCTGCAATCTTGCTTTGGGAGCGAGAATTAAACGGTGACCACAGATACTAAGAAAGATCTTCTCTATATCTGCAGAATTTACATAATCACGCCCTGACAGATAAGCAGCAGCTTTCGCTCCCCGACATAAGGCAAGAGCCCCTCTGGGACTGATTCCCAGCTGTATGTAAGAATTCTCTCTCGTTTTTTCTACCAGCTCCGAAATATATTCATAAATTAAATCAGAAATATAGATTTGCTTTGTCTCCTCTATCAGTCCTAAAATCTCTGAAACATCAGCTACTGCTTCTACTTTGTCTAAGGGATTTTGATGATGCCGTTCTTTCATAATTTCAATCTGAGAGGCTCTCTCCGGATATCCCATGGAAATCTTCATCAGGAAACGATCCAGCTGAGCCGTAGGAAGCATCCGGGTTCCGGCAGTCCCTACCGGATTCTGCGTGGCCAGAACAACAAAGGGTTGGTTTAGTTGCCTTGTAATGCCGTCTACAGTTACCTGTCCTTCCTCCATCGCCTCCAAAAGGGCTGACTGGGTTTTACTGGAGGTTCTGTTAATTTCATCTGCCAAAAGAAGATTTGTCATAATGGGGCCCGGCTTATATTGAAGCTGTCCTGTTTTCATATCATAAACCGAAAAGCCGATAATATCGGAGGGCATGGTATCCGAGGTAAACTGTACTCGTTTTACCTCCAGCCCAAGAGCTTTTCCAAAGGCTGTTGCCATGGTAGTTTTTCCCACTCCCGGAATATCCTCTAAGAGAACATGTCCCTGACATAAAATTGCCGTAAGAACTTTATCGATAATAGGGTCCTTCCCAAGAATTACCTTTTTGACCTCTTGTTGTATCTGTATGATTTTTTCCTTCATCTTACTTTCTTCCTTCCTTTTACTGCTTAAAGTCAAAAATCCATTGTCCCTCTGTCCTAAGTCTTTCCACTGCCTCCAGGGCCAGCAGTGCCTGATAGGTCGCCATAAGATTAGACTGCTGTTCCTCTTTTATATGCTGATAGCCTCCATCCTTCAGCCGAAAGCTATTCAGTCCCTGCAAAACATTTTGTTGTTTTTGGAATTGTTCACTCTCTTCCGGATCTATTTTTAAGGCACACAATGCCAGAATTACCTGGGCACAGCTTTCTGCATTTTCACTTCCGTAGGATATAAAGGTTCCTTCCTCTGTCATCTTTTCTGATAACCAGAAAAGTGCTGCTTCAATGGCTTCCTTTACCTCCGGCTTCTCTCCATAGGGTGCCAACGCCTGTAATGCCATGGCTGTAATATCAATATCACTTCCCAGGCTTTTATCCAATGAAAACCCCCCCTCAGGATTTTGGTAGTCTAAAAGCTCTTTTACCAGCCGCATGGAATCAAACGCTTCCTCTTTTGGAATCTCATATACCAAGGCATTTAATACTAACAATGCATAGCATAAGCCGTTGGCTCCCTGTAAGCCGGGATTTCCACCTTGAAAACGATAGGTTCCGTCTGCAATTAAATCAATCTCCTCTTCCCCTGACATAATCCTTGCGGGATTTCCACCTAAAGCCAGCATTGTCAAAGCAATCCTGTGGTATTCCGTAGCTTTTACGGAATGAAGTACTCCCTCTGTTCTATATTTTTCAATCACATATTCTTCCAAACTTTCTAAATAAGCTTCATAATCGTCTTTTCTTCCGGAAAGAGCCAAGGTCATGGCAATCCAGTCAGAGGCTGAATCTCCGGCAGGTAATAGCTCTCTGCCTTTTAATATACTGCCACCCTCACCCAGCTTTTGAATACTGCTTGCTGTCCGGTCTATCATTTGACTGATATTCTCTCTGTCAGCAGGGTTGCAGCCTGATAATAATAGAACAATTGCCAGCAGCAGGCTTAAAATGCCCGCTGTTTTTTCTTTCTTTCTCATACATTTCCTTTCCTTCAGATATCATATATCTTTTGGTCAAACTTTCTTGACCGGGCACTTCCTCTCCTTCTACCGGTGCCTCTTGCTCACTTTCCGGCCCTTTCTCCTCTGTGGGTGGTTGCTGTCCGTTTTCAGGTTCTCCCCCTCCGATGGTTGCTCTTGCCCCTCTTCCGACTCTTCTCCTTCCGATGGTAGCTGCTGTTCGCTTTCAGGTTCTCCCCCTTCTGATGGTGGATTCTGCCCATTTTCAGATTCCTCTCCCTCTGTGGGTGGATTCTGCCCACTTTCAGGCTCTTCTCCTTCCGATGGCGGCTGCTGTCCGCTTTCAGGTTCTCCTCCTTCCGATGGTGGCTCCTGTCCATTTTCAGACTCTTCTCCCTCTGTGGGCAGCTCTTCCTCTGACCCCTCATAGATTAAAGCCTGCTGTTTCTCTTCCTTACATAAATGGCAACGGTAGAAAATATAACCCTCTCTTTCAGCTGTGGGCTCCACTCTCTCAATCTGTTCATATTGATGCTCGTACTCTATAATTGTGTCATTGACCCACTTGCCACAATAGCTTTGCAGGGTCGTATTCGTATCAGAGATGGAACTGCCTACATCCTTTCCAAAAGCCAGGGTAAATCTGAGAGAAATTCTTTCTCCCCCGTTCAAGGTATAAGAAGACATGGATTTGCCCGGACAATATTCTCCATTCAGAAAATACATCCAGCCGGAACCTCTGGTATAGTCAAATTCCCCCAGCTTATCTCTTCCGCTGTCAGGTAAAAAGGTAATACCGTCACGTTCAATTAATCTTCTTAACCGTGGTTCAATAGCTGCCCCTCTAAAAGCATCCGTTCTGCTGATGGAAGACAGATAAAAATCATTTTTTAAAGCTCCGGAATTGGTATAGGTATAGCCACATTCCTCCAGCATTTTAAAAACTGCCACTGCTGCCGTATCTCCGGAAGCAATAACGATTTCAGTCTCTTCAATAATTCCCAGTCCTAAGGTGGTAGCATCAATCTCTACCGTAACACTTCCAATGACAGTTCCTTCATCATTGGCTCTATGGCTTATGGCATAAGAAACATATCGTGAATTTCCTTCATCATCCCAGGCTAATACCGATACCGTATGGTTTTCAACATTTCCCTCTACCGGCATTCCAAATCTTAAAACATACTCATAAATCCCTGTTCCTGTAGGATTGGTAACACTTTCTCCATCCAGCCAAACCTGAATATTATTATTATAAATTCTTGTTCCGTCATATTTTTTTACATCTACTGTAAAGGTAAATTCAAAAACCCTGATATCATCCGTCCAATCATCCAGATTTGTTTTAATTATGGGAGGATTCTCCCCCCTTTGTGGATGAGCGGCATCTGCCCTATCTGCCTGATAAGTGATGGTAAGCCTTGTCCAATTACGTTGTCCTTCACCATCTGTATAATATATGGTAATGTAATTAGTTCCCAAAGAAAGTCTTGCACTATAGTCATGCTCTCCCTGTTTCTCAATCCAGATTCCGTTATTCTCTTCCTCTCTGTGTCTATAGTTCACGCGGATATCAGCCTCCACGTCAGCATCTGAATAATAGGCATAAAAATTTAAGGTATCATCCTGCAGCTCAGAGAAAAGAATTATTCTGTCATAAAGATTGGTTACCAGACCATGCTCATCCTCCCCCGGCTCTTCTCCCATACCGGGATCATCTCTTACTTCCTCTCCTGACTCTGTGGGAAGCTTTCCCTTCTCATCCCTTTGAGTATTTGGCTGATTTTCGTT
>JAFYWD010000043.1 GCA_017558205.1 Lachnospiraceae bacterium | reverse complement strand
TCTGACAGAGGCTCAGGTAGAGAATCTGTTGAAGAAGCAGGAGAATTCCTACTTAGCCTTTGCACAGGCATTAGAGAATCAAAGACTGATGCTCATTGAACAGTTAGAGCAGCTTTTAATTGATTTTCAATATGATAATAGTTTTACATCTTCTGATATAGAAATTTTAAAATGTGATGATATTGATCAGATTCTTACATTATTTATGCCTCAGGAAGCTTTGGCATATGAAGATATCGCTAGCGTGGCAGTAAGAACATTAATGCGTCTTGTAGACATAGATATCAGTATAGGAAGAGGTTTTCTTACTAATCGTCACGAGTTTGAAAATGGTTCTTTACAAAAGGTATCCGGAGAAACCGGATTTACCACATGTTTAGTGGGAAAAGGAAGATCTCTCTGTGAGGCTGCCGGTTTTTATGCTCAGGAAGTATTTAATGTGGTAGATGAAGATGTGCTTGATGCCATCGGAGAAATTGTGAATTGTATTAATGGATTAGCTACCAGTAAGTTAAGTCTGAAGGATGAGACGCTTGATTTATGTCCTCCGGAATATTATCTGAAGGCTACGGCCATTGAAGCAGAAGAGTTATTGGTAATTCCTATGAAGCTTTTATCAAAGGATGTAGATTTAGTCATTGTATTAGGAGAAACGTTCAATATACTATAAACGGGAGATTAAGATATATGGCAGGTATTTTAATTGTAGATGATTCCAGAACTTCCAGAAAGATTCTGAGGAAAATTTTAGAAGATAAAGGCTACACAGTAGTAGGTGAGGCGGTAAATGGAGAAGAAGGTTATTTAAAGTATCAGGAATTAAAGCCTGATTTAGTAACCTTGGATATTACCATGCCGAAGATGGATGGGCTGGAGTCCCTACGTCTGATTAAAAAATTTGATGAAGAAGCAAAAGCTATTATGATTACGGCAGCAGGACAGAAGGAAAAGATGCTTCTTGCGATTAAAAGCGGAGCACAGGATTTCATAGCAAAGCCCTATGAAGCAAGTGACGTAATCAAGGTAGTGGAAAAGTGTCTGATGTAAATCAAAAATGGTGTAAATTACAGAGGAAGAAAAATAAGCAAAAGACCTGTAGGTATTAAGTGGGGAATGAATCCCAAAAGCCATACAGGTCTTTTTTATACTATGAAATGCTGTTATCGAATATATTAAGGAAGAGGGCCATTTCCCAAACTCAGATTTGAGTTATGATAGGCAGGATTATATGTTACTTCAAGATCAAACCAAGAGGGCGGAAGAAAGTCCTCTGCTTCCTTGGGGGAGGAGAACTCTACTTCAGCAATAATTAGAGATTGATAAGGTGCATCGAAAACATCAAGTTCTATAGTATAGGACAGGTAAGGGATAAGATATCTTTTCTTACGGATAATAATACCATCAGCCTTAGTGAGAAGATGTTGATAAGAGGAGGCATTTAAAGGTAGATTATATTCTTCTCTTGCCAGAAGACCTTTCCCTTTATAGGTAAGATAGTAATCATCATTT
>JAFYWD010000042.1 GCA_017558205.1 Lachnospiraceae bacterium | reverse complement strand
GGTACCATGGCATTTTTGCTGCTGGCTCCCACAGGCACTTCTACCTCAGCCCCTTCTAAAAGCCTTAGCATCCCCTGCTGTACAGATTCGCCGCTGACATCTCTGGAATGGGTATTTTTCTTTTTGGCAATTTTATCAATTTCATCAATAAAGATAATTCCCTGCTCAGCTCTGTCCACATCATTATCTGCTGCCGCCAGCAGCTTACTTATCACGCTTTCTATATCGTCTCCGATATAACCGGCTTCTGTCAGGGAAGTGGCATCAGCTATGGCTAAAGGAACGTCCAGGATTCTGGCCAGGGTTTTTACTAAATAGGTCTTTCCTGATCCCGTTGGCCCAATCATAAGCATATTAGACTTTTCAATTTCTATTTCGTCCATAGCCCCTGCGGCCACTCTCTTATAATGGTTATATACTGCTACTGAAATTACCTTTTTGGCCTTTTCCTGACCAATCACATATTCATCCAGCTTTTCCTTAATTTTATGGGGTGCCGGAATATTCTTAATATCAATGATAGGCTTTTGATCCTTGGTTCGTTTTTTCAGCTTCTGCTTTCTGGAAATTGTGCCATCCAGTCCTAAATCAGAAAGATTGATAAAGCTGATATTTGGAAAGGGCTTTCCCTTTTTTTCCTTTTCCTCAGTCTCTTCCTCCTGATCGGCAGCAGTGACTGTCTCCTCTGCACTGCCTGCAGACTGTGATTCTTCCTGCCTTTTCTCCTTTTCTTCCTTCTCCTTTGTAGAATATGGTGTTTGAAAAAGACGGTTAATAAAGGCATTATCATTCAGTATGGTATTATAATCCACCTTATCAAGAGTTTCCATGGTTCTTTGCATACAATCCATACAGACAGTAATCCGGTTGGGCAGCCGGAACATTTTTCCGGTTTTGCTTTCTCCTCTTCTGCAAATAAAACAGATATCCTCATATCCGTCATCTATATCCTTTTCAAATTCTTCAGCCATTTTACCTCCTTATGGGGTCTGTACCTGTTCTCCCAGAGATACCAGCAGTGTCTGTTCAATGTAACCTCCTGCTGTAGGTCTCTCTATGGTTACTAAAACGGTACTTCCAATTTCATAGTATTCTAAGTATTCCTGCAGCTCTTCCATGGTAGTTACTGTATTACCATCAAAGGCTGTAATAATGTCACCCTTCAGCATTCCGGCTTTCGCAGCACCGCCTTCATATACCTGCGCCACATACACACCTAAGGGCATTCCGTACATTTTAGATACTTCGCTGGTTACGTCCAGACCGGAAATACCCAGATAACCTTTTCTTTCCTGGGCAACCTTATCTCTTGTTTCACGGCTCATCAATTCCTCAATAATAGGCTTTGCCTTTGAAATAGGAATTGCATATCCCATTCCCTCGATGGCATTTCCTCCCATCTTATTGGAATTAATTCCTACTACCTCTCCATTAACATTTAACAGCGCACCTCCGGAATTTCCCGGATTAATCGCTGCATCTGTCTGAATCAGACTACCTACGGTAGTTCCATCCTCTACCATAATCTGACGGTTCAGGGCACTGATTACTCCCGTGGTTACTGACTGACCATAGCCTAAGGCATTTCCGATGGCTATGGCGGGCTCACCTACCTTTAAGCTTTCAGAATCTCCTAATACTGCAATAGAAATCACTTCCCTTGTTTTTTGCTCCAGCTGTTCCAGGGGTACTGCCAGCACTGCCAGATCCATATTACTATCGGCTCCTTTTATTTTAGCTGTCGCAACTGATTCATCGATAAATTGTACCTTTAATTCCGTAGAATCTGTAATTACATGATTATTGGTCACAATCAGTAATTCATTTTCATTTTCCCCCACAATAAAACCGGAACCACTGGAAGCATTTTCGCTGGTAAACTGCTGTCCCCAAAAGCTCTGGGTAACGATAGAGGTATTGGTAATAGATACTACAGAAGGCATTACTGCCTCTACCACATTAGTTACGTCTGTAATTACTGTTCTTACTGTCTCCGGCTGCTGAGTTACGGGCTGTTGCTTTTCGGGCAAAACAGTCTCGGCAATTTCGGGCAGAACCTGCTGTTCTGCTGCTGTCTGTAATTCAGGGACTCTTACGGCAGAATTGCCCACACGGAAACCTGCATAGGTTCCCGTTCCTACCAGGGCTACCACCAAAAGGGTTCCTACCACTGTCTTTAGTACACGACCACTCTTCTTATTATCTGATTCATAATCATACCCATAGCTTCTTCTATCCTGCTCACCGCTTCTGTCATATTCATAGGCCTGATATTCAGAGGAGTAATTTCCTCCATTGTAATTTCCTGAGTTATTATAATTATTATCCTGATACATATTAAACACATCCTTTTCTAGTTTATTTTTAATTTGATAAACAAAGTATATCTATCATTTGTGTTTATTTTGTGTTCAAAATCTTTAAAATTTGTGAAAAAAATCCTGCCTTGTCACTATTGCCAATAGTTCGGATTCATACTTAGCTTTTTAATCCAGCCTTTTGGAAGAGCTTTATAAGCTTTCCCCAAACGGTAGCCCAGATATTTACAACCACTTTGATAAAAAAACAAAGGTATTAGATAAGACTTTTTCTTCTGTCTTAAATAATTAATGGTTCCCGCAACCAGCCTCTTTCCTTCTTTTTCTGAGGGAAGCTTTGCAAAAATCTGAGGATGATCTGCCTGGGACACTCCCAAATCAAAATTACGTCTCAGCTGCTGAAGCCCTGTATAATGATGAGAATGAATTACCTCGGCAGCTGCCTGATATTGGATTTTGTAACCAGCCTGTATCGCTGCAGCAGCATAAATCATATCCTCATTAAATATGGTTTTTTTAATAAATCCACCTAAACTGTTATAAATACTCCTGCGGTACATGGCACATACATTAGAACAAAAATAAGTTTTTATTCCAAGCCTTTGCAGATCTGCCTTAGACTTTATTCCGGAAACAGCAGGATAATTAAACTCCCTGGTATAGCTTTCCAAAACATCGGCACCCTTTCTGGGAAGCTGCCTGCCATAAGCCACAGCCACTTTTGGATCCTCAAAGCTTTTCCACAGCTCCTCCAACAGCTTATTGTCCTTGGGAACTGCATCCTGAGTCATACAAAGAAAAAAAGGAGCTTCAGAATATCCTACTCCCAAATCCCTGGTTTTTCCGTGATCAAACTGCTCCGGTGAAATATGATAAAGCTCCACCAAGGAAAAGCGCTTTGTAAGCTGCTGCTTTTCAAAAAATAATTTACCTTTATTATCTTTGGTATTGATAATAATAATCCTGCCGGGGGCAAGTGTCTGCTGTTCCAATAACTCCAGCAATGTGACTAACCCTTCATCCGGTCGAAAAGTAGGAATAATAACATCTACCTCTCTCTTCTCCATATGTTTCTCCCCTGTTTTATAGGAATCTTAAAAAAAGGCTGTTGTTTCCAACAGCCTTCTGTTTTTATCTATTACTATGCATAGCCGATCTTATCTTCCGGTATCTGCTGATATCTTCTGGCTATAGGTTATTACTTCTTCTGATAATT
>JAFYWD010000041.1 GCA_017558205.1 Lachnospiraceae bacterium | reverse complement strand
GAAGCGCGATGAGTGGTGAAGTGGGAAAAATAAGCTGTGAAAAACCTACTAGAATAGTGAAGTGATGAAAAAAGTAGGAAAAGTGTAGTAGAAAATTCCTACTAAATTAGGGGATATGTCAAAAAAAGTAGGGAATAAAGGAAAGGGATGAATAACTAATATGAAAGAATTTATCAATACATTAGCAAGTAAAGAACCAACTCCGGGAGGTGGTGGTGCGGCAGCCTTAGTGGGAACTGTGGCAGCAGCCTTAGGAAGTATGGTAGCTAATTTAACTACAGGAAAGAAAAAATATGAGCAGTATCAGGAAGATATTGATAGAATATTGACCTATTTAGAAGATGCTATTTGGGAAATCCATGCCTTTATTGAAAAAGACGCAGACGCTTTTGGCCCATTGGCAGAAGCCTATAAGATTCCAAAAGATGATCCAAAGAGAGATGAAATTATGGAAAAAGCTTTGTTGGCAGCAGCAGTTGTGCCTATGGAATTAGCAGGTAAGGTTCATGATTTGATTCCGGTATTGGAAGAGTTGGAAGAAAAAGGAAGTAAATTGGCTCTTAGTGATGTGGCTGTGGCAGCAGTATGTTGTAAGGCTGCTGTAGAAGGGGCTGTTATGAATGTGTATATTAATACCAAATCCTTACGGAATCCAATGATTGCAGAGGGATTAAATAAAAAGGCTTTGGCATTGGTAGAGGATACCGGAAAACGGTGCCAGGGTATTTATGCTAGAATTCAGAAGACATTGGTGGAAAAATAAAAAAGAAAATAAGGCTTGCCGGGGAAGTTCATGGATAGAAGGAAAGAGAAGTCTCTAGAATATTGTGGATTGTTATAGAATATTATGAATTATCACATAAAGGAATGGAAGAAAAGCAAGCCTAAAATCCGGGAGTTAGATTATGAAAGAATTACGAGGTATGCCAGCGGCAAAAGCAATTTTGGCCAATTTACAGGTAAGAGTAGAAAAGTTAAAAGAAAACGGAGTGGAACCAAAGCTTTCAGTAGTGCGTGTTGGTGCAAGAGAAGATGATTTATCTTATGAAAGAGGAATCTATAAGCGTTTTGAAGGAGTAGGAGCAAAAGTAGAAACGATAGAATTACCCTTATCTATAACACAGGATGAGTTGGAAAATGTGATTCGGGAGTTAAATGAGGATGTGGCTGTGCATGGTGTATTATTGTTCCGTCCATTACCGAAAAACTTAGATGAAAACAGAATCAAAACATTATTGGCAGAGGAAAAGGATGTAGATTGCCTTACCAGTGCTAACGATGCCCATTTGTTTGCAGGGGATAAAAAGGGATATCCACCATGTACCCCACAGGCCGTTATGGAAATTTTAGATTATTATGGCATTGATTTGACCGGTAAAAAAGTGACAGTGGTAGGAAGAAGTATGGTGGTTGGAAAACCCGTAGCTATGCTCCTTCTTGCAAAAAATGCTACCGTAACCATATGTCATACCAAAACGCTAAATTTAAAAGAAGAATGCCGTAATGCAGATATCATCGTAGCATGTGCAGGAGTTGCCAAGATGATAACTTCTGACTATGTACGAGCGGGTCAGGTTATTATTGATGTGGGAATCCATGTAGTAGATGATAAGCTTTGCGGAGATGTGGATTATGAAAGCGTATCAGAAATCGTAGATGCGATTACACCGGTTCCGGGTGGTGTAGGCAGTGTGACTACTACCGTGTTGTTGAAGCATATAGTAGAGAGTTCTGAAAAAATAGTAAAATAAGATGTAGCGTATAAGATAGAACTGATTGTAGTGAATGTTTTAACGAAGGATAGAAAGTGAAAATATGGTAGAAATTATTTTTGGACTTGTAATTTATTTGTTTGTGGCAGCAATTATGCTTGGTCTTGGCATTAGTCAGTATAAAAGTAAAAAGCCGGTAGGGTTTTATAGCGGTGAAAAACCACCAAAAGAAAGTGAATTGTCGGATGTGGATGCCTGGAATAAGAAGCATGGAAAAATGTGGATTTGGTATGGCAT
>JAFYWD010000040.1 GCA_017558205.1 Lachnospiraceae bacterium | reverse complement strand
GTTTTGGCTCCTTGGTCAAGCGGTCAAGACATCGCCCTTTCACGGCGGTAACACGGGTTCGATTCCCGTAGGAGTCACTCTATTATATTAAAATATAATAAGAATATGGCGACATAGCCAAGTGGTAAGGCACGGGTCTGCAACACCCTTATCATCGGTTCAAATCCGATTGTCGCCTCTAAAGACTTAAGTTATACTTAAGTCTTTTTTTATGCATGTAGCTACTGTTATCATAAATCATTAAAACTTCCATATAATATTAAAAAGGAGGTAGAGATGAATAAGAGAAAAGAAAGAATAAAATTGTTACCTATTTTAATCGTCATAGTTATAGTATTATTTGTTTTATCTTATTTTAACAAAGAAAAAGTAATAACTACTATGAAAGTTAACAATTGGGGATTAAGCTTTCAAGAAAAAAATACCTGTCCTGTAATAGATATAGATAAGAAAGAGCTGGAAGTATCAGAGGCGTATCACCTGGGTAAAGAAAATAAAATATATTTAACTTTTGACGCAGGTTTTGAAAATGGTAATACAGAAAAAATTTTAGAAGCCTTAAAGAAAAATAATGTAAAAGCATGCTTCTTTCTTGTAGGAAACTATTTAGAAAAGGAACCTGAACTGGTAAAAAAAATAGTAGCTGAGGGACATATAGTAGGAAATCATACTTATCATCACAAGGATATGGCTACTCTGAATAGTAAAGAGGAATTTATAAAAGAATTGGAAGATTTGGAAATTTTATATCGTAATATTACAAGTAGCGACATGGATAAATTTTACAGACCTCCTCAAGGCAAATTTACCATGGAACAGCTTCAATGGGCAAAGGAAGCCGGTTATAAGAGTATTTTCTGGAGTTTGGCCTATGTTGATTGGGAAGTAGATAATCAGCCATCAAAGGAGGAAGCAATAGAAAAATTAAAGGAAAGAATACACCCGGGGGCCATCGTATTACTGCATAGTACCTCACAAACAAATGCAGAAATTATGGATGAAATCATATGTGAGTGGAAAAGTATGGGCTACGAATTTGGGACATTGGATGAACTTTAACAGAAAAAAGGCGGCATAAGCTGCCTCTTTCTATTTATGATATATTTTGTTATCAAGCTCATATTTCGCTTCACAGGTAAGATGGATACCAAGCTTTTTGAAAATTTTCTCATCAACAGAAGATAATAATACAGAAGAATGAGCCTGACAATATTTTAATTTAGGAATTTGCAATAAAGCCAATTTAGCATTGCTGTCATTGGCCGCACACATAGATAGTGCAATCAAAATTTCGTCTGTGTGAAGTCTAGGATTTTTGCTGCCAAGATAATCGGTTTTTAAAGTCTGGATAGGTTCAATTGCAGAAGGAGAAATTAAATGCAAGTCATGATCGATTCCCCCTAACTCCTTCAGGGCATTCATTAAGGCTGCAGCTGAAGAACCTAATAAATCAGAGGTTTTACCGGTAATAATTTTACCGTCCGGCAACTCAATGGCAACAGCAGGATGCCCGGTATCCTCTTCTCTTTTTAAAGCTGCAGTAACCACTTTTCGTTGTTCCTGGGTAATAGCCGCCTGCTTCATAAGAAGCTCAAGTTTATATAAGGAGTTGGTACTGCCGCTAGCACGTTTGATATTGCATAATTCCTGATAATAACGGCGAATAATCTCCTGTTTACTGGCTTCACAACAGATATCATCATCTATAATACATTTACCGGCCATATTAACACCCATATCTGTAGGAGATTTGTAAGGACTTTCACCTAAAATTTCCTTAAAGATGGCATTTAATACCGGGAAAATTTCAACATCACGGTTATAATTAACGGTAGTGATACCGTAAGCTTCCAGGTGGAAGGGATCAATCATATTAATATCATTTAAATCTGCAGTGGCTGCCTCATAGGCCACATTCACAGGATGCTTTAAAGGTAAATTCCAGATAGGAAAGGTTTCAAATTTGGCATAACCGGCTTTAATACCCCTTTTATGCTCATGATACAGCTGAGACAGGCAAGTAGCCATTTTACCGCTGCCGGGGCCCGGAGCAGTTACAATAACCAATGGTTTTTCGGTTACAATATATTCATTTTTACCATATCCTTCATCGCTCACAATCGTAGCAATATCACCGGGATAGCCGGGAATAATATAATGGATATAGGATTTAATTCCCAGAGAATTTAAGCGTTCACGAAATTTGATAGCTGAGTTTTGCCCATCAAATTTATTAATAACAACACTTCCTACATATAAACCGAAGCTTTGAAATACATCAATAAGACGAAGAACATCATTGTCATAAGTAATTCCGTAGTCACCACGTACTTTATTTCCCTCAATATCGTCGGCACTGATAACGATAACAATTTCTGCCTGTTCTTTAAGTTGAAGAAGCATTTTTAATTTACTGTCAGGTAAAAAGCCGGGAAGAACACGGGAAGCATGAAAATCATCAAAAAGCTTTCCGCCAAATTCCAGATAAAGCTTATTATCAAAAAGCGCAATTCTTTCCTTTATATGTTCCGACTGCATTTTTAAATATTTATCATTATCAAAACCGATTTTCATAGAGTCCTCCGTCAAAACATGAATCATAAGTATATGTTACCCCGAAATATAAAACATACTCATTATTGTAATATAAAATTTTGTACTAGTAAATACAACTAAATGATATTTTTACTCATATTACTTTAAAATAAAGGAATACTAATAAAGCATAAACTATGCCAAGTATTACTCAGAATAGGAGAAATTATGAAAACAGTAAATTATTTAGCATTAACAATAGCTATTATTGGAGCAGTAAACTGGGGATTAATAGGATTGCTGAATTTTGATTTGGTAGCATTTATTTTTGGAGAAATGACATGGTTATCAAGAATAGTATATTCTTTAGTAGGCTTGTCAGGAATTTACCTTATTACATTTTTCAGTCAATTAAATACAGAAGAAGAATAAAAAAAGAGGGGATATCCCCTCTTTTTTATCAAAGATTTATAATATAGTTGCCCTGGATAGTAACACCCTCATTAACAACGATAAAAGCATTTGGATCATATTTCTTAACAATATTTTTAAGATGACGAACTTCGTACTTAGATAAAAGGACATACATTATCTTAGTATCTTCTCCGGTATAGGCACCGGTTGCATTCCATAAGGTGATTCCACGCCGTAATTCATGAAAAATCTGCTGGCGCATTTCAGGACAATCTTTTTTTGTGATAATCGTTGCTTCTACTGTAATGGTTTGGTCATGTACGCGGTCAATTGCTATGGAAGATATGGAAGAATAAATAAAGGAATAAATAACAATCGGTATATTAAATAAGAAAAAACAAATCGTATATAATAAAGCATTTACCAGCAGACTGATTTTTCCGACGCTAAAATCCTTTTTCCACTTAACAAGGATCATACCTACAATATCCATACCACCACCGGAACCACCATTTTTAAGCATGGAGCCAATACCGTAACCACCGATAATTCCTCCGATGATACAGGTTCCCAGTAAATCGGTATCTAAAATAGGAGCTGTAGGTACGGGGATAATAGACATGGCAAAGGTAATCCAGGAAATACATATTACAGATTTAACAAAAAATCTCTTTCCAACTTTATTGAAGGATAAAAATAAAATAGGTACGTTAAAGAGATAATAGATAATACCGGTCAAATTAAAATTGTGAAAAGGCAGGTTTAAAAAATTAACCAGAAACATTTGGAGCAGCTGGCTAAATCCCATAATACCACCATTATAAAGATTAACGGGAGCAATAAAAAGATTAATACTGCCGGCATACAGGGTTGCACCCAGAAGACACCTGATAATTTTAATTATTTCAGTTTTCTTTTCGTCATTTGATAATTTTAAAATTGAATTCATCATAAACTTTCCATACATAAAATTAAGAACAAATATAACCATTGAATTATAGTATTATTAAAATAAAAATTCAATAGAAAGCAAAAAGAAATAAAGGATGTAGTTTACAAATCTTTTAGATTTGCCGGGAAAAATTAATGTTAATTATATTGCTTTTAAGTATTATGCTAATTATAATGTACTTTGTACCACAATAGGAATGATTATTATTAATAGAAGATATAGATATAGTAACGGAGGAAAAATATGAACGATAATTTACATCGTTTCGATAACAATCAGAGAAAAAATCAACAAAATAGAAATCAGAATGGTAAGGGTGGCCCCGGTCAGGGGAAGGGACCTGGAAAACAAAATTTTTTAATATTTCTGGTAGCTGCTTTAGTAAGCCTGGTAGTAATGAGTTACTTTATGAAAACTTTAGAGGGAAGCTCATCTAAAGAAATTCCCTATGATGAATTTGTAGCTATGCTGGACAGAGGTGAGATTGAAAGTGTTCATATTGCCTCAGATAAAATTACGATTACACCTAAGGGGCAGGCACAAAGTACACCACAGCCTGTAAATATGTATTATACCTTCCTAACGCCTAAAATTACCTATTATACAGGAAGGGCAGAATCTAATGATGCAGTAACTGCAAGATTGCTGGAGGCAGGTGTAGAAATTACACCACAGATACCTGACAGTTCCAATTTAATTTTGGATTTTGTATTAACTTATATCCTACCATTAGTTCTGGTATGGGTAGTATTTGGCTTTATTATGAAAAGAATGGGTGGCGGCGGAGGCCCCATGGGTGTAGGAAAGAGCAATGCCAAGGTCTATGTGCAGAAGGAAACAGGAGTTACCTTTAAAGATGTGGCAGGGGAGGATGAAGCGAAGGAATCCTTACAGGAGGTAGTAGATTTCCTTCATAATCCGGGAAAATATGCATCCATCGGTGCTAAGCTTCCTAAGGGAGCCTTACTGGTAGGACCTCCCGGTACCGGAAAAACCTTATTAGCCAAAGCAGTAGCAGGTGAAGCTCATGTTCCCTTTTTCTCATTAACAGGCTCTGACTTTATTGAGTTATATGTTGGTGTAGGTGCGTCCAGAGTTCGAGATTTATTTAAAGAAGCTACAAAAAATGCACCCTGTATTATTTTTATTGATGAAATTGATGCTATAGGACGAAGCCGTGATTCCAGATACGGCGGAGGTGGAAATGAAGAAAGAGAACAGACCTTAAACCAGCTGCTTTCAGAGATGGACGGTTTTGATACCTCAAAGGGAATTTTAATCCTGGGTGCTACTAACAGACCGGAAATCTTAGATAAGGCTTTACTTCGTCCCGGACGTTTTGACAGAAGAATTATTGTAGATAAGCCGGATTTAAAAGGGAGAATTGAAATTTTAAAGGTTCATGCCAAGGACGTAAAAATGGATGAAACTGTGGATTTCGATGCAATTGCTCTGGCAACCAGTGGTGCTGTAGGTTCTGATTTGGCTAATATGATAAACGAAGCTGCCATCAATGCAGTGAAAGAAGGCAGAGAATATGTATCTCAGAAGGATCTTTTCGATGCTGTAGAGCAAGTATTGGTAGGAAAAGAAAAGAAAGACAGAATCATGAGTAAGGAAGAAAGAAAGATTGTTTCTTATCATGAGGTAGGCCATGCATTGGTAAGTGCCCTTCAGAAAAATTCTGAGCCGGTACAGAAGATTACCATAGTTCCCCGTACCATGGGAGCCCTGGGATATGTTATGCATGTTCCCGAGGAGGAAAAATATTTGAATACAGAAGCAGAGCTGAGGGATCGTCTTGTAAGTATTTTCGGAGGACGTGCAGCTGAGGAAATCGTATTTGATACGGTAACAACGGGAGCGGCAAATGATATTGAAAAAGCTACGGATATCGCCAGAGCCATGGTTACCCAGTACGGTATGAGTAAAAAATTTGGCCTTATGGGTCTGGCAACTATCCAGAACAAATATCTGGACGGAAATGCAACTTTGAATTGCAGTGATGTTACAGCAGCAGGAGTAGATGAAGAGGTTAGAAAGCTTCTGGAAGAAAGCTACGAAAAAGCACTGGAGCTGTTAAGAGAAAACAGACAGGTAATGGATCGTTTGGCAGAATATTTAATTGAAAAGGAAACCATTACCGGTAAAGAGTTTATGAAGATTTACCGCCGGGAAAAAGGACTTCCTGAACCTGAAGAAGAAAAAAAAGAAGAGAATAAAAAAGAGAAAGAGAATACCCAAGCCGTTTCTGATTCGGATAGTAATCAGGAAGCTGAGGCCGGTACAGAGGTATTAGACAAGACAGAGGATAAGGCAGAAGAAGCTGAGAAAGCTTCTGAGAAAAAGGAAGATGAGCCTCAAGAGAAATCAGAGGCAGAGAAGAAGGAAGAATCCTTACAGCCGAAAGGAAGATACAGCGGTGCCAATCCGGAAGAAATATTTTAAGAAGTAACAGAACAGAAAAAGATGATTTTTTGCCAGAAAGGGTTACCGGAAGGTAACTCTTTCTTTTTCAAAGTGAGAAAACGGGAATAAAAGATGAATAACGAAAAATTTAATATTCAGGAAGAATTAAAAAAATTGCCTAATAAGCCTGGGATATACATTATGTTTGATAAAAAAGATAATATAATATATGTGGGTAAGGCTGTAATATTAAAAAACAGGGTAAGATCTTATTTTAGAGAAAATGCAAATCATAGTATTAAAATTGCCAGAATGGTAACACAGATAGAAAGATTTGAATATATAGTTACTGATTCAGAGATGGAAGCTCTTGTGTTAGAAAATAATTTAATAAAAGAGCATCGTCCTAAATATAATACAATGCTGAAGGATGATAAAACATATCCTTATATTAAGGTTACCCTGGGGGAAGAATTTCCCAGAGTATTATTTGCAAGACAAATAAAAAAGGATAAATCAAAGTATTTTGGACCCTACACCAGTGCAGGATCAGTAAAGGACAGCATTGAATTAATCAATAAGATTTATAAGCTGAGAACCTGCAACAGGAATCTTCCCAAAGACTGTGGAAAAGAAAGACCCTGTCTTGATTATTATATTCACCAGTGCGATGCTCCCTGCCAAAATTATATCAGCAGGGAAGAATATGGGAAAAACGTGAAAGAGGCCTTAGATTTTTTAAATGGGAAATATGAAAAGATTTTAAATGATCTTCAAGGTAAGATGGAAGAAGCATCAGAAAAGATGGAATTTGAGGAAGCTATTCGCTATAGGGATCTTTTTCAAAGTGTAAAACAGATTTCACAAAAGCAAAAAATTACGGATACAGAAGGTGAGGACAGAGATATTCTGGCTCTGGCAAAGGATGATTACGATGCCGTAGTACAGGTATTCTTTATCCGGGGTGGAAAGTTAATCGGAAGAGAACATTTTTATATGACAAATACCTCTGAAAACAGTGAAACAGAAATACTCACCAGCTTTGTAAAGCAATTTTATGCGGGAACACCTTATATACCAAGGGAAATTTATTTTCAGTGGGAGATAGAAGAAACAGAAATTATTCAGGAGTGGCTAAGCAGAAAAAGAGGCAGTAAAGTGGCACTTAAGATTCCCAAAAAGGGGACAAAAGAAAAGCTGGTAGATTTAGCAGCTAAAAATGCAGCCATGGTTCTCAGTCAGGACAGAGAGCGTATGAGACGGGAAGAAGGCAGAACCATAGGGGCAGTGAAGGAAATCAGTAATTTACTGGGATTAAAGGAAATTATCAGAATGGAGGCTTTTGATATTTCCAACATCAGCGGCTTTGAAAATGTAGGCTCCATGGTAGTCTACGAAAAAGGTAAGCCTAAAAAAAGTGACTACCGAAAGTTTAAGATTAAATCAGTGACAGGGCCGGATGATTATGGTTGTATGAAGGAGGTTCTGACCAGAAGATTTTTACATGGAATGGAAGAGAAAAAAGAGCTGGAAGAAAAGGAGCTGGAGGATAAATTCGGTAGCTTTACAAAATTTCCGGATCTTTTATTAATGGATGGGGGTAAGGGACAGGTTAATATTGCGCTTCAGGTACTGAAGGAATTAGAATTGAAAATACCTGTATGTGGCATGGTAAAGGACGATAACCACAGAACCAGGGGACTGTATTATAACAATGAAGAAATCGAGATTGATAAAGGTTCTGAAGGCTTTAAACTGATTACAAGAATCCAGGATGAAGCCCATAGATTTGCTATTGAATATCATCGTTCATTAAGAAAAAAAGAGCAGGTACATTCTGTTTTGGACGATATTCCGGGAATTGGACCTAAAAGAAGAAAGGCCTTGATGAAAGCCTTTGAAAATATAGGAGATATTAAGGAGGCAACAGTGGAGCAGCTATCTGCCATTCCTGAGATTCCATTGAATATTGCGGAAGAAATCTATTCTTTTTTTCATAGTTCTGTGATATGATGAAAAAAATACGTAACTTACAGATGGGGGAATGGATATGTCAAGTGTAACCTTAATGAAAATCATAAAGAAAATGAATTTGGAAAATTTGACACCGGATATTTCAGTAAGAGGTATAAGAATTGCTGTTCCGGATATTAATAGACCTGCTTTACAGCTGGCAGGCTATTTTGAGCATTTTGAGGCTACCCGAATTCAGATTATCGGATTTGTAGAATATACTTATATGCAGAGTCTTACAAAAAAGAGAAAGACGGAGATTTATGACCAGCTTCTTTCTTATCCTATTCCCTGTATTATTTTCTGCCGTGAGTTGGAGCCTGATGAAATCTTATTAAAAAAGGCATTAGAAAAGGGGATTCCCATTTTAATGACAAAGCAGGTTACCTCTAATTTTACTGCTGAAATCATACGATGGCTGAATGTACAGCTGGCACCTTGTATTTCCGTACATGGGGTATTGGTAGACGTTTTCGGTGAAGGTTTGCTGATTACCGGTGAAAGCGGAATCGGTAAGTCGGAGGCAGCCCTGGAGCTGATTAAGAGAGGACACCGACTGGTAACAGATGACGTAGTAGAGATCAGAAGGGTTAGTGAAGATACACTGGTAGGTACTGCACCGGATATTACAAAGCATTTTATTGAATTGCGCGGTATCGGTATTATAGATGTTAAAATGCTGTTTGGTGTTTCCAGTGTTAAGGAAACACAGAGTATTGATCTGGTAATCCATTTAGAGGATTGGGATAAAGATAAGGAATATGACAGATTAGGCTTGCAGGAGGAGTATACGGAGTATTTGGGCAATAAGGTAGTATGCCATAATTTACCAATCCGTCCCGGTAGAAATCTGGCAATTATTTGTGAATCTGCTGCAGTTAATCACAGACAGAAAAAGATGGGCTACAATGCTGCACAGGAATTATATGCCCGCGTTCAAAACTCTTTAAGCAAAGGAAGAGAGGAAGAGGACGAATAAATTTGTAACAGTTCAGCTCATGACCAAGTATATTGCTGATTGGTCATGGAAGAAAATGTAGGAACAGATAAATTTGTTTTTCGTCATGCTCATGGAATCATATTCTATGAGCATGATTTTATTGGATGACACTTATAATTGGTAATGGAAAGGGTCAGGAGAAGAAAAAGTGAAAACTTTAATAGAAAATCTGAAGCTCTGGATGGCTGAAGAGGATATCAAAGAGCAGGAATTAATGAAAAATCATACGACCTTCCGTGTTGGAGGACCTGCCCGGTTATTTTTATCCATCCGTTCCGGAGATGTCTTAGCCAAAGTAGTTTCTTATTTATCAGAGTACAATATTCCTTACTTTGTACTTGGTAACGGGAGTAATCTTTTAGTACCGGATTGTGGCTATCCCGGTGTTATTTTATATTTGGAAAAGGAATTTTCCTATATCAAAAGAGAAGATAATATTCTTATAGCGGGAGGAGCTGCCTTACTCTCTCAAATAGCAGGAAGTGCTCTTAAGGCAGGTCTTACCGGTTTGGAATTTGCTGCCGGAATTCCCGGGACTATTGGTGGCGGTACGGTAATGAATGCCGGTGCCTATGGGGGAGAATTGGCTCAGGTCATTACCAAAGTTCAGGTAATGGATGAAAGAGGAGAAATAGTTACACTGGAAAAGGAACAGCTGGAGTTTGGCTACAGAAACAGTATTTTTAAGAAAAAACCCTATATTATATTGGAAGTAACCATGAAGCTGACAACGGGGGTTTATGAAGAAATTCATAAAAAAATGAAGGAGTACCAAAGTGCCAGAAAGGAAAAACAACCCCTGGAATTTCCCAGTGCCGGAAGTACCTTTAAAAGACCACCTAATCATTTTGCAGGAAAATTAATTATGGATGCCGGTCTGCGGGGAGTCTGTGTGGGTGATGCTCAGGTAAGTGAAAAGCATTGCGGGTTTGTAATTAACAGAGGGAATGCCACGGCAGAAGATATTATTACCCTGATGAAAAAGATTCAGGAGACAGTGAAAGAGAAATTCGGAGTAGAGTTGGAACCGGAAGTAATACGTTTAGAGGAATAGAGGATTTCATATGAGATTTATTGTAGTTACAGGAATGAGTGGTGGCGGAAAAAGTACAGCCATGAAAATGCTGGAGGATATGGGTTATTATTGTGTAGATAATCTTCCTGTATTACTGATCAATAAATTTGCGGAGCTGGTGGAAACACCTAATACGGAGTTAGAGAAGGTGGCTTTGGGCCTGGATGTAAGAAGCAGTCAGGATTTTGCCCGGATTGAACAAATTTTAGATGAATTAAAGGCAATGGATTACCAGCTGGAAATTTTATTTATGGATGCTGATGATAAGACCCTGCTTAAAAGATATAAAGAGACAAGAAGAATGCATCCCTTATCGGATAAAGAAAATCCAAGGATTGAAAACGGAATTGCAAAGGAAAGGGAAATTTTATCCAGCATTAAGAAAAAGGCAGATTATGTTATTGATACCTCCAAGGTTCTGACCCGTGAGCTGAAGGAAGAATTAGACAGAATTTTTATTCAGAATCAGGAATATAATAACTTAATGGTAAATATTGTATCCTTTGGCTTTAAAAACGGTATTCCCCAGGATGCAGATTTAGTTTTTGATGTAAGGTTTTTACCAAACCCATTTTATATAGAAGAATTAAAGCATATTACAGGTAATGAGGAGGCAGTTCAAAATTATGTAATGGGCTTTGAGGAGGCAAGGGAATTTTTGGAAAAGCTGAAGGAGATGCTGCATTTTTTAATTCCGGGATATATTAAAGAAGGAAAATATCAGCTGGTAATCGCCATTGGCTGTACCGGGGGACAGCATCGTAGTGTAACGCTGGCTAACTTTTTATATAAGGAAATGAAGAATAAAGGAAAATACGGACTGAGTATCAGTCATAGAGATATTAAGTAGAGAGGATGGAAAAATGTCCTTTTCATACAAGGTAAAAGAAGAATTGGAAAAGCATACCTCTGATAACAGACATTGTCAGATTGCAGAGCTGGCAGCCCTGGTACATTACCAGGGAATGCTGAAACGGTCGAAAAAGGGGAGCTTATGTGTGGAAATTTCCACGGAAAATCCTTTTGTAATAAGAAAAGTCTTTACATTGTTAAACAAAACATTTAATATAAATACGTCTGAATACGAAAATGAGTGTAATACAGAGAGAAAGAGGTCTGTTTATATAATTTCCATTGAAAAAGAAAGTGAGATTATGGAGATTTTTCAGGCGATCAAATTATTGGACCAAAAGGGTGTGCTTCATGAATTGAGAGACAGGATTAATCCTGTAATTTTAAAGCAGTCCTGTTGTCAGAGAGCTTTCCTCAGAGGTGCATTTTTGAGTATTGGTTCCATGAGTGATCCTTCTAAGGGATATCATCTGGAGCTGGTATGCAGCCATCGTATACAGGCAGAGCAGCTGAAGGAAGTATTAAGAATTTTTTCACTGGACGGAAAAATTGTTGAAAGAAAGAATCATTATGTAGTTTACCTGAAGGAAGGGTCAAACATTGTTGATTTTTTAAATATTTGTGAAGCCCATGTGGCATTGATGGAATTGGAAAATCTGAGAATTGTAAAAGAGATGAGAAATTCCATTAACCGAAGAGTGAATTGCGAAACTGCCAATATTGCCAAAACAGTAAATGCAGCTGCCAAACAAATAGAAGACATTATATATATCAGAGATTTCATTGGCTTTTCGAAAATACCTGATAATTTGCGTGAGATGGCTGAAGTCAGATTGGAGTATCCTGAAGCAACCTTAAAGGAGCTGGGAAACTATTTAAATCCGCCGGTGGGAAAGTCCGGAGTAAACCACAGACTTAGAAAATTAAGCGAAATTGCAGATTTGAATAGATAGGTCGAACAAAAGGAGGAGTAATTATGAGAAAAGAAATGGAGATACGCATTGCAGGCGGTTTAGAAGCAAGACCCATTGCAGTGTTAGTGCAAGTAGCAAGCCAGTATGAAAGCTCTATTTATCTGGAAACAGAAGGTAAAAGAGTAAATGCAAAAAGTATTATGGGTATGATGACATTAGCGTTAAAGGCCGGAGAAAAAATTGCAGTGGAAGCTGTTGGTGTTGATGAAGAAAAAGCAATTGAAGGTATTGAAAAATACATTAGTGGACAGGAAGCCTAAAATACGATATACTGAAAGTGTTTGTAATTTGGTAACAGAAAGCTGAAGGCTGAACTGTTACGTAATTTGTAACTTTGAAGGTAATTAATAGTTACTATAAATTTATTTTTTAAAAACGGAGGATTTTAAAATGTTAGTATCAGCAAAAGAAATGCTTGATAAAGCAAAAGCAGGTCACTATGCAGTGGGACAGTTTAACATTAACAACCTTGAATGGACAAAAGCAATTCTGTTAACAGCACAGGAATGCAACTCTCCTGTTATTTTAGGAGTTTCTGAAGGTGCAGGAAAGTACATGACAGGATACAAGACCATCGTTGGAATGGTTAACGGAATGATCGAAGAATTAGGAATTACCGTGCCGGTAGCTCTTCACTTAGATCATGGTTCTTTTGATCACTGTGTAAAATGTATTGATGCAGGATTCTCTTCCGTAATGTTTGACGGATCTCATTTCTCTATTGAAGAAAACGTAGAAAAAACAAAAGAAATCGTTGCACTGGCTCATTCAAAAGGAGTTTCTGTAGAAGCAGAAGTAGGTTCCATCGGTGGAGAAGAAGATGGAGTTGTTGGTGCAGGAGAATGTGCAGATCCTAAGGAATGTAAAGCAATCTCTGATTTAGGAATTGACTTCCTTGCAGCAGGTATTGGAAATATTCACGGAAAATATCCTGAAAACTGGGCAGGATTATCTTTCGAAACATTAGATGCTATTCAGCAGTTAACAGGAGATATGCCTTTAGTACTTCATGGAGGTACAGGTATCCCTGTAGATATGATTCAGAAAGCAATTTCTTTAGGAGTTGCTAAGATCAACGTAAATACAGAATGTCAGTTATCTTTCGCTGCTGCAACACGTGAATACATTGAAGCAGGAAAAGATCAGCAGGGTAAAGGATTTGACCCTCGTAAATTATTAGCACCCGGTACAGAAGCAATCAAAGCTACTGTAAAAGAAAAGATGGAAATCTTTGGATCTGTTGGAAAAGCATAAGAAAAACAATAGATAATTTTATAATGGAGAAGGCTGCTTGAAAGAGCAGCCTTTTTTTATCTCTAAAAAGGGAGGAAGCCAGGTAAATAAATATCTACCTGGCTATATTATGAAAAAGTTTATATATAAAAATTTAATGAAACAAGCTAATTAGTAATGCTGTTTGCTATAGTCTTAGTATAGGGAATAAAAATGGAATTTTAATGTTTATGAAATGACAAAACGGTAAAAAGATTATGAACAAAATATGAACAGAAAAAAGAGAAGGAAACACAGTCCCTTCTCTTTTAAAATGATTTAAAATTAGCCCATGATTTCAGGTTCAGGATATTCTACACCAAAGGTATCTACTGTCATGGATTTGATTTTTTGTTCTTCTAAAGGTCTGTCAGAATAGTCAGTTCTTTCGTCTGCAATTTTATTTACAACATCCATACCTTCAATTACCTTTCCAAAGGCAGCATAAGAACCGTCTAAATGAGGAGAGGTTTTATGCATAATGAAAAACTGGCTTCCGGCAGAATCTGGATGCATGGCTCTGGCCATGGAAAGAACACCTTCTGTATGCTTCAGGTCATTTGGGAAACCGTTCTGTGAAAATTCTCCTTTAATTGTGTAGCCCGGGCCACCCATACCGGTACCCTGAGGGCATCCGCCCTGAATCATAAAGCCACGGATTACACGGTGAAAAATCAGTCCGTCATAGTAGCTTTTGTTAATTAAGCTGATAAAGTTATTTACGGAAACAGGGGCAATTTCAGGATAAAGCTCAGCCTTCATTACATCGCCGTTTTCCATAGTTATTGTTACAATAGGATTCTGTGCCATAATAAATTCCTTTCTATTTTGTGATTTGGTATAACTAATCAGTATCCTCATAGTTACTTTTCCTCCCTATTGTAACGATATTTTAAAGTTTCGTAAAGAAAAAGATAAGAAAGTATGGAAAGATAGGTATAATAGAGATACAATGTTAAAGCTGGTGCAACAATATGAAAGAAAAGGTAACAGCTTAGTTATGACAAATTGCTTTGCTGATTGGTCATATGAGAAGTTTAAAAACAGAGAAAAGTAATGGATGGAAAGCAGTCTTATGCTACGGAATATTATATTAATTACAAAAAAACAACCGCCCAAACTGGACAAGTTAATGGACGGGTGTATCCAAAGGGGAGTAAGGCTTTATACTACTTTTCCGGAGGAGGTAACCTTACTGGCTGAAACCTTGTATATAACTGATACGGCAGAAATTTATCGGGGATTGCGGGAGGAATTTGCCAACGTACTGGTCTGGCTCCATGAGGATAACAGGGAGCAGGATTTTTCTATGGCATCCTACGCGGTAGAGGAGATAGAGGAAGCAGATTATACATATTTTGAAAAGGTATATTTACGCTTCCGTGGACTGCCCTGGACAGTGGCAGAAACGAAAAGATGCATCATACGGGAAATGACGGAAGAGGACGTGGAAGATCTTTACCGTATTTACCAAGGAAAAAATATTACAAAATATATGGAAGCTCTTTATGAAGACCCCGAGGAAGAGAGGCAGTTTGTCAGAGCCTATATCAAGAATGCCTATGAATATTACGGTTATGGAACCTGGGTAATTTGCAGGAAGGAAAATAACCGGCTCATAGGAAGAGTAGGCTTTAATCTGAGAGAAGGATTTGAAGAGCCTGAGCTGGGCTTTGTCATTGGGGAAGAATATCAAAGACAGGGCTATGCCAGAGAGTGCTGTGAAGCTGTGATAAGTCTGGGAAAAGAAGAGTATGAATTTGATCAGATACAGGTATTGATAAAGGAAGAAAACCTGCCCTCCCTTATGCTTAGTGAAAAACTAGGCTTCACTTTTGAAGAAAAGGTACTTTGGGAGAAGGAAGAGTATCTGCGTTATCTGAAGAAATTATAATGGGATAAAATGAAGGAAAATAAAATGGATAAGAAGAAGGAATTATTCAAAGAAGGAATAAGGGACGGAATTCCTATAGGGCTGGGCTATTTTGCAGTGTCCTTCACTTTGGGAATCAGTGCAAAAAACGCAGGAATGACGGCCTTTCAGGCAGCAGTTACCAGTGCCCTGATCAATGCTTCCGCAGGGGAGTTTATTGGTTTTACCTTAATTGCGGCGAAGGCAGGCTATCTGGAGGTTATGATTATGGAGGCTGTTGCCAATGCCAGATACTTACTGATGTCCTGTGCCTTAAGTCAGAAGATTGGCCCTGAAACAGGCTTACTTCACAGAATGCTGATGGGCTTTTATGTAACGGATGAAATTTTTGGTGTTTCCATTGCCAGGCAAAAGCCGGAGCCGGTCTATGTGTATGGAGTAATTTCCATGGCTGCTCCCGGATGGACCCTGGGAACTTTGCTGGGAGTATTATTGGGAAATATTCTCCCCATGAGAC
>JAFYWD010000039.1 GCA_017558205.1 Lachnospiraceae bacterium | reverse complement strand
CAGACGTATATCGTGGGAAAATAAAGGCAGAAAAGGATTTGATAGCTTATGGCGCTTTTATTTCCTTTTTTCCGCCGCTGTTATCAGGACCCATAGAACGGGCAGACAATTTATTGGTTCAGATAAAGCGGGAGAAGATTTTTTCGGAGGAATTAATCCGACAGGGCTTTGGGCGTATGCTGTGGGGATACTTCCAAAAGGTAGTCATTGCAGATCGTATTGCAGTACTGGTAACTGCTGTTTATGATAACTATGAAAGCTATACGGGAATTTATGTGCTGGCAGCCACACTGTTATACGCTTTCCAGATTTATTGTGATTTTGCAGGCTATTCCAATCTTGCCATCGGAGCCTCGGAAATGCTGGGCTTCAGGCTTCGGGAAAACTTCTGCATGCCCTATTTTTCCACGGATATTTCGGAATTCTGGAAAAGATGGCATATTTCCTTAAGCGGCTGGCTGAAGGATTATGTTTATATTTCCCTGGGAGGAAACCGTAAAGGGAAAATGACAAAGTATAGAAATCTTTTAATTACTTTTTTGGTCAGTGGCCTATGGCACGGTGCAAATATAACCTTTGTTCTTTGGGGACTTCTGCATGGAATCTATCAGATATTCTTTGATTTGCTTTCCCCACTGTGGAAAAAATGGCAGGGAAGGGTAGCATCGGTGGTAAAAGCAGCCATTACCTTTTTACTGGTAGATTTTGCCTGGCTGTTCTTTCGGGCATCCTCTGTAAGGACTGCCTTTGGATTATTAGGGAAAATTTTCTTTGATTTTCAGCCCTTCAGTGTCCTGGACCGTCAGCTGGCTATCACCATGGGAATGGAAATCGCAGACCTGGCTGTACTGGCGGCCGCTTTGGTTTTTTTGGTTTTGGCAGAACTATTATCCATGAGGTGGAATTTCAGAAAAAAAATAGGTAAGCTGCCCTTGATTTTACGTTGGGGAGCTTGTTATATCTTTATTTTTATTATTCTTATTTTCGGATATTATGGACCGGGCTTTGATTTAGGACAATTTATTTATGCCCAATTTTAAAGCCGAATAAAAAGGTTATTGAATAATTAAAGAAAAGGTGCTAGTATTATAGATAGCATTCAATCTGATTTGAATTATTTTTTACAGGAGGAGAAAGAAATGAAAGTAAAAATGGTAAAAAGGGTACTTACCGGTGCATTAGCATTAACACTTGCATTAGCTCCTACAATGGGAGTTATGGCAACATCTAAAGGTACATCTAAGGGTACGGTAGCAGGACCTACACAGTCACAGATGATAGAACAGACACAGACTCAGGGCACAGGCTATGCTCAGACTGAAGAGCAGGTAGTAAAGGCATATTCTAAGGTTAAGAATTCATTAACAGTAGCAGGAATACGTTCCAGCATCAGCGGTGTATTTATGTTAGAAAAGGGAATTGGCCTTGCAACAGTTACGAACAGTACAGCCATTGCTTCTGATTATGCATTGGAAAAGGGAGCAAGACCTTACGTAAAAGTATATGATATGGATGTTAAGAAAAGTGAATTAGCTAAGGCTTGCATGGATGCAACTGCAGAGGCTTTTGGTGCAAGAGCTTTCGGATATATTAACTTTGAGCTTGGTAAAATGGAAGACGGAAAATATTCTCTTTTATCAGGTGGAAAAGGAATTGACGCAGTGATTAGCATTCCTTCCGTAAATTACACAGAAGGTGCAACTTATGCTGTAATTTGTGTACAGGAAGGTGGAGTAATCAGTATTCTTAAGGATACAACTCCAGACAACAATGTAATTGATGTTACATTACCTGCCGGACATTGTGCATTAGCATTAGTTGAGATTGGTTAATTTTGTTTGATATATTTACATGCTAACAATTAAGGAGCGGCAAGTATTGTCGCTCCTTTTTTCATAAGAAAATGAGAAAAAAACACAGAAAATTTAAACTTGATGAAAATAAAGCATATACAGTATTATTTGTACTAATTATCTTTGCAATTTTTCAATATGCCATAGAAAGAATCTATGTATTTTTCCTTTATCCGGATGAGTTTGGCTACTGGTCCTCAGCGGCTACCATACTTGGATGGGATTGGAAGGAGGTAGCCTCCTTAGGCTCTTACTATTCTTTTGGCTATAGTATCTGGCTGCTGCCCATATTAAAATTTATTACGGGAGCACCGGGAACCTACCGTGGGGCAATACTGGTCAATTTATTATTGATGTATTTGTCCTTTTTTCTGGTGACAAAAATTGCAGAAAGAATTATACCAAAGGCAGAAAAGAAAACCCATATTCTTTTATCTGAATTGATTATTCTGTTTCCCTCCTGGATTTTTCATCTTCAATTTACTGCCACGGAATGTGTACTGTTTTTCCTCTTTGTGGCAATTACCTATCTCATGATATTGTTTTTAGAAAAACCTAAATTGCAGTGGGGAGTTTTACTTGCGCTGGTGTCCGGTTACGGGTTTATGGTACATATGAGATTTGTAGGTGTGGTAGTAGCTTTTGCCGCAACCATAGTATTATGGGGAGTACTCCAGTCAAAAAACAGGAAAAAACTTATTGTGTTGGGACTGGCTTTAATGGCAGTATGTGTTTTGGCCTTTTTCCTGAAAAATATTATTACCAACGTAGTATACGGTGCAGCCGGAAAGGAAATGTTGAACTGGAATGATTTTGGAGGTCAGCTGGGAAAATTTGCTTTTATTCTGACCCCGAAAGGCTTTCTTGCTCTGTGTGTAAATTTTTCAGGAAAGCTTCTGTATATGGGAGCCTCCAGTATGGGAGCCTTCTATTACTGGCTTTTGTGGTGTTTTCATGAAGTGATTAAAATTTTCAGAAGCTTAAAGCAGGAGCAGGAGATTAAGGCAGAATCATTTTTGGCAGTATTTTTGTTTTTGGCAGTATTTGCGGAAATAGGTATTGCAAGTATTTATAGTGTCAAGAATGCGGAGCTGGATTGGAATGTATACGGAAGATACAGTGAATTTGTTCTGCCGGTAGTTATGATATTTGGGATGGGGTGGCTGTATAAGCAGAAGGATAAATTCAGCAAGGCTGTTTTTGCCCTGTGCTGTCATACCATAGTTTCCATGGTTTGTCTTATCAGCTTTTTAGATACCTCTCTGCAGGAGGTACGTGGCTACATGTCAGTGGGGCTCAGTCTTCTTCTAAGACAGGATGAGGTAATACCACCTTTTTATCTTTTGGGAGCCTGGTGCTTGGGCGCTGTTTTAATCTATCTTTGGGCCATCTGCCTGAATATGCTGGAAAAAAATAAAGGCAGATCCTGGGTAATTGCCCTGCTGATAGCGGGAGAGATTTTTTTAGGCCTGCAGGCAAGTCATAAATATATTTATCCCGTGAATGAATATATGGGAGAGGAGCTGGCTTTAGGAGAGTTTCTGCTGGAAGAAATGCCGGAGGCAGAGATTCTGTATCTGAGGGAAGACAGGGTACAGTGGATTGATATGATTCAAATGCAGCTGCGTGAAAGAAGTATTGATGTGGTAGAGCTGGAAGAGCTTCCCAAAAAGGCAGTAGAGGGAACGGTTTTAATTGTTCATAGAGATGGGAAATTGAGAGATGAGGCGGCAAAATGGTATTCAAAATTTAATGAATATAACATTTTTTGCCTGTACTATAATTAGAGGAAATGGTAAGAAGGGGAACAATAGGGGATGAAGCTGATTATTCAGATACCTTGCTATAACGAAGAGGAGACGTTGAAAATTACCTTAAATGATTTGCCCAGGCAGATAGAAGGGATTGACCGGATAGAATATCTGATTATTGATGATGGCTGCAGTGACAAAACAAGAGAAGTTGCCAAAGAATGGGGAGTCCATCATATCGTAGGCTTTCAGCAAAATCGTGGTCTTGCCAAGGCGTTTATGGCAGGATTGGACGGCTGCTTAAGAAACGGGGCAGACATCATTGTTAATACGGATGCCGATAATCAGTATTGTGGAAAAGATATTGAAAAACTGGTAAAGCCCATTTTAGCAGGAGAAGCAGATATGGTAATCGGAGCCCGTCCCATAGAGGAAACGGAAAGCTTTTCCTGGTTAAAGAAAAAGCTGCAGAGACTGGGAAGTCTGGCTGTCAGAATTGCTTCCGGAACAGATGTGGAGGATGCTCCCAGTGGCTTCAGAGCCATGACCAGAGAGGCGGCTCTTCGGTTAAATGTCGTGAATGATTATACCTATACCCTAGAAACGATTGTGCAGGCAGGCAGAAATAAAATTTCAGTAAAAAGTGTGCCTATTCAGACGAATCCTGAACTTCGATCTTCCCGTTTGTTTAAGGGAATATGGTCCTATGTGAAAAAATCTATGGTAATTATTTTACGGGCTTATATGATGTATGAGCCCTTAAAGTGTTTCACCTATTTTTCTGTCTTACCCACGCTACTGGGCCTGGGAATCGGAGTGAGATTTTTATTTTTTATAGCCATGGGACAGGGCTACGGTCATGTACAATCCTTAATTTTAGGCTGTACCCTGATTATTATCGGTTTTCTAACCTTTATGATTGGGCTGGTTTCCGACCTGGTAGCCGGTAACCGGAAAATACTTGCTGATACCCAATATCATGTAAGGAGGATGGAGTATGATCACATTCATCATTCCTGCTTATCAGGCAGAAGAGACTCTGAAAAGAACCATTGATAGTGTTTTATGCCAAAATAGCGGATGCTGGAAAATGATTCTTATTAATGACGGCTCTACAGACAGTACAGCAGACATCTGTAGTTGGTACCACAACAGATATCCGGAAAAAATCACTTATATTTCTCAGGAAAATCAAGGGCTGGGTCATGCTCGTAATGTGGGAATTGGTTTAGTAAAATCAGAATATATGTGCTTTTTGGACAGTGATGACTGGCTGATGCCGGATTTTGTGGAAAAGGTTACTTTTTATGGGAAGAATTACAGTCCGGAGGTTATTTTCACCCTACCTGTTATTTGGCATGAAGGAAGCAATACAGTAAGGGACTGGTATGATAAACAGCTGTTTGAATGTCTTTTTCCGGAAGATGGCACTGTAATTGTACCGGAAAAAAATCCTGAGATTTATACCATGGAGGTAAATGCCTGCCGGAAAATTCTGGCAGCGGATTTTGTGAAAAAGACAGGCTTTTTCTTTCCCGAGGGAATCAAATGGGAGGATGTATATCCCCATTTTTTTCTTTTGTCACAATGTAAAGCAGTACTGGGAATAAAAAGTGCAGGCTTTTATTACCGTATCGGCTCAACGGATCAGATTACGGCTTCTAAGGGAAGGGACAGGCTGGATATTTTACCCATTTTTGAACAGCTTTTAAATTATATTGAGGAAGAAAACAGACAGGCGCTGAGATTTCCGGCCATGAGAATCTTTGTCCGATTTTCCATCTGGTGCATCAGAATGACAGAGGGAGAGCTTCGCAGGGAGCTGGTACAAAGGCTTACTGAGTTTTTTAGGAGGGTTCCCAAATCCTATTTCAGAATATTGCAAAAAGAAATAAAGAATAAGTACAGCAAAGCTGACAGGAGACAGTATGCCTTGTTTTTATTAGCAATACGTTATAGAGCAGTTGGATGGATTTTTTATGATTATTTTTATGAAGAGGCAGCAGAAAAATTGGTAAAAAAAGTATTGAAGGCCAAGGAAAGGGTTAGCTGATGGAACAGATAAAAAATTATCTTTCCCGTTTTTTAAAGCTGAATAAAATTTTGTTACTTTCTTCCTGCGAGGAATTTGTTCTTTTAAAGAAGTGGCTTGGTGATAATCATAAGGCAGAGATTATTTATGAGACTATGGAAGAAATAAGCTGTGCAGATGATATAGATGCTGTTATTTTTGATTACGGCCGGGGACAGGAGCTGCTTTTAAAACAAGAAATATCCTGTGGCTATTATATTGGGCGGATGAAAAAAGAGGAAGACTGCTTTGGCTTGTGGGAACAGCTGCGACGAAGAGGTAAGACGATTTATATAGAAAAGGATAAAGGACTGAGTTTTGAAGAGATTACGGCTGACAGACCAAAAAGCGAGATTCTTTTTTGGGAAAAAGGTGAATGTGATACAGAATTATCGGTCATTATCCCCGTCTATAATGTGGCAGAATATCTTCCCGACTGTATAAAATCCTTGACTGCTTGGCAGGCACCCTATGTGGAATTTCTTTTTATAAATGACGGCAGTAGTGATTATTCGGCAGCGATTATTGAAGAGTGTAGGCAGCAGGATCAACGAATCCGCCTGATTAATAAAGAAAACGGAGGCTGTGCTTCCGCAAGAAACAGGGGACTGGAGGAAGCAAAGGGAAGATACGTAGGCTTTGTGGACAGTGATGATGTGATTCATGAAACCATGCTGGAAAAATTGTTTTCCAGAGCCTTACTTGGAGGCTATGAGGTTTCCTATTGTGGCTATTCTGAGCTATATGAAAAAACAGCGCCCATTCCGGTAAAAAATGATTGTCTGGCATTTCCTTATACGGAGGGAACCTGGCGTCCGGATAAGGTCTGGCTTTTGGCCATTAAGACCAGAGTGGCTATCTGGCGCTGCCTCTATAAAAAGGAATTTTTGAAAAAGGAAAACATCGTCTTTCGGGAGGAGCTGCAGCGGTTTGATGATTTACCCTTCAGAACAGAGGTTTTTTTTAAGGCAAAAAGTGCAGTCTGCATTCCCGAGTATCTGTACTATTATCGTTTGGGAAGACCGGGTCAGGATGTTTCCTGCAGGGATAAACGGCTATTTGTTCATTTCCCTATTTTTGAAATTCTGGATAAGATGACAGATCAGCTGCAGGATGGAAAAAGAAGAGATTTGCTACAAATTATAAAAATTCATACCCATGGATATGCCTTGTCAAAAATGGAAAAGAAATATCGCAGGGAGTACAGCCGGCTGGCTGGAAAGCAGCTGGATCGAAATATGGGTTACTTCAGAACCCTGTGTCTGATTTTAATGTATACCGGGAAATCGCATATAGGCTGGTATACGGCCATGAAGTTAAAGGGAAAAATATTAACAGATAAAAAAGGTTAATTTGAAAAAGAAAAATACAAAGGAATAAATTTATGAATGATATCATGAATCAGCCACTTTTATCAATTGTGGTTCCGGTCTATGGAACAGAACAATATTTAAGAAAGTGTATAGATAGTATTTTATTTCAGTCATACAGAAATT
Source organism: Lachnospiraceae bacterium (assembly GCA_017558205.1). GTDB lineage: Bacteria > Bacillota > Clostridia > Lachnospirales > Lachnospiraceae > SFDP01. Next base: position 313 of record JAFYWD010000039.1, on the reverse strand, counting down.
TGGAAGTCATTATTGTAAATGATGCGTCTAAGGGAAAATGTAAGGAAATTGTGGAGGAATATCAAAAAGTTGATCATAGAGTAAAATATGTTGTCCACGAAGAAAATAAGGGGCTGTTCAGGGCTCGCGTTACAGGGGCTGAATATGCCTGTGGAGAATATATTGCTTTTGCGGACAGTGACGATTACCTTTCCCTGGATTTTTATCGTCCCATGATTCAAAAAGCGGAGAAGGACCAGCTGGAGATCGTAGCGAATACTACAATCTTAAGAGAAGCAGATGGCTCGTTCCATCAGTATACCTTGCATAAAAT
>JAFYWD010000038.1 GCA_017558205.1 Lachnospiraceae bacterium | reverse complement strand
TAGCATTTGTAAAATAGTTATTTTCATGGTACAATACATAGAACTTATGATTTTACATAAGTAATAATTTTGATTTATCTTTTAAATCTAGACGCCCTATTTAGGCGAAATGGAGGAAAAAATGAATATAAACGAATCCGCTGAAAATTATTTAGAAACCATACTACAATTAAGTAAAACCTTACCTGTAGTACGTTCTGTAGATATTGCCAATGAATTAGGCTTCAAAAAATCCAGCGTTAGTGTTGCTATGAAAAACCTTAGACAAAAAGAACATATTACTGTTACTGATGCAGGATTTATCTATCTCACAGAAGAAGGAAAAGCTATTGCAGAACATGTCTATGAAAAGCATCAATTATTAAAAGGCTGGCTCTGCTCCTTAGGAGTTCCGGAAGAAATCGCTGCAGAAGATGCTTGTAAAATGGAACATGTAATTAGCGACGAAAGCTTTAATGCAATCAAAGATCATGTATTTAAACAAAAATAAGAAATCATAAAAGGAGTCATCGCATTTTTATCGATGACTCCTCTTTTAATTAGTACTACTCAACCTTCATAGCTCTCATAGCGTTTAAAATAGCTAAAAATGCAACTCCCACATCTGCAAATACTGCTGCCCACATAGACGCCATTCCTAACGCAGCTAACAACAATACTACTACTTTTATCCCGATTGCAAATACAATGTTTTGTTTTACAATCTTTAATGTCTTACGACTTATTTTCATAGCTGTTACTATTTTAGATGGCTGGTCATTCATAATTACAATATCTGCTGCTTCAATGGCTGCATCTGATCCTAATCCACCCATAGCAATACCAATATCTGCTCTTGCCAAAACCGGAGCATCATTCATACCATCGCCTACAAAAATAAGCTTACTCTTCTCACCTGTTTCTCTCAGTAGTTTTTCAGTAATTTCTACCTTATCCCCAGGTAGAAGCTCAGCATGGTATTCCTTAATCCCTAATGTATTGCACACAGTATTCGCAGTTTTTTCAGCATCTCCTGTAAGCATTACAATACGCTTTATCCCTGCCTCTTTTAACTCTACGATTGCTCTTTTCGCATCTTCTTTTATTTGGTCAGCAATTACGATATATCCAAGGTATTCTACTTCTGTCTCTTTTTCAATGGCCACGTGGCAAATAGTTCCTTCTCGATCTACACAAAAGCTGTTTTTATCTTGATTGCGGCCTAACAGAACATCCTTTTCTTCCTTATTGGAAAACATATTATTCTTTTCCAACCACAGCATCAATTTATCATTGCCTGCGTAAACTCTTATACCCTTCCAGTCTGTTACAACACCCATTCCTGCTTTTTCTTCTGTGCTGGTAATTTCTTCTTTTTTAATTTCTTTTCCGTAAGCTCTCTGTAAAGATTTAGAAATCGGATGATTCGAATAACTCTCTGCATAAGCAGCATATTCTAACAAACCAGCTTCTTTTCCCTCAACACAAACGATTTCTGCCACTTCAAAACTACCTTTCGTCAAGGTACCCGTTTTGTCCATTACCACCGTTCTCGCCTGTGTCAAATTCTCTAAGTAGTTACTTCCTTTGATTAGAATTCCCGCTTTACTAGCGCCTCCTATTCCCCCAAAGAAACTAAGAGGTACACTAATTACCAAGGCACACGGACAGGAAATTACAAGGAAGCTAAGAGCTCTATAGAGCCATGTGGTAAATTCTCCTACTAATAATGAAGGAATCACAGCAAGTGACGCTGCTAAAATTACCACTACCGGCGTGTAATATCTGGCAAATCTAGTAATAAACTGTTCTGTTACTGCTTTCTGAGAAGATGCATTTTC
>JAFYWD010000037.1 GCA_017558205.1 Lachnospiraceae bacterium | reverse complement strand
TAAAGGAAAAGCTGAAAGTATCCTTTTCTTTCTTGAAGCCTATGGCTCTGTCTCAGACGAACTGCGCACTTTTATTCTGAGCCAAACCGATAATAGCATCTTAACGAATATGCTCCAAAAAGCTACTGTTGCGCATTCTATTGAACAATTCATGGAAACTATTTCTTTTACATCTGATAAGTAAGCTTTGGCTTACTTCTTTTTACCTGTCAATTTTTCACTTTTAATTATTTTACGAGGAATTCCTATCTTTGGTCTCTCTTTCCTTCATTAATGTTTTTTCAACTTACAAAGACTTTTGTTCTTTTATTATCTTTTTTCCTGACAAAAAAGTGGGAAAACACCCTCTTCGGTGTTCTCCCACGTTTACTTTCTGTCCCTCAGTATTCTTCTCAGGTGATTAATATGCATTTTTTCATAAATCCTGCCTTCTATCACCACCACTGCCTTACCGGCTTTTTCATACTCTTCTATAATATTTTTGATTTGCTCTATATCATCACTACCGAAAACAGTATTAATTTGTTTAATATGAGAAATATTAATTGCCATTTTCCCATCAAAACCCATATCAAAGGAATCCTGAATCTCTTCCTCTAATAAATTTTCTTCTGACAGTTGCATAAAGGGCGTATCAAACACAAGCTTATTTTCTGCTTTCGAGTATGTAAGAAGCTTACTTTTTACATACAATAAATTTGTTTTTGTATTTTTCATATTTGCTGCTGCCGTATAATCCTCAGCTCCAAAAGCCAAAGCATCTACCCAGGAACAGCTGCTGATATCAGGAAGATTCACTACTCCCCTTGGAGTTTCTATTAAGGCTATGATTTGATACTTTTCCAAAATCTTTTCTCCTAAAACAAGATACTCCTGGGGATTTTCAAACTTAGGCAGCATGAACCCTTTAATCCCCGTATTCTGTAACCTGTTACATTCAGATAAGGCTCTATCCTTATTTATCCTTACAAAAATATCTTTGCTGACCGTCGATTTTTCCAGATATGCTATAACGTTACTTATAGCTTCCTCTTTATAATCTTCTTCAATGGAATCCTCCAGGTCTATGATAAAGGCATCTGCATCCAGCATATCTATTTTGGTCAGCATCTTGTTTTTAGCAGGTACAAATAACAGGCTTTTGTATCTCTCCATAAGTTTTTTCTCCCTAAGCTTATCCAACAAATCTTTTTAAAAGCTACACTTGCCAAACTTTATCCAGACTGTCAAACCATACGATATTATCAATTTCACACTCCGGATTCTGGGTCACAAAGCCTGCAAATCCCCTTGCCTCCTCTAAGCCATGTACGGGATCCTGGGCCTTGGAAACAGATTTGGCAAATGCAAAATCCATAGTATTTCCTGTTCTTGGATACAGACTTACCGCAAAAAGATCCTGAGCATCAAATTTACAACTACTGGTCAGGTATCTGTTGCTTTTTGGATGAATCAGACGGGCATATCTTGGATCCTCTGACCATAGGGATTTCACCTGAATTCTTTTAGTTACTCCATCTTTAGTAAATTCAAAGGGGTATTCATCCGGAGAATCTGCTGCCTTTCCACGAACCATAGGAAGCTTGGCTACGGAATATCCTGCCTTCTTGGCCAATTCTGCTAAATTATACTCGATAAGAGCCTTGGTAATTTTTTCAGAAATTTCAAATTCTTCAATCTCTAAATAGTCTTCTTCCTTTAGATTTAAAAGTGCTGCCTCCAGCTCCTCCTTTGTATTTCCAAAAAGAACCTCTCCGTAAGCAATTCCATTTTCTCTGTCTACGTTAATGATTCTTCCCTTGGCAAGGTTTTTCCACTCTCCTGCTCCTTTTGCATAGGAGGCCGGTACAAAGGTTCCTTCTCTTCCCACCTGAATCAGATCTTCATATTCCTCCTTTATCTCAATCTGAAAGGAAGCTCTCCAGTGCTGCTGCCCGGGCATAAGAAATACATTATTTACTATTTTTTTAATAGGAATGACCCTTGGACAAAAAATACTTTCAAAGGCTTCTTCTCTCATTCCCTGATATCTTTTTAATATATTTTTTACTAATATTTCATAATCCATATTGTTTATCTCTCCTTGCTTTTTCTTTATTTAACTTATTATACAGGCAAATCTACCAGGTTGTAAATGTTTCACATTTTAAATAATAATCTCCTTCTCGGATTACAGTCAAACTTTTTAGCTTCTGGATGTTTATTACTAAAATTAAGAAATTACATCCAATTATACTTTTAAATTTATAGAATTTCCTAATATAAAGATGCAATAAAAAAGAAATTGGAGCAAACTAAACATTTTCTATAAGATTTGCTCCAAATTTAATTAATTTTATCGGATATTTTTTTAAGTTTTTTATTATAGTATCCGGATTTTATATTTCATCGTAAAAATAGTACCCTATCTTTTTAAGTTTTGGATATCTTTCAATATTTTATTAAAATAAGCTCCAAAAAATCAGGTATTAACTTTTTATCACTTTTTGCATTTTACATCTTCTAATAAATCATGTGGTACATCTTACTTTTTCAGTAACAATTCAGCCTTCGGCTTCCTGTTACGAGCATCCCTCAGATTTAAAAGTCGCTTTCAGCGAGCCGGGAGATGCTTTCTCTATATTTACTCTTTCTCACATGGCCAATCAGCATTGTGATTGGTCATGGCTGAACTGTTACACTTTTTCATCTTAGAATAGTAATTTAACTTGTTAATACTTTTTATACGATATATAATATATAGAACATTTAATTATGTAAAAGGAGGAATACATTTGATTCAGGAATTAATAGCAAAGGAATATCAACGAATCAATTCAGAAATTATCAAAATCGAGCAGCAATTAAATCCTCTCCCTACAGGTACACTTCAATGTATTCAGGATGGAAAATATCTGCGCTGGTATCACTGTAAAAAAGGAATAAGAAAATATATTCCTAAAAAGAAAAGACAGTTTGCAGAGCAGCTGGCTCTCAGAAAATATTTTACAAATCAACTCTCTATTCTCAAGCATGAAAAATCTGCTCTTGAATTTTATCTACGACATCACAAAGCAAATCCAACACCTGAAATGCTAAATATCGAATCTCCCTACTTTGACTTGTTAAAATCATATTTTATCCCAACTCATGATCATTTCCGCCAATGGATGCAGGAAGCCTATCCTAAAAACGAAACCTATCCCGAACAACTCATCTATAAATCAAGTTCCGGAAATGTTGTCAGATCAAAATCCGAACTGATGATTGATATGTTTCTCTATATGAATAAAATACCATTCCGTTATGAATGCCTTCTTCAGATAGGTGATATTGCAATTTTTCCTGATTTTACAATTATGCATCCTACCACAGGAAAAATATACTACTGGGAGCATTTTGGCATGATGGATGTATCCAATTACTGTAAAAATGCCTGCTCTAAAATCGAGCTATATTGCTCCCATAATATTATACCTTCCATAAATCTTATCATGACCTTTGAAACAAAGGAACATCCCCTAAATACAGCTCTTATAGAGAAAATTGTTACTGATTATTTTTTATGAAAGTAATTTATTTTTTAATTTCTTGCCTATAAAGATACTGGATATTATTTCAAAGAAATAATATGAAATATCCAAAAGTCACACAGATTATCACAATATGAAATATTAATCCTCTGTTTTCAAGATGCAATTGGAGCAGATATTAACTTCTTTTAAAAAAATCTCCCAAAATAACTACAATTCCGGAGCTTGATTATCATTTTTTAAAATAACATCCAAATAACTGATTTAATTTATAGAATTTAATTCATGTATTAGTAAATTTGGATGTTTGTAACTCGTTTATATAATTAAGCTCCTAAATCTGATAAACCTTGTAACAATTCAACTCCCCAAATCTAACGTTACTGTTCTCAGGCAAGCCAGTGAACGTAACTGAATCTGCCCATTTAAAGACCGCTTTCAGCGGTGGGGCAGATTCCGGGCCACTTTTATTCTCATTCTCCACGCCAATCAGCAAGTGATTGGCGTGGGCGTGAAAAAGTAACAATCCAACACACCAAGCATCTTGACAATTTAATAAGGCTTTACACCTATATACTTTTTATGGTAATATAATTATACGAAGGAGCGTTGATATATGAGTGATACACAGATTATTTTAGATGAACTTAGACAAATAAATGAGCGATTAGATAAAACGGATGAACGTTTTGATAAAATGGACCAGCGTTTTGATAAAATGGACGAGCGACTCGATAAAATGGATGAGCGACTCGACAAAATGGATCAGCGTTTTGATAAAATGGATGAGCGACTCGACAAAATGGACCAGCGTTTTGATAAAATGGATGAGCGACTCGACAAAATGGATGAACGCTTTGATAAAATAGAGAATCGCCTTGATGTCTTGGAAGTGAAGCAGGATAAGCTTTCTTCTAAATTAGACGATTTTCAGTTGGATGTTAAATTATTTGAACGCAATGTCAGACGTGATATTCATTTATTAAAAGATCAAAACGAAACAATTATTGAAATCTTAAAAATGAATAACTTGACTACAGTATAGTAATAAAGTAAGGTAAATCATAACAAGGTGTAAGGTCTTATTAAATTATTAAGACCTTACACCTTGTTATTTTCCTTCTTTTCCATTCCATAAATTTCATAGATTTCCTCAGTGTATACACCGGGGCTTTCATAGACAATTAAGGGGGCTTCTACCGACAGGCGAGGCTTTCCTCCCTTTACTGCCTGAAGCAGTACCATATTGGGCTCTTTATTTATATAGGGGTGAACCATTCTCATACGCTTTGGTTCCATTTTATATTTGGTACATAGATTCATAATTTCTGCCAGGCGAAAGGGTCTGTGTACCAGATAAAAGCTGCCCTGCTGCTTTAGCAGTCCTGCTGCCTCCCGTATCACATCCTCCAGGGTGCATAGGATTTCATGCCTTGCAATTGCCTTGGGACTTTCCGGATTTACCAGACCGTGCTGTCCAATCATATAGGGGGGATTACAGGTAACGGCATCATAAGAGCCCTTGACAAAATATTCGGAAGACCTTGTTACATCACCGGTAATAATTTTTATTTTATCCTCCAGCTGATTCATCTGCACACTTCTTCTTGCCATATCAGCACTTTCTTCCTGAATTTCCAGGGCCTCAAAGGAGGCAGCCTTTGTTCTGGCCTCCATCAGAATAGGAATAATTCCTGTTCCCGTGCAAAAATCAATAACTCTGGCACCTTCCTTTACTGTAGCAAAATCTGAAAGCAGTACGGCATCCATTCCAAAACAAAAACGGTCCGGATCCTGAAGGATCCGATAACCGTTTCTTCCTAACTCGTCAATTCTTTCCTGTGGTTTAATTTCTATCTTCATCTTTATCTCTGAATTTACTTTTTCATACCTATTGATAAACAAAAATTTCTTTCCTAGTTATTATCCAGCTTAGATTTGTTTTCCTGCTTCTCCAGCTTTTCCAGCTTCTGAAGCTCTTTATCATGAAAATCATGCTTATCCTTCTTAAATTTACGTTTAAAGCGGATCTGGCTGGCCGGATATTCTCTGATTTCTTTTTCATCATTTTCTTCTACTACCACCTTAACCAGCTGGCGGAGCACATTAACGCTGTGAACCTCTCCCTTAACACCTTCAGGGCAGTTCACCAGATCTCCTACATTAGGAAGCTGCTTATTCAGTTCTTCATAGGTTTCCTCTTCATGCTTTAAGCAGCACATCAGTCTGCCGCAAACACCACTGATTTTTGTAGGATTTAACGACAGATTCTGTTCCTTTGCCATCTTAATGGAGACAGGCAGAAATTCAGATAAATGAGTATGACAGCATAAGGGTCTGCCACAGCTTCCGATTCCTCCCAGAATCTTGGTCTCATCTCTTACTCCGATTTGTCGAAGCTCTATTCTTGTTTTAAAAACAGAAGCCAGATCCTTTACCAGCTCACGAAAATCGATTCTTCCGTCAGCAGTAAAGTAAAATAATACCTTGTTATTATCAAAGGTATACTCTGCATCAATCAGCTTCATATCCAGATTATGCTTTCTGATTTTTTCCAGGCAGACACGGTAGGCTTCCCGCTCCTTTGCCCTGTTGGTTTTTTCCTGCTCATCATCCTTTTCATTGGCCACTCTGAGCACCTGCTTTAAGGGCTGAATTACCTGACCATCCTCTATTTCCTTAGGAGGACTTACAACAGTTCCGTATTCTACCCCTCTGGCAGTTTCCACAATTACGTGGTCTCCTCTTTTTACATTAAAATCCATGGGATCAAAAAAATAAATTTTTCCCGCTCTGCGAAATCTAACTCCGATTACCTTTATCATGAATTCTCCTTTATGGTTAAAAATAAAAGCTCCATGGTAAGATCAAAATTTACATTGGCATTTAATCTTTGCTGAGACTTTTCCAAAGCCTCAAGAATATTTTCTATTCCTTCATAAGAGCTTCTGTCAGCACTCTTTTTAATTGCTCTGATTTCCTCACTGAAAATCAGGGCATTGGGGTCCTTTGTGGCTTTAAATAACAGGATATCCCGGAACCATACCATCATAATATCAAGATAGTTGCTGATATCAAATTTATACTCGCTAATCTTTTTGATGGCCGCCACAATTTCTGATATTTCCATATCATTTATATATTTTAATAAGGAAACTGCTTCTTCCTTAATATTTTCAAAATCTTCACTGCCTGCCAGGGACTTGGCTTTTCCCATATTACCTCTGGCAAAGGCTGCACAAACCTTAGCCTTGTAATCAGGAATCTGTAAATTATTCATTAAAAATTCTTCTATCTGTCTGTCCTTTACGGGGCGCATTCTAAGCACTACGCATCTGCTGAGGATAGTAGGAAGCATTAGATCTGCATTAGTAGTAAGTAATAATATCAAAGCATAGGCCGGTGGCTCTTCTAAGGTTTTTAAAAGAGCATTCTGTGCCTGTACAGTCATTTTTTCACATTCCGGAATAATATAAATCTTTTTTGGTCCGTAGTAGGGCTTAATATCCACATCCCGGTTAATTTGCTGACGAATGTCATCTACACCGATGGTATTTGGCTTTTCATGGCTTACCCAGATAACATCCGGATGATTTTTATTATGCATCTGTTTGCAGGATCTGCAGGTTTCACACGCTTTTTCACCCTGTACTTCACATTGAAGCAGCTGTGCAAATACCTTGGCAATAAATTCTTTTCCGGCTCCTAGCTCACCCTGTATCATATAGGCGTGAGATACCTTCTTTTGTTCAATTGCATGAAGTAAATGTTCCTTAATATGTTCCTGTCCAATGATATCCTGAAAACCTGCCATATTTCCCCCTACGTAAAAATATCTAGAAGCAACCCTCTGATCTCCCCTATCTTAGCAAGAATTGCCAAATTATCCTTTTCGTCCTTTACCAGCTCCTGGGCCAGTTCATCCAGCTTCTCGTCAATCAGTCGTACAATACCGTATACCCGGTGACGTCCTCTTCTGTCCAGGAAGTTTTCTCTGGAAAATTCGTGGGACCGGTTAATGATTTCATTCATAAATTCCTTAATCAGCCCACGGTATCTCTTCATATCACGAATATCTCTTTTTTTCTTGAGACGTTCTCCCTGCATGGTAATTTCTTCCATCAGACCATTGAGTCTTGTCTGCAGCTCAGACTCTTCAATATGGCTGGCCAGGGTAAATTTGAAGCTTCCGACTGTTGGCTTTGCCGCTGTGGTCTGTTCCACTACAGTAGGCTGTGC
>JAFYWD010000036.1 GCA_017558205.1 Lachnospiraceae bacterium | reverse complement strand
CCCTTAAGCTCCAGAGCCTCCACCATCCGGCTGATTGCCATGGCATCATTTTTTACCTGTAAAAAGCTTTTATCTACCAGTTCTTTTTTTACTTTATAACGGTAGGCCGTTGCCTGCCCATATTTTGAAGCACTGCTGTATACAATATCTTTCAGTGTTTTAATTTCCATGTTTTCTCCTTTTCTTTTTGTGGAAATGTAACAGTTCACCCTTCGACTTTCTGTTACATAGAAATATCCCTTCCCTCCATATTTATTCTTCGATTAAGGAAGTAATGTAATCTACGGCATCTTTAATTGTCTTAATCTGAACTACGTCTCTTTCTTCAACTTCAATATCATAACGTTCTTCTACTTCTCCTACCAGACTCATAAAGTCAAAGGAGTTAAAGCCCAGATCCTCCATAAAACGGGAGTCCTCTGTAATCTTATCCTCGTCTACTTCCACATACTGACAAATAATTTCTTTTAATTCTTCAAACATTTTTATTCTCTCCTTCCATCTCCGGTTTTGTAATTATATTTTTAAAATACCACTCTTATGACCAGTTAATTACTTCTCCTACCGTTCTTTCCGGATTCTCTATACCATGGAAAATTATCCGGCAAAGATAGTAATATACTTCCTGTAATTTTTCATAGGTTACTACCCCAGTCTGGTGCTCAAAGCAAAAATCCAGACCTCCATCCGGTGTATGACCTACAGTCAGATATAAGGTATGAGCACAGGCACCGTTGGTATAGCGTCTTACCTTATAATCGATATCTCCCAGCTCCTCCAGACCCGGACCCTCATACTTCATGGTCAGGGGCTGATAGGTAAGAGCCAGACCCTCATAGGTTTGTCCCGGCTCCAGCTGATAATGATTTCTTCTAAAAGCATAATATTCGGAAGGACTATAGCCGGCATGACGGAAATATTGATTCTGTTTATCACGAATTTTAAAAATTCCTTCCAAAAAGCTATCCTCTCTGGATACAATAGTTCTAAAAGGGAAGCTGTGAATTCTTGTTCCCCCACATTTTTTTTCTAACAAGGTGGCTCTTCTCGCAATGGTGGTAGAAAGGGAAATATCATCCTCTTCATTCTCCTTTTGCAAATAAGTTCTTAATCCCATTAATAACAGACAGGTCATGGAAACATGATGCTTTTCACAAAATTCCAGCATACGCCTTGTAGGCTCCGGTTCCAGGCGGAAATTTACCAGGTTGGCATCCACATTATCAGAGGTATTGATACAGGCTCTCTGCTTAGGATTCCCGGTCCTTTTTCTTTCTGCCAATAGCTTACCTTTTCCATAAATATCCGTAAAAATCGGCTCAGACTCTGTAATAAGCTTTTCAAAAAACTCCCGGTCTCTTACACTGGCTTTATTTCCTGCCTCATAGGCCAGATCCTTTTCCAGCTGTGCCAGATAAGAGGACATTTCCTTAGGCGCCGGCACATTATCATAGACTCTGCTGCTGTATAACTCAATAATATCCTTAAAAAATACAATCAGGGATTGGGCATCCATTACCAGATGATTCACTTTTACAAATAATCCGTTATAATTATCCGGCATCTGAATCATTACAATCTGATACATGGGACTGTGATACAATTCAAAGGGTGTGCTTGTCCACTCTGTCATTTTTTCATGAGCATGCTCCTCCTTCCAATGACGGAAATCAAAATGCTCAACAGGTGCTACCGTATCACATACATATTGGAATACATTTCCTTTTTTATCCTCACCAAACTGCACACGTAAAGATTCCTGACGCATAACAGCTTCTTCAATGCAGCTTTTTAATAATTCTCTTTCCAGATCTACCTGAATTGTCATCCCGGATCCGATATTCAGCACCTGCTTCTTCGGACAATACATCATGCTGTAATAGTGCAGCTTTTGTGCCGATGTTAACGGAAACTCTTTTCTTTTCATCTGATTTTTCATTTTTATCCTTTCTCTTTCTTTGATAACTATACAGGTAACAGCCCTATTTTTACTCTTGCTCACATGACCAATCAGCATTGTGATTGGTCATAGCTGAACTGTTACCTTAGCTACCTTTATTACCTATTACCTGATATTCTATTGGCTAAAAAAGGGAAAAATAAACTCCCTGACAGAGCCTTCAAACAACTGAGAATCCCGATAGCAGGATTCCACATGACCTGCTCCCTCTATCAATACTAATTTTTTTTCAGAGACACAGGCCTGATATAGCTCATGTGCCATACTACAGGGCACAAAGCTGTCTGCCTCTCCATGTAAAAAAAGGATGGGAATCTTTGTTTTTGCCACCTCTGTTTTTGCGTTACATTCTTTTAAGCTATATCCTGCTTTTTTGATTACCATTTCATTTGCCGCATGCAAAATGGGAAAAGCAGGAAGATGATACCTAGCTTTCAATACACTGGCAAAGACCTCCCAGGCACTGGTAAAAGCACAATCGGAAACAATTGCCTTTACCTGATGAGGAAGGTTAAGACCTGAGGCCATGAGAACGGTGGCTCCTCCCATGGAATCCCCATGCAGTAGAATCTCACAGTCTTCTCCTCCCATACGTACCATTTCCTGTATCCATAACAAGGCATCCTTACGATCCAGGCACCCAAAGCCGATATAAGTTCCCTCACTTTTACCATGGGCTCTTTCGTCCACAATCATAAGGTTAAACCCATGCTCTCTGTAAAATAAAGCCAGGGTGGAATAATCATTCAGCCCTTCACTGGTGTAGCCATGAAAACAGATTACTGTCTTCTTTGAACCCTCCAGCGGAAAATAGGTTCCCTGCAGCTTCAGACCATCCTCTGAAAAAATAGTAATCTCCTTATGGAAAAACTGCTGCAGTCTTTCCTTGGCCTGACGGATTTTCGGAATATAAGCATCCCAATCGGTACCTGCCATTTCCTTGGTTTTTTCTCTTTTCGCATTAGAACGAATCATGGTTCTGTTAAAAAAATACCGGGCAATCCCATAGATTCCTGCGGCCGTGAGTACTGTTGCTGTCCCCCCGGCCGCCAATACTTTTTCTAATCCCATTTTCCCTTTTCATTCCTTTCGGGTAATTCCGACGGAAAGCTTTCGCTCCCGGCAGCTCTGATCTTGTAACAGTTCAGCCTTCAGCTTCCTGGTACCTTATATTTTCTAAGCATTTTAAATAAATGCCTGCAATCTTAAGGCCTTTTCAATATCTCCTTCAAACATCAGCTTTTGTTCCTCTACTGCCTTAATGGGATCCAGCTTCCCCTGAATAATCTTAAACAGGCTGTCTGCATCACAGGTAAAAATCACATGGCGGTCATAGTATTCATAGGGCTCTACATGAACCTTTCCCTCTGATACTTCCAAATAAAAAATTCCTTCTCCCTCTCCTGTAATATTGAACTGGTAAGCTAAATGCTCCTGAATTCCTGATACATCCTTTTCTTTAATAATCTCTCTCATTTTTTCAACAATTGCTTCGTAAGTCATTACTTTATCCTCCTAAATCATTCCCTCTTTTTCCTAAAAGAAGAAGTACTGTTAACAGTATAGCATAGATTCCGGTTCAATTACCATCCTAACAGTGTTCCCTTCAGAAAAATCAGAAAATGTTATAAAAAATAAGAAAAAAAAGAGGCTAAAATCAGCCTCTTAACGATTTTTTTCTTTTTTATTTTGCCAGTAATGCCCTGTCATTTACAAATTCATTACCGCTTAACCTGGTAAAGGCCCGAAGAAGATCTTCCACTGTAAGTTTTTTCTTTTCCTCACCTTTGATATCCAGAATAATTTGTCCCTCATTCATCATAATTAAACGATTTCCGTAATGAATGGCATCCTTCATATTATGGGTAATCATCAATGCAGTTAAGCCTTCCTCACGAATCAGCTTTTCTGATAATTCCAGAACCTTGGCTGCTGTTTTGGGATCCAGAGCTGCCGTATGCTCATCAAGAAGCAACAGCTTGGGGCGCTTCATGGTTGCCATTAACAGTGTCAGCGCCTGTCTTTGTCCTCCGGACAGTAAACCTACCTTGGTAGATAATCTGTTTTCCAGTCCCAGATCCAGCTCCTTTAACAGCTCCTTAAATTCTTCTCTCTGTTTATTTTTAATAGCCCAGTGAAGTCCTCTTTTTTCTCCTCTGCCGGCTGCCAGGGCCATATTTTCTTCAATCCACATATCTGCTGCCGTCCCCATCATAGGATCCTGAAAAACTCTTCCCAAATATGCGGCACGCTTATGCTCAGGTAATCTTGTCACATCAATATCATCAATCAGAATTTTGCCTGCATCCGGTGGGAAAACTCCGGCAATCATATTCAGCATGGTTGATTTTCCGGCTCCGTTACCTCCGATTACCGTAACAAAATCTCCATCTTCCAAGGTAAGGTTCAGATTTCTTAATGCCTTTTTCTCATTAATGGTACCCGGATTAAAGGTTTTATACACATTTTTAATCTGCAGCATTTTCCTCGACCTCCTTAATTTCCTTCACTCTTGTTTCCTGCCAGCTTTTTTTCCAATAAGGAATTGCCAGGAAAACAGCTACCACTGAGGCAGATAATAATTTCAGGTAGTTGGCATCAAATCCCAGATTTAATACTACCGTAATTACCACATAATATATTACACCACCTAAGATTACTCCTGCTAAACGAAGGGCAAAATTCTTAAATACTTTTCCGAAAATTACCTCACCGATAATTACTGCTGCCAGACCGATTACAATGGCACCTCGTCCCATTCCCACGTCGGCACTTCCCTGCCACTGGGCTGTTAAAGCTCCTGATAAGGCAACTAAACCGTTGGAAATGATAATGGCAATTACCTGACTTGTATTGGTATTGATTCCGTTGGCTCTGGCCATAGCAAGATTACAGCCGGTGGCTCTTAAAGCATGCCCCATGGAGGTACCGAAAAACCAATAAAGTATTCCGATAATAACTGCCGCAAATATAATACTGATTATCAGAGAGGAATAGACATCCTTTCTGTTTACAAGAAGCTGGTAATTTCTGTTAGACAGGGTCATATTGGCCTTACCCAAAATCCCCAAATTTACGGAATAGAGACCCAGCTGTGTAAGAATTCCTGCCAGAATAAAGGGAATTCCCAGCTTCGTATGTAATAAGCCGGTAGCAAGTCCTGTAAGACTTCCTGCTCCAAAGGCTAATACCATGGAAAGCGGAAGACTGAGACCGGATGTCATACTTACTACCAATACGGCAGCTCCTGTGGCAAAGCTTCCGTCTACCGTTAAGTCTGCCACATCTAATATTTTATAGGTGATATACACTCCGATGGCCATAATTCCCCACATAATTCCCTGGGCCGCGGCTCCCGGCAATGCATTTAAAAATCCAATCATGTTAGCTCCTTTCCTTTGCTTCTAATCCCACAGACGGCATCCGCTAACTACTGCTATCGGATGCCCCCTTATTTTTCTCTCGCTTTTATTCTTCTATTAATTCATAATCTTCCGGTATTACAATACCTAAGGCATCGCATCGGCTTGCCATGGCTTTTTTCGTCAGATCCTTGGCAAAATCAATTTCCATAGTGGCAGGATCTGCAGCTTCAGCTAAAATTTCCACTGCCATTTCTCCGGCTCTGTAGCCAATGCTGTAGTAATCAATGGAAAGAGTTGCAATACCGCTTCCGCGACAGATTCCTTCTTCTCCGGCAATAATGGGAATTCCGGCATCCTCTGCCACACTATTAATAATT
>JAFYWD010000035.1 GCA_017558205.1 Lachnospiraceae bacterium | reverse complement strand
GCTATGGAAAGAGATCAGGGAATATCTGGGCATGCATGTGGTAACCCTGACGGCAGCAGATCATAGTTACCGGAAAATATACATGAAAGGAATGCTGGAAAAAGAAATGAACAGGGAACATGTGGAAAATGTGGAAAAGAGGAAGGATGTGTAGAAGATGAAAGATATGGGAATTGCCATAAAAATAGCAGTGGACAAGCTCCGGGAGCATCCGGACAACCCAAGGAAGGAAATCAGAGATATAGAGGAAATGGTGGAGAGTGTGGCCAAGAATGGGATTATGCAGAATCTTACCGTTATTCCCTTGGAAGCATTGGAAAAGGAACCGGAAGAACAGTGCTCTGCCAATGCAGCTATGCTAAAGGAAGATTTTGTAGTGCTGATCGGTCATAGGAGACTGGCAGCAGCTAAGGCAGCAGGACTTCATGAAGTACCCTGCCGGATTGTCAGCAAAATATCCAAAAAGGAACAGGTAGCAATCATGCTGGAAGAAAACATGCAGAGGAATGATCTGACCATTTGGGAACAGGCTAACGGTTTTCAGATGATGCTTGACCTGGGAGACACGGAGGAACAGATTGCAGAAAAGACGGGATTCAGCAGACAAACCATAAAACACCGTCTGAACATTGCAAAGCTAAATCAGCAGGAACTAATGAAAAAAGAAAAGGATGATAACTTTCAGCTGACATTAAAACATCTTTATGCCTTGGAGAAAATAAAAGATGTTGAGACAAGGAATAGAATTTTAAAGGAAGCCAACAGCGCCAATGACATGAACTGGAGGATTAACCAGGAAATAAACCGTGTGAGGCGGGAGAAGAACTTCAGGGAGCTGGAAGAGACTGTGAAAAGGATGGGAATAATGAAAGCTCCAAAGGCAGCAGAAAATGAAAGATGGAGCGGTAAGTGGGAGACAGTAAGGGAAATCAGTCTGGATGAAGAACTTACAAAGGAAATAGAGATAAAATTACCAAAAGAAGATGCAAAGAGACCGTTTTATTATTTCCAGTACAGTACAAGATTTTGTATTATCCGGCTGGCAAAAGGAAAGAAGGTAGAGAAGCTTTCCAGAGAAGAGCAGGAGAGAAAAGACCGAGATAGACGAAAGAAACAGATTAAGGCTATGGTAAAGCAACTTCATGAAAGAATGAAAGAGATGATTATGGGGATTGTGGAAGGAAAGATTGAGCCGGCTAAGGAAGAGTTGAGAGGGCAACTATGGGAGTTATTGCTTTATTGTGGATCCTACATAAGCTGCCAAAGCTCTGTTGAATTTATAACGGGAAAACATCAGTATGAAGTCGAAACTGCAAAAAGAGAAGAGATAGTAAAAGACTTCATGGGAATGGAAATGACCAAACAGATGTTAATAGTCTTGTGGGACGAGTTAAAGTCAGAATATGAGATTTATGACTGGAAGTGCATATATAAAAAAGAGATTGCAGATAAATGGAACAGGACAGCAGACATACTGGGAAATTACGGCTTTTATCTGGAAGAGGAAGAAAAGGAACTGATGGAGGGTGTACATGAATTGTTTACAAGGGAGAAAGTAGATGGCAAAGAAACCACATAAATACACACGAATGTTGTAGTTTGACCAGAAAACGAAGAAACGCATCCGGGAAAGGGATGAAGGAAAGTGTATCTTCTGTG
>JAFYWD010000034.1 GCA_017558205.1 Lachnospiraceae bacterium | reverse complement strand
TGTGTACCCCCCCTGCCTTTTCGAAGTTCCTGCAAGAATAGCCCTAAGTTTTTTGTTTCTGTCATAGTAATCTTCTCCTCTTCAAATAGTCATCATGAATGCGCAATTCATACTCTGATTAAACAACTCTATTATAAACAATTCAATCTACAAATCAGAGAATTTGTCTACAAAATAAAGAAATCTTGAAGTTTTACACTATTTTCAAAATCCGATAATCATTTACGGAGGTGCTGTACTCTCATTTTTCTCTTCATAGATAATTTCTTTTATTTTAATATTTTGCATCAGACATGCATATATTTAGAGCGAAAATTCTTTACAAAAAATGCCCTACCTTAACCACTTTCGATCAAGGTAAGACATCTTACTTTTTTCATATCATATATTCATTGTACCAACTAAACCCACTAAATTCACTCTCTGACCTAGTTCTCATTCATCTTCGCCAACTTCGCAGCCTGGTCCGCTGCAATACAGGCATCCAGAATATCCTGAATGTCACCATTCATAATCTTATCCAACTTATATAAAGTAAGATTGATTCTGTGATCTGTGACACGTCCCTGCGGGAAGTTATAGGTACGGATTTTTTCGGAACGGTCTCCTGTACCAATCTGGCTTCTGCGAAGCTCCGCTTCCGCATCATGACGCTGCTGCTGCTCAATATCATACAGCTTCGCCTTTAAAAGAGCAAAGGCCTTAGCCTTATTCTGAAGCTGTGATTTTTCTGTCTGGGAATATACCACAATTCCTGTAGGATAATGAGTCAGACGCACAGCAGAGTCCGTAGTATTTACACACTGTCCACCATTACCGGAGGCACGCATTACATCAATACGAATATCCTTATCTTCAATCTTAATATCAATATCCTCATCTACCTCCGGCATCACTGCCACGCTGATGGTAGAAGTATGAATACGTCCGCCGGATTCTGTTTCCGGTACCCTTTGTACACGATGTACGCCGGACTCATATTTCATAACGGAATAAGCACCGTTTCCGGAAATCATAAAGGTTACACTCTTCATTCCGCCGATTCCGATTTCTTCCACCTCCATGGTTTCTACCTTCCAGCGTCTTCCTTCTGCATAGTGTACATACATACGATAAATTTCTGCTGCAAAAAGTGCTGCCTCATCTCCGCCGGCACCGGCACGAATTTCCACAATTACATTCTTCTCATCATTAGGGTCCTTGGGAAGTAAAAGAATCTTCATTTCACCTTCCAACTCCTCTACCCTGTGCTTTGCTTCATTTAATTCTTCCTTCAGCATTTCACGCATATCTTCATCACTTTCCATCTCTAACATGGAAATACTATCTTCAATATCCTGCTTTCTCTTTTTATATTCAGTAAAAGCTTCAACAATAGGAGTTAAATCACTCTGTTCTTTCATCAGCTTACGAAAACGTTCCTGATTATTTGCTACGGTAGGCTCATGCAATTCACTCATAATTTCTTCGTAGCGAATAAGTAAATCCTCTAATTTATCAAACATTTCTTTTTCCTTTCTTATTACCGGACAAAATCAGCCAAGCTTATTTTCTTATGCCGTATACTACCCTGTCCAATCCTGCCAAATCTTTTACTACCGTTATCTCTGCATAGCCTGCCTCTTCCATCAGCTGCCTGACTGCCTTTCCCTGATCATAGCCTATTTCAAAAAACAGCATGCCTTCCTTTTTCAGGTAATCCCTACTGTTTAAAATAATCCTTCGATAAAAATGAAGACCATCCTCTTTTCCGTCTAAAGCAAGTATGGGTTCATGAAGCCGAACCTCTTCCATTAACTCAGGAATCACACTACTGGCAATATATGGCGGATTAGAAACAATATAATCAAAATCCTTCTCTGTCAGACTTTCAAATAAATCCGATTCTAAAAAAGTAACCGTATCCTCTTCCCAGTCATTTGGATGAGGTAGGGCGCGGATTCTCTCACCATTTTCTTTTGCTACCGTAAGTGCTTCTTTTGAAATATCTATTCCCACACCCTTACAATAATTAGAAAAATGTAAAAGACTTAAAAGAATACAGCCGGAACCGGTACAGACGTCTAAAATCTTACTACCGTCCTGAAGAAAACGCAAAACCTCTTCTACCAGACATTCTGTATCCTGTCTGGGTATCAGCACATTTTCATTTACCACAAATTCCAGTCCCATAAATTCCTGAACCCCTAAAATATGCTGTAGGGGAATTCTTTTTTTTCTGGTGGCAATATATTCCTGATATTTTTCTTCTTCGCAAGGACTGATTTTACGGCCCGGATCTGCCAGCAAAGTATTCCTGTTGGTGCCACACACAGCTTCCAGTAAATACCTGGCATCAATATCAGGCTCCGGTACACCTGCCGCTTTTAATTCTTCCTTTCCCCAGAGATAGAGCTTCTTGTATTCTTTGGGCCTATTCATGGCTTTCTTCCTGCATCCACTCTTCGGTTACCTCATAACCGAATTCCTCTTTGTAATACTCTCTCCAATCAAATACTGCTTCCACTGATTTCATGGCAACCTCTACCATATCTTCCGTAGGCTCCTTGGTCGTCATTGTCTGAAGCCACATACCTGGAGCCGATAACAGCTTTACAAAAAAATTATTTCCATGATTTCCTGCAAACCTGATTAATTCATAGGAAATTCCTGCAATTACCGGAACTAAAAGTATACGGATTCCTACTCTCGCCAAAGGTCCCTCTACTTTAATAAACATAAATAAAATAATACTTACAAACATTACAAAGAGCATAAAGCTGGTACCGCACCGAGTATGCAGCCTGCTGCTTCTCATTACATTTTTTACTGTAAAGGGGCGTCCCTTTTCAATACAGTTAATACATTTATGTTCTGCCCCGTGATACATATAAACTCTTTTAATATCCTCCAGAGCAGAAATAATAACCACATAAAGAAGGAAAATAACCAGACGGATTACTCCTTCAAAAAGTGCCAGTACACGGGTACTTCTTACATAGCTTTCCAATAAACCGCTGAGAAAATAAGGAAGCACCATAAATATCCCAATTGCCAAAATAATAGATAAGGTAATAGTAACTGCACTTACCACTTTTTCCGCATTTTCCTTAAACAGCTTTTTCACCATTTTATCAGAAACGGTCTCTTTCATTGACGGATCCTCTAAAAAGTTGGCAGAATAGGTTAACACTCTGCTTCCCAGAATCAGAGAATCTAAAAAATTAAAAATCCCGCGGATAAAGGGAAGCTTTTTTATCCCATGTCCATGCCAGACACCGTGATATTCCTCTGTGTCTACAACCAATTCCCCGTCAGGCTTGCGGACGGTAATTGCGTAAACATCCTTGTTTTTCATCATAACTCCTTCCAGAACCGCCTGTCCGCCAATTCCACAGGAACGATGACATTTCTTTTTTCTCATCTACAATCTCCTTCTAACACCTGCAAAACAATTAAATACTTGTTATGGATGAGCTGTTATCTACTTACCTAAGACCATTTTTTGCAGATGTATTGCAACAAAATAAGGTTGAGATTTCCACCTCAACCTTTCTCTTGCAAAACTTATTTAACTCCGTATTTCTTATTGAACTTATCAATACGTCCGTCAGCTCTTGCTGTTTTCTGCTGGCCTGTGTAGAAAGAATGACATTTGGAACATACTTCCACGTGGATAGATTTCTTAGTAGAACCTGTTACAAATGTGTTGCCGCAGTTACAAGTTACAGTTGCCTGATGGTAATCAGGATGGATTCCTTCTCTCATTTCTTCACCTCTTTAATTTCAATAATCCTGCTCAGCAGGTGCTTGTTTAAAGTGAACCATCGGTCCACTGTAATTGTTCTCATCCTCACTGTTTATCCTATAAACAGCTTTTATATTGTAGCATAGCATCGAAGGCTTAGCAAGTATTTTTTGAGAATCTCTTTATAAAAATTTGGTTTTTTTCACCATTTCTACAAATTCACGGTTATTTTTCGTTTTCTTGAATAAATCTACTACTTTATCCACAGCCTCTTCAGATTTCAGCCCATTAAAGGCACGTCTGATATGATTAATAGCTTCCATTTCTTCATTGGAAAGCAGTAAATCTTCTCTTCTTGTGCCTGACTGAGGAATATCTATGGCAGGGAATACTCTCTTTTCTGCCACCTTTCTGTCCAGAACCATTTCCATATTACCGGTTCCTTTAAACTCCTCATAGACAACATCATCCATTTTACTTCCTGTATTCACTAAGGCGGTGGCCAGAATTGTCAGACTCCCGCCTTCTCTCATATTTCTTGCAGCACCAAAAAAACGTTTTGGCATGTGAAGTGAAGCAGGATCCAAACCACCTGATAAGGTTCGTCCACTGGGGGGGACTGTCAGATTGTAGGCACGTGTAAGACGGGTAATACTATCCAACAAAACACATACATCCTGTTTATGCTCCACCAAACGCTTTGCTCTCTCCATTACCATTTCCGATACTCTTTTATGGTGCTCCGGCAATTCGTCAAAGGTAGAATAAATCACTTCTACATTAGGACCTTCAATTGCCTCCTTAATATCTGTTACTTCCTCCGGGCGCTCATCAATCAGAAGAATGATCAAATGGGTGGACGGACTGTTTTTCTTAATAGACTTGGCCACTTCCTTTAATAAAGTAGTTTTTCCTGCTTTTGGCGGAGAAACGATCATACCTCTCTGCCCTTTCCCGATAGGACTTATCAGATCCATGATTCTCATAGCTACGGAAGCCTCCGGTGTTTCCAAACGAAGCCTCTCATCAGGAAAAATAGGCGTCATATCTTCAAAATTTCCCCTTTTGGCAGCTACATCCGGCAGGTATCCGTTAATATTCTTTACATATAATAATGCACTGAATTTTTCTCCCTGGGTTTTAATTCTTGTATTCCCGGTTACAATATCACCTGTTTTCATATTGAAACGACGAATCTGGCTGGGTGCCACATAGACATCGTTTTCTCCCGGAAGATAATTGGCACAGCGAATAAATCCATAACCATCCGGCATCACCTCTAAAATACCACTGGCAGTGATTCCGCTATCCAAATCTCCGGGAAACTCACTCTCCCGAACCTTTGTTTCTCTTTGTACAGTCACTGTTCTTTCTTCTGTTTCTTTTTCCTGCACATTTTTAACCACCTGCGCATCTTCCTTCTTTTCATCTGCTTCTCTGGCATCTAATTCCAGCATGGCCTCTACAACCTCCATTTTTTTCATCTGGGAGGTTCCCTTAATACCTCGGGATTTGGCAATGGCCTTTAAATCCCCGATTCCTATTGATTCATATTTTTCTCTCATACTCTTCTCCTGTTAAGTTATCCGCGGATAACAATAAAAATACCGGCAATATTCTATCCCTGTTTTTTTATTAGCTTATTAAAAAATAGTTAAAAATGGGTATTTTTGTGACTTGATTTCATACATTTATAAATTGATTTAGACTTTATAGAACATATTTATTTTAGCCATTATACACTAGTTTTTCTAAAATAGAAAGTGCTTGCTAAGAAAAATTAAATATTGTATCATATTTTTTTAAGGTAAAATATAACTGTTTAGTACCTTTATAATTATAATAAATATAGCAAAAAAGTATGATAAGACCAAAAATAGAAGGGAGCATTATTATGACACTGAATGAAAAAGCCCTGGCTCTCCATGAAGCTTGGAATGGGAAGCTTGAAATCACCTCCAAGGCTCCGGTTAATTCCAGAGAAGACCTGAGCCTTGCTTATACCCCCGGTGTGGCAGAACCCTGCAGACATATTGCTGCAGATCCTCAAAAGGCTTACACCTATACAATGAAGGCCAATACCGTAGCCGTAGTCAGTGACGGCAGTGCTGTGCTGGGACTTGGTAATATTGGTCCTTTGGCAGCATTACCCGTTATGGAAGGAAAGGCTGTTTTATTTAAAGAGTTTGGCAATGTAAATGCTGTGCCCATTTGTCTTGATACCCAGGATACCGTGGAAATCATTCGTAGCGTAATTGCCCTGGCACCTGCCTTCGGTGGTATTAATCTGGAGGATATCAGCGCACCCCGCTGCTTTGAAATTGAGGAACGTTTACAGGAGGCTTTATCTATTCCTGTCTTCCATGACGACCAGCACGGTACGGCCATTGTGGTCCTTGCGGGAATTATTAACGCTTTAAAAATTGTTAAAAAAGAAAAAGAGGAATGTAAGGTGGTAATTAACGGAGCCGGCAGTGCAGGAATCGCCATTGCCCGTCTGCTGCATTCCTACGGCTTTACCTCTCTCCTTCTTTGTGATAAGGAAGGAATTCTTTACCCCAATTCTGATTCTTTAAATTGGATGCAGAAAAAAATGGCTCTTATAACAAATCCTGAAAATAAAACAGGAGACTTAAAAGAAGCTTTAAAAGGCGCAGATATTTTTGTAGGTGTTTCTGCCCCCGGAATTGTTACAAAGGAAATGATTACTTCCATGAATTCCAAGGCTATCGTATTTGCCATGGCAAATCCGATTCCAGAGATCATGCCGGAAGAAGCAAAGGCAGGCGATGCTGCTGTTATCGGAACCGGAAGAAGTGATTATCCCAATCAGGTAAATAACGTTCTTGCCTTCCCCGGAATTTTTAAAGGGGCTTTAGAAGGACGGGCACAACGTATTACCGAAGAAATGAAGCTGGCAGCTGCAGAGGCTATCGCTGCCCTTGTAGAGGATGAGACTCTGGCTGAAGACTTTATTCTTCCCGAGCCCTTTGACCCAAGGCTTTCCCAAGTAGTAGCCCAGGCAGTTAAAAACCATATTCCTTCCGGGGAGATTTCCTGATGATACCTGATTTTTGGCTGGGTCGACCTTACTATTCTCTGGATGCCTACTGTAAAAAACGTTTTCAGGGAAAGGTTTATAAAATTGCACTGGATGCCGGGCTGACCTGCCCCAACAGAGACGGTACCCTGGACCATCGTGGCTGTATCTTCTGCAGCAGCGGCGGCAGTGGTGACTTTGCAGTCAAGCCCATGGATTCTGTTGCCTCACAGCTTCAAACCGGTCAGGCAATGTTTGGAAAAAAGAAAACAGGCAACCTCTTCATTGCCTACTTTCAGGCCTATACCAATACCTATGGTAAGCCGGAATACCTGGAACAGATTTATGAAGAAGCTTTAAAGCAGCCACAGATTGTGGGCATTTCCATTGCTACCAGACCGGACTGTCTTCCCACACCCGTCCTGGAGCTTTTATCTTCTCTGCAATCCAGGTATCCCGAAAAGGAAATCTGGGTAGAATTAGGGTTACAGACCATTCATGAGTCTACTGCCCGATATATCCGGCGAGGCTATGACCTTTCTGTATTTGAAAATGCAGTATATGAACTTAACCGGCGTCATTTGCCGGTGGTAGTGCACGTAATTTTGGGACTGCCTTACGAGACTCCTGAAATGATTCTTGAAACTATTACTTATTTGAATCGTTTCTCTATTTTCGGTATTAAACTGCAATTATTGCATGTATTAAAAAATACAGATTTAGCCGAGGAATATGCTGAGGGTAAATTTCAGGTTCTTACCCGTGAAGAATATATGGATTTATTAATTTTATGTCTACAAAATCTCTCTCCCACAACCGTAGTACATCGTCTTACGGGAGATGGCCCAAAGGAGATTTTAATCGCTCCTCTGTGGAGCCTTTATAAACGTGATTTTTTTAACTCCCTTCATAAGAGACTTCGTGAAACAGGAGAATATCAGGGACAGAACTATAAAATAACCGAAGATTCTTTCTTCGGATAACAGAAAGTGAACAACATGGATTTTATTACTTCAAAAGAATCATTGATGTTATATAAGCTGATTGTATTATACATGCTGGACAAGGTATCCTTTCCCATGAGCCAGTCACAAATCAGCGAATTTATTTTAGATAAGGGTTATACCAATTATATGACTCTGCAGCAGATTCTGGCAGAGCTAACGGAAAATAATCTGGTTGCCTCCACCACTACCCTTCACAGGACCCAGTTTAAAATTACAGCGGAGGGAAAGGATACTTTGGGATTTTTTGAAGGACGCATCAGCGATATCATTAAATCTGAAATTAAGGACTATTTGAAGGAACACTCTCTGGACTTAAGGGATGAGGTATCCATCATTTCCAATTACTATAAAACCACCGGTGGGGAATACGAAACTGTTCTTTCTGCCAAGGAGGGGGAAAATACTTTAATCGAAATAAAGCTTTCCGTTCCTACTCCTCAGATGGCTGATGCTATCTGTGAAAATTGGCGCGAAAAAAATCAGGAGGTCTATAACACTCTGACCAGAATGCTGTTCTAAAAGAAGCAAAAGGGGAATACCTTACGGCATCTCCCCTTCTGCTTCTTCTTTTATTTTCTTCATATGAGCTTTTATTTTAGCCTCATATCCGTTACCGTCCGGACGATAAAATTCTTTTCCCGATAATTCGTAGGGAAGATACTGCTGCTTCACATAATGATTTTTATAATCATGGGCATAAAGATATCCTGTTCCCCTCCCTAAATTTTTTGCTCCTTTGTAATGGGCATCCTGCAAATGTACCGGGATCTTACTGTTTCCGTTTTTTCTAACTTCTTCCATTGCTTCAAATATTCCTAACGCTGCATTACTTTTTGGTGCTGTAGCCACATAGGTTACTGCCTGGGCCAAAATAATCTGTGCCTCCGGCATCCCGATTTTTTCCACGGCCTGAGCAGCTGCCACTGCCAGCTGAAGAGCCTGGGGATCCGCATTTCCCACATCCTCTGAAGCACAGATCATAATTCTTCGTGCAATAAAGGTAACACTTTCACCCGCATACAGCATTTTTGCCAGATAAAATAAGGCGGCATCCGGATCTGAACCTCTCATACTTTTAATAAAGGCAGAGATGGTATCGTAATGATTATCTCCTTTTTTATCATATTTTACTACTCTTTTCTGAATACATTCAGAGGCCACCTCCAAGGTAATATGAATTTTTCCGTCCTCTGACCGGGGAGTAGTCAAAATCCCCAATTCTATAGCATTAAGAGCATGTCTGGCATCTCCACCGGAAAGATCCGTCAGAAATTCAATTGCTTCCTCCTCTATTACCGCTTCATAAGCTCCCATTCCTTTTTCTTTATGGTAGACAGCTCTTTCAATCAATTCTCTGATTTCTTCCTTTTCCAGGGGCTTAAGCTCAAAAATCACTGACCGTGAAAGTAAAGCACCGTTTACTTCAAAATAAGGATTCTCTGTAGTTGCTCCAATCAGAATAATAGTTCCATCCTCTACAAAGGGAAGTAAATAATCCTGCTGCCCTTTATTAAAACGATGAATCTCATCTATAAACAGAATGGTTCTTTTTCCGTACATTCCCTGAAGCTGCTTCGCATTACCGATTACCTCTTCCATATCTTTTTTCCCTGCTACCGTTGCATTCAGCTGTACAAATTCTGAGCTGGTGGTTCCCGCAATTACTTTGGCCAAAGTTGTTTTCCCAGTCCCCGGAGGACCGTAAAAAATTAAGGAGCTGATTTTATCTGCTTTAATGGCACGATAAAGCAGCTTGTCCTTTCCAATAATATGCTTCTGCCCTACTACCTCCTCCAGACAGGTAGGACGAAGCCTTGCTGCCAGAGGTGCCTCCTTCTCTTTTCTTGTTTCTCTCATATATTCAAATAAATCCATTATCGATTCTCCTATAACAGCTAATATTCTTTTCTCATTTTACCCCTTTTTTTCATTTCTTCAATATTTTTTTATATATTAAGCGGTGTATGAATTACTGTTCTTATCATTTTTCTAAAAATATTTTTATTTTATTTTTTTCATATAAAATATATAAAAAAAATTTTCAATTTTACAGGCACAAAAAATAAAATAGTGAAAATATTTACGTGATTTTTATACTTTCGTTTGGTATTTCGCCTAGTATTATAACAATTTTTTTGGTATAATGAAATCATTAAAAATATAGGAGGAATAGTCCAATGAGCAAAAAATATGTATACCTTTTTACAGAAGGTAACAAAGACATGCGTGAAGTCCTGGGTGGAAAAGGTGCGAACCTGGCAGAAATGACCAATGCCGGAATGCCCGTTCCTCAAGGATTTACAATCAGCACAGAGGCTTGTACACAGTATTATAACGATGGACGTCAGATCAATGAGGAAATTATGAATCAGATCTACGAATACATCGGAAAAATGGAAGAAGTTGTTGGTAAGAAATTTGGTGATGTTGAAAATCCCCTGTTAGTATCAGTTCGTTCCGGTTCCCGTGCTTCCATGCCAGGTATGATGGATACCATTCTTAACTTAGGTTTAAATGACGAAGTAGTTGAAGGCTTAGCAAAATTAACGGGAAATCCTCGTTTTGCTTATGACAGCTATCGTCGTTTCGTTCAGATGTTCTCTGATGTAGTTATGGAAATGTCCAAAACTTA
>JAFYWD010000004.1 GCA_017558205.1 Lachnospiraceae bacterium | reverse complement strand
TCCGGTCATCTGTTATATTGATGCCCAGAATAAGCTGCAGCTGGTAACCCAGGGAGAGGCCAGCTTTGAAACTATAAAAACATCTCTGATGCTGAATTGCGGATATCAGCCGGAAGCCGGAGAAGGCGGTGACAACGGAGGCCAGGAAGGCGGCGGAGATCAAGGTCAGGAAGGCGGCGATAACGGAGGCCAGGAAGGCGGCGGAGATCAAGGCCAGGAAGGTGGCGGAGATCAAGGTCAGGAAGGCGGCGATAACGGAGGCCAGGAAGGCGGCGGAGATCAAGGCCAGGAAGGTGATGGAGAACAGGAAACGGTAGATTTTACTCTTACTACTCCAGCCCAGACCACTTATTTTGTAGGCGAAAGTATTAACACGGCAGGAGGAAAGCTAAACCTTACCAATGGACAGAGTATTGCTATCAGTGGGGAAATGTTATCTGTTTCTACCTTGGAAAATGAAGGTATAGTTTCCGTAGATGTTACCTATGAGGAGGTAACAAAGCAATTCAATATTTTAGTAGTAAAGAAACCTACCGGTCTTACAGGGGTCCAGGATGAGAAATTATCCACAGTGATATTCTCGGAAAGCAGCCTGGGAACCTTTACTTGGAGTAATGGCGAAGAAATTATGGCGGAAGTAGGTGAACAATCTTATTCTGCTGTCTTTACTCCTGCAAATACAGATTATTCAGCCCGTCAGGATTTACAGCTGGTGGTAAGAGTTCAGGAAAAACCGCCGGTAGAACCACCTGTGGATCCACCGGTAATTCCGGAGGAGCCTGCAGTGGAAGAATTCAGAGTAGGTGAAATTGTGCCTCTTGTTTATAATGGAACAGCTTTGAAGCCCAAGGTGGAGGTGTATGATGGAAATACACTACTTAAGCTGAATAAGGATTATAAGGTTACCTACAAGAATAATATTAATGTAAATTCTGTAGCCGTAGGAGAGGAATTTAAGGAAGAACTTCCCACTGTGATTATTACAGGTAAAGGAAATTATAGTGGTACCATTAAGGTAAACTTTACTATTTTACCGGTAGAGCTTGCAGATGCAGATGGTAATGAAAATGCAGGAGTAAGCTTAGCCTATAACAGCCACTTAACACTAAATGCTTCCAAGGAACAAGCAGTCTTTAAGAGTCTGAAGGTAAAAAAGGCATTAAAAGAAGGACAGGATTATACCCTTTCTCTGTCTCCTAAGGCAGAGGGGACTCTGGGCGAACAGAATTTGGCAGGTAGTAAGATTCCGGCAGGAATGAAAGGAATGTTTACTTTAACTCTTACCGGAAAAGGAAATTATAGCGGAACAATTACAAAAACAATCTTTGTAGAAGAAAAAGCCAAACTTTTAAATAGTGCTGTAATTACTTTAGGTAAAAATTTGAAGTCTATAGATTTTAATCATTTTCATCAGGTATTAGGCGGAAAATTAACTACGGGATATTATGACAGTACAGCGAAGGTATATTATGAAGCGAAGGATGGTATTTTAGGACAGACGGCTGACAAGAATACAATTCTTACTGTGAAGAACCGGAAAACAGAGCTGATGGAAGGAAGAGATTATACTGTTACTTACAAGAATGTTAGTAAAACAGGAACAGCTACTCTGACAATTACCGGTAAGGGAGAATATGTAGGAAGTAAGTCTGTTACCTTTAAATTAACGGGAAAAGCCTTTAAGGCATCCACAGTAAGTATTACAGGTCTGGAGGATAAGGTTTATAGTGGTAAGCCTGTGGAACAGGAGAAGCTTATCCTTACCTATCAGGGAGAAAGTACACCTCTTGAAATCAATAAGGATTATCAGGCAGTTTACAGTAAGAATCTTGATAAGGGAACAGCTACCGTGACCTTTACAGCCATGGAAAACTCCGGCTACCAGGGTTCCTTTAAGAAGACCTTTAAAATTACTGCACAGCCAATCGTAGCTGATATGCAGGAAGAGAGCACAAAAAATATTATTGTGGAGTATAAAAAATCAGGAGCAAAGCCTGTGGAAGAAATTCTTCTTACCAACAAAGAAGGAATTGCACTTGTATATGGAAAGGATTACACCCTAATCTATAAAAACAATAAGGAAGCTGCAGAAAAGAATGGACTTACCGGACCTTATGCTGTAGTCCAGGGAAAAGGAAATTACAACGGAAAGCTGGAGATCCCATACACAATTAAAAAAGCTTCTTTAAGTGGAGATAAAATCAGTATCAGTATTAAGCCGGTGGCTTATAGTGATAAAAAAGCAGATGCCTATGAGTATAGGCCTGTGATTACCGTTAAAGATGAAGGAAAGGTTCTTAGTACAAAAACAGATTACCGTGTAACCTATGAGAATAATACACAGAAAGCGTACAAGGAATATTATCTGAGTGGCAGCGTTCTTTCCAAGGAGCTTTGCCCCAGAGTAAAAGTGGAAGCCATAGGAAAAAATTATGAAACATCGGCGCCTATATATCTGGAGCTTCCCATTTACACAAAAAGCTTAACAAGCAAAAATCTGTATGTAGTAATTTCGGAGATTAATTATACAGGAAATCAGTGTACACCGGAAGTAAGTGTATATTATGCACCTAAGAATAATGCCTCCGCAGCCAAAGGAATTACGAAAGAAGAAGATATTCTGGCTTTAGGTTTTGTAAAGCTTGAGACTACAGAATATCAGTTAGAATACGGAACAAATATTTTAACAGGAAAAAATAAGGGAGTTGTTAAGGTAACAGGAAAGGGAAGTAATTACGGAGGAAGTGTATCCTTTAAATTTACCATAGCCCCGAAAGAAATGTTTGTTGGTGTGAAATAGTTAGCCTCCTTTGATGAGAAAACTATGAAGAAAATAATAAAAGGGAGTTATTGCAAATAGCCGGTTTGGCCGGGAGCAATGGCTCCCTTTTTATTGCAACAGTTCAGAAAACTCTGACTGAGAAATTACCTTTTAAAAAAAGAGTGGTAGTATAAAGTAGCCTATGAAAAAGCTGAGCTGAAAAAAAGAATGGAGAAGAAGAGAAAATGAATCATAAGAGAAAACAAAAAAAGTCTAAATCTTTAAAAGATTCAGACTCTCCAGTCGGAATGACAAGACTTGAACTTGCGACCTCTACTTCCCTAAAGTAGCGCTCTACCACCTGAGCCACATCCCGAATTGTTATATAATGCTTATCGACATTTCTTATGCTGTCGAACTGACGAAAATTATATTAACATC
>JAFYWD010000033.1 GCA_017558205.1 Lachnospiraceae bacterium | reverse complement strand
GGCCTTTGTTCTGTATAAGGGAGAAGTAAGAGAATTACAGCTTAAGGTAAACAAGGAACTTTCAGAACCGGATTATGTGAGAGTTCTTACAGAAATCCTTCCGAAACGGGCTAAAAAAAGAGCCCTATACTTATTGCAGAAAAAATCTTATACGGAGTGGAAGCTAAGAGAAAAGTTAAGAGAGGGGTTTTACCCCTCTCCGGTAATTGATGAAGCTATAGAGTATTTGAAGAGCTATCATTATATAGATGATTATGCCTTTGCCAGAGATTATATTTTCTATAGAAAGGATAAGCTATCGAAAAAAATAATAGAAGAAAAGCTGAGAGCAAAGGGGATTTCCAAGGAAGCTTTGTATCTTGTACTTCAGGAGGCTTATCCTGATAAAGAGGAGGAAGAGGAACTGCAGCGAAGACAGGCATTAAAGCTGTTGGAAAAACGGGCTTATAATAGAGAAAGCACAGATACTAAGGAACAGCAAAAGCTATATGCTTTTTTAATGCGAAAGGGTATTTCGTCTTCTGTGATTAAGCAGGTCTTATGGTAAGATAGATGAAAATAAGTGCAGATATTATTGCTCGTAACAGGAAGCTGAAGGCTGAACTGTTACGTGAAAAGCAAGAGAATATTTATACAAATTGACAAAAATTTATCTTGACAGTGGTATTGTTTTTGTATACAATTAGTATGTTGTAAATTGCTAAAGTGAGAGAACATAGATAAATGTAAGCTTATTTTAGATTATCGTACAATGAAAATTTAATAAGGAGGTGCTCCTGTACATGATTACAGTAATCAGTGTAGTAGTAGCTCTGATCATTGCAATCCCGGTGACAATGGCAATGACAACATCTTATCAGAAGAAGTCAGCAGCAAGTACCATTGGAAGTGCCGAGGATAAGGCAAGAGAGATTATTGATGAAGCTCTTAAAACTGCAGAAAGCAAGAAGCGTGAAGGCTTACTGGAGGTAAAGGAAGAATCCATCCGTACCAAGAATGAGTTGGACAAGGAGATTAAAGAGCGTCGTGCTGAGGTTCAGCGTTATGAACGAAGAATTCAGCAGAAGGAAGAAAATATCGATAAGAAATCAGAGGCTATTGAAAAGAAAGAGGCAAGCCTGAATGCAAAGGAAGAAGAACTTTGCAAGCAGAAGGAAAAAATTGCCCGACTGAATGAAGAACGAGTACAGGAACTAGAACGAATCTCAGGATTAACCTCCGAACAAGCAAAAGAATACTTATTGAAAATTGTTGAAGAAGATGTTAAGCACGAAACAGCCATTCTAATCAAAGAATTAGAAACAAGGGCAAAGGAAGAATCGGACAAAAAAGCAAAGGAATACATTATTGAAGCAATTCAAAGATGTGCTGCTGATCATGTTTCCGAAAGTACTATATCTGTAGTACAGCTTCCAAATGATGAAATGAAGGGAAGAATCATTGGTAGAGAGGGACGTAACATTAGAACTCTTGAAACATTAACAGGTGTAGATTTGATTATTGATGATACACCGGAAGCAGTAGTTCTTTCCGGATTTGATCCAATCAGAAGAGAAGTAGCGAGAATCGCTTTAGAAAAATTGATTGTGGATGGTCGTATCCATCCGGCAAGAATTGAAGAAATGGTTGAGAAGGCTCAGAGAGAAGTTGAGAGCATCATCAAAGAAGAAGGAGAAGCTGCAGTACTGGACGTAGGTGTTCATGGAATTCATCCGGAACTTGTAAAGTTATTAGGAAAAATGAAGTTCAGAACAAGCTATGGACAGAATGCATTAAAACATTCTATAGAGGTAGCCCATTTAACAGGTCTTTTAGCAGCTGAAATGGGATTAGATGTACGTATGGCAAAACGTGCCGGTTTACTCCACAATATTGGAAAAGCAGTAGACCATGAAATGGAAGGCTCACATATTCAGTTAGGATCAGAGCTGTGTCATAAGTATAAAGAATCCGCTATTGTTATTAATGCGGTAGAGTCTCATCATGGTGATAAAGAGCCCACACATCTTATTTCTTATCTGGTACATGCAGCAGATGCAATTTCTGCAGCACGTCCGGGCGCAAGAAGAGAAACACTGGAAACATATACCAGTAGATTAAAACAATTAGAAGAAATAACAAACAATTTCAAAGGTGTAGAAAAATCTTTTGCTATTCAGGCAGGTAGAGAGGTTCGTGTAATGGTAGTTCCGGAACAGATTACAGACGCTGATATGGTACTGCTGGCACGTGATATTGCAAAACAGATTGAAACTGAGTTGGAATATCCCGGACAGATTAAGGTAAATATGATCAGAGAAAGTCGTGTAGTCGATTATGCGAAATAGTTAAGAACACTGAAATAGTGAAGCATAAAATAAAGAGAGAAGGCAAAAGCTTTCTCTCTTTTTTAGTGTATAAACTTAAGTTATATAAAATAGTAATGGAAACAAAGGGAACAATGCTGCATATACTATAATAAGGACAAAGAAAGAGCAGTTATTTGAAGAAGTCAATCATTAGAAGAATGCCTATACCAATGATATTATTATTCTTATTTATGGTGGGTTTTGGAGGCGGAGTTATGGCTGCTTTTTTAAATTCCCAAGTATTACTTACAGATATTCAGGTGTTTACCCCTGATTTTTTTTATAAATTAGAAAATGTCACTATTGATAAGAAAGCTTTATTTATTTTGGCCTTAGGAAGACAATTGCGCACCTTTTTCTTATTACTTCTATTATCTTCTACAGCAATGAAAAAGCCTTTATTATATTCCTATCCCATATTACAGGGGGGCTTTATTGGCACAACTATGGAATTATTATTAATTTTATATGGACTTACCGGTATGGGAATATATATCTTGTTGGTGCTTCCTCATGGAATCTTCTATTTTTTATCTTATAGTATTTTATTGGTTCAAAAGCTGAAGGAGGGAGAAGAGGAGAAAGAGGCTTATATTTTTTTACAAAAAAAGAAGGAAAGGAGACAGAAGCTATTTATGGCGTTGGTACTTCTGGTAATAGGAAGCATTACGGAAGCCTATTGTAATTTGTTCATATTATTTCATTAAAAAATCCATAGTAATATGGCCATCGTATTTCTATAAAAAATCCCACCTTTACAGATGGGATTTTTCTATATTATTCATATTCAGCAATATCAAAAATCAGCTGTTTGGTAGCTTCCCAGCCAAGACAGGGATCGGTAATGGACTTGCCATAGATACCTTCTCCGATTTTCTGGCATCCTTCCACCAGATAGCTTTCAATCATAACACCCTTTACCAATTTATAGATATCGGGATTTAATTTACGGCTATGCATTACCTCTTTAGTAATGCGAACCTGCTGTGCATATTGTTTGTTGGAATTGTTATGGTTGGCATCGATAATACAGGCAGGATTTTGAATATCTCTTTCAGCATAGAGGGACATTAATAGGCTCAAATCTTCATAGTGATAGTTAGGAAGACTTCTTCCGTATTTATTAACGGCTCCTCTTAATACAGTATGGGCAAGAGGATTACCGGAGGTTTCCACCTCTTCTCCACGGAAAATAAAGGAGTGCTTTTGCTGAGCAGCATATACGGAGTTCAGCATAACGGAAAAGTCGCCACTGGTAGGGTTCTTCATTCCGGCAGGTACATCAAAACCACTTACCGTTAAACGATGCTGCTGATCCTCTACGGAACGGGCACCGATGGCAACGTAAGAAAGAATATCAGAAATATAAGGCCAGTTTTCAGGATAAAGCATTTCGTCAGCAGCAGTAAGACCTGATTCCTTCATACAACGAATATGCATTTTTCTCATGGCTAAAAGTCCCTGTAAAAAATCAGGCTTCTTTTCCGGATCCGGCTGGGATACAATTCCTTTATAGCCTTCGCCTGTGGTACGGGGTTTATTAGTGTAAATTCTTGGAATTAAGATTAATTTATCCTTTACTTGTTCATTTACCTCTGATAAAAGATTGATGTACTCACATACAGAATCCTCATTGTCTGCAGAACAGGGGCCTACAATTACAAGAAATTTATTACTTTCACCTTTAATAACAGAAGCAATTTCCTGATCACGTTTTTCTTTTAATAAAGCCAGCTCTTCTGAAATTGGAAGCTCCTTTTTAATTTCATCGGGAGTAGGCAGGGTTTTGATTACTTTGAAACTCATAATAACCTCCATATAGTATAAATTAAAATTTAAGAAATTATTTTTAAAAATTATATCACTTTAAAGTGAAAAAGTAATATGGATATATTTTATCATATTTTCAGGATTATGGTAGTAGCAATATGTATTTTTTTCAATACAAATTATAAATATTTTCGTAAAAAATAGAGACAAAGTAAAAAACAATAGATTTCACCAATAATTAAAGAGATTAAATAGCCCTGAATTCCATAGGAAGGAACCACCTTCATAATAAAAAATAACCTAAGGAGAAGACAGGAGATATCAATAAAAAGTGTATGCCCCGATTTTTTTAAGCCATTCAGGATTCCGGAAAGTGTGGTATGCAGGTATAAAAAGGGGCAAATAAAGGCCAACCATTGAAGAAATAAGCCTGCCAGCATGCTATGGAATAAAAGGTTTCCTAAAAATCTTCCAAAGAAAAAGAAGAGAAAAGTAAAAAATAGCCCGGGTATCAGACTAATTTTTATGGTTTTATAAAAAATAGATCGTATTTTATCCCGGTTATTTTCAACAGCAGCCTCTGAAATGGCAGGAAGAAGTAAAACTGCTGCTGAGTTGGTAAAGGTCGATGGAAAAAGCACAAGGCTTAAAGCCATTCCGGTAAATACGCCATAGATACTCAAGGAAGCAGAGGCAGAATAGCCAAATAATTTTAGTGCCTGAGGCAGTGAAATAGACTCCAGGCTGCGAAGGATATTTACCATTACCCGGTTGAAGGTTAAGGGAAGACTGAAGGAAATCATAGGAAATACGGAAGAAGAGGAGTGGATTGGACTGTTTTTTCTATAATCGTTCTTCAGATAAAAAAACAAGGTAAGAAAAAAGGAGGCAGCTTCCCCCAGTACCATTCCGATACAGGTAAGACTAATGGTAGGATTTTTTCCCCGTTCTAAAAAGTAATAGTAAAGTGTTATTACACTTCCTGTTCTTACCAGCTGTTCCATGATTTGGGTAAAAGAGGGAAGAATGGCTTGTTTTTTACCGTAATAGTATCCATTAAGGCAGCCATGGAGTGTGGAAAGAGGAAAGCTGAAGGCAATAATTTTTAACAGGGGGGTACAGCGACGTTCTTTTAAAAGTAAAAGGGAAATAGTTTCTGCCTGTCCATAAATCAGAAAGCTATAGATAAGAGAAAGTAAAAAAGAAAAGAGGGAGCCGGTGAATAAGTATTTTTGACACAGGCTCTGATTCTCTTTTTTATAGGCAGAGGCTACGAAATGGGAAATAGCAGTCTGCATACCTGCACAGGTTAAAGAATAGGCCATCATAATAATAGGAGAAATCAGCTGAAAAAGGCCCATGGCTTCTTCTCCAAAGGAACGGGAAATAAAAAGGCGATAAAAGAAGCCCAGTCCCCGGCAAATGAGCCCGGAGCCACTGAGTAAAAGGGTACCTATCATAATAGGATGTTTTTTAAAGGTTTTCAAAAGAATCACCTGATAAAGCTTTTCTGCTATTATATGAAACTGCCTTGGTTGACAGAACAAAAGACCGAGATTACAATGCAGATATAAAAGAAATTATGAGAAAGAACAAAAGGAAGAAGGAAATGTCAAAAAAAGTTGTAGTAGGAATGTCGGGGGGAGTAGATTCATCTGTAGCAGCATATTTGCTGAAAAAACAGGGTTATGATGTGATTGGAGTAACCATGCAGATCTGGCAGGAGGAAGAAGAATTAAAAGAAGAAGCAGAAGGAGGCTGTTGCGGACTTTCTGCCGTGGATGATGCCAGAAGAGTAGCCAGAGCCTTGGATATTCCGTATTATGTTATGAATTTTAAGGATGTATTTAAAAATAAGGTAATGGATTATTTTGTAGAAGAATATTTACAGGGAAGAACGCCAAATCCTTGTATTGCCTGCAACCGTTTTGTAAAATGGGAGTCATTACTTACCAGAAGTCTTGAGTTGGGAGCTGATTATATTGCTACCGGCCATTACGCCAGAATTCATCAGTTGGAAAATGGAAGATATGTAATACAAAATTCAGTAACAGCAGCTAAGGATCAGACATATGCCTTGTATAATCTTACCCAGGAACAGCTGGCAAGAACATTGATGCCGGTGGGGGATTATACAAAAGAGGAAATCCGTCAAATTGCAAAAGAAGCAGGACTTCCTGTAGCACACAAAAAAGACAGTCAGGAAATTTGTTTTATTCCCGATCATGACTATGCTGCCTTTATAGATAAAGAAGCAGGAGAGAGAGTTCCCGGTCCGGGGAACTTTGTGACAAAGGATGGTATGGTATTGGGAGAACATAAAGGAATTACCCATTATACCATTGGTCAGAGAAAGGGATTGAATCTTGCCATGGGACATCCCGTCTTTGTAACAAAAATTTGTCCCCAAACCCATCAGGTAGTAATCGGGGAAAATGAAGATACTTATACCAACACTTTGATTTGTGATACCTTGAACTTTATGGGAATGGAGGATTTGAAAGAGCCCAGAAAGGTTTGGGCAAAGATTCGTTACAGCCATAAGGGAGAAGAATGTCTGCTGGAAAGAATTGGTGAGGATAGAATTCGTTGTACCTTCACTAATCCTGTTCGAGCAGTTACACCGGGTCAGGCCGTTGTATTTTACGAACAGGATTATGTACTGGGTGGCGGTACTATAGTGGAATAAATTCCGGTTTTCTATTTTTAAAAATTGTATAATAATGAAAGCCGCAGCTTTTTAATATCTGTTCGGCTAAAGAAAATTCATACTGAAGATATGAGGGATTGTGGGCATCGGATCCAAGGGTGATGATTTCACCGCCCAACTGTCGGTAGCGTGTCAGGATTTCCCTGCGGGGATGAAGATCCTTTAAGCCGTATTTTATACCTCCGGTATTAAGTTCCAGACCCTTTCCCCGTTGGATTAATTCACGTAATATGTCATCAAATAGCTCCCGATATTTCTCGTAGGAATATCGGGAATCTTTATTTGGACCGTAACGAACAATATAGTCAAGATGACCATATACATTAAAATCTGAAAAGCCTTTGATATTATGAAGAATCTCCCGGAAATAATCCTCATATACCTCTTCCTCCAAACGCCCGGCAAAGAAATCAGGATAATAAGGATCTTCTTCATATAAAAGGTGGGAGGATGCGATAATAAAGTCAAAGGGATAGGAGGAGGCATAGCCTTCCAGCTTTTTTGTAATGTGAGGCTGGACTCCTAATTCTACCCCAAAAAGTAAGGAAAGCTTATTTTGATATTTTTCCCGCAAATCTAAAAACTTAGCTCTATAGGCGTTGGTGTCTAAAAGAAAATCCAGCTTGTCGGGAGTATCAGGGTAATCAAAATCCATATGCTCCGTAAAGCAAAGATGTGTCATACCAAGAGCAATGGCTTTTTCTATCATATCCTCCATGGGAGTATTGCAGTCGGCTGAAAACTGACTGTGTAAATGAAAATCTGAAGTGATTGGCATAGGGGCTCCTTTTCTGACATAAAATACATTATTTTTCTGTAACTGTAAGCATTATTATACTGTAAGAATAAGGAAAAACAAGGAAGAAAAGAAAAAAATAAAGATTAGAGAGGGAAAAAAGAATAAATTTATAAATATAGCTTGAATTTTAGAAGTAAATTAGGTACAATGATTCTGCTGATAAAATTTTGACAAGGACTTCTTATGCCCTGTCAGGAAAAATAGAAATTCATTTTTAGGAGGAATTAAAAATGGCAGTAAAAGTAGCAATTAATGGTTTTGGCCGTATTGGTCGTCTTGCTTTCAGACAGATGTTTGATGCAGAAGGATATGA
The DNA here is from genome assembly GCA_017558205.1 of Lachnospiraceae bacterium. Taxonomy (GTDB): domain Bacteria; phylum Bacillota; class Clostridia; order Lachnospirales; family Lachnospiraceae; genus SFDP01. The sequence continues at coordinate 2,444 of JAFYWD010000033.1, read as the reverse complement.
TGTAGTAGCAATCAATGACTTAACAAGTCCTGACATGCTTGCACACCTTTTAAAGTATGACACAGCTCAGGGTCCTTACAAATATGCAAGCGCTGTTGAAGCTGGTGAAAACTCCATCACAGTTAATGGAAAAGAAATCACAATCTATGCAAAAGCTAACGCAGCTGAACTTCCTTGGGGAGAATTAGATGTAGACGTAGTTCTTGAATGTACAGGATTCTACACATCTAAAGAAAAAGCTTCTGCTCATATCGCAGCAGGTGCTAAGAAAGTTGTTATTTCTGCTCCTGCAGGAAACGACCTTCCTACTATCGTTTACAATGTAAACCACAAAGACTTAAAGGCTGAAGATACAGTGATCTCTGCAGCTTCTTGTACAACAAACTGTTTAGCTCCTATGGCAAAAGCATTAAATGATTTAGCTCCTATTATGAGTGGTATCATGACAACTGTTCATGCTTACACAGGAGATCAGATGATTCTTGATGGACCTCAGAGAAAAGGTGATAAGAGAAGAAGCCGTGCAGGTGCTCAGAACATCGTTCCTAACTCTACAGGTGCTGCTAAAGCTATCGGTTTAGTTATTCCTGAATTAAATGGTAAATTAATCGGATCTGCTCAGCGTGTTCCTACACCAACAGGTTCTTCTACTATTTTAGTAGCTGTTGTTAAGGGTGCTGTTACAAAAGATCAGATCAACGAAGCTATGAAAGCTGCTGCAACTGAATCTTTCGGATACAATACAGACGAAATCGTATCTTCTGACGTTATCGGAAGTACATTTGGTTCTATCTTCGATGCTACACAGACAATGGTAGCTCCTATGGAAGATGGAAATACACAGGTACAGGTAGTTTCTTGGTATGACAATGAAAACTCCTATACAAGCCAGATGGTTCGTACAATCAAATACTTTGCTGAATTAGCTTAATTTATAGACGAATCATTTTATAAAGACCTATTAAGGTCCGGTCTTAAAGGACCGGACCTTTGTTTTTTCTTGTTAAATTAAAGAAAGAAGAAAGCCGTATAAATTTATACTATTAAAGGAGGCATAAAAAATGTCATTAAATAAAAAAAGTGTAGATGATTTTAGTGCAAAAGGAAAAAGAGTATTAGTTAGATGTGATTTCAACGTACCTTTAAAGGATGGCGTAATTACAGATGAAACACGTATCAATGCTGCTCTTCCTACTATCAATAAATTATTAGCAGATGGAGGAAAGGTAATTCTTTGTTCTCACCTTGGAAAAGTAAAAGAAGGACCTAATGAAAAAGAATCCTTAGCACCTGTAGCAAAAAGACTTTCTGAAAAATTAGGAAAAGAAGTAAACTTTGTTGCTGATTACAATGTAACAGGTGAAGCTGCAACAGCTGCAGTAGCAGCTATGAATGAAGGAGATGTAGTACTTCTTCAGAATACACGTTTCCGTGGAAAAGAAGAAACAAAGAACGGAGAAGAATTCTCCAAAGAATTAGCTGAGCTTTGTGATGCTTATGTATGCGATGCTTTTGGTTCTTCCCATAGAGCACATGCATCTGTAGCAGGAGTAACTGATGTAGTTCGTGCGAAAGGCGGAGATTGTGCCGTTGGATACTTAATGCAGAAGGAAATTGATTTCTTAGGAAATGCAGTAGAAAATCCGGTAAGACCTTTTGTTGCTATTCTTGGTGGAGCAAAGGTTGCTGACAAATTAAACGTAATTTCCAACCTTCTTGAAAAATGTGATACTTTAATCATTGGTGGTGGTATGGCATTTACCTTCTTAAAAGCACAGGGAATGGAAATCGGAAAATCCTTAGTAGATGATGAAAAATTAGATTATTGTAGAGAAATGCTCGCTAAAGCTGAAAGCTTAGGAAAGAAATTATTACTTCCCGTAGATGCAGCAGTAGCTGAAGCTTTCCCTTCACCTATCGATGCTGAAATTGCAGTTGATTATGTAGCAGCAGATGCTATTCCTGCTGACAAAATGGGACTTGATATCGGACCCAAGTCTGCAGAAATGTTTGCTGAAGCTGTGAAAACAGCTAAAACGGTTGTATGGAACGGACCTATGGGAGTATTTGAAAACCCTGTTCTTGCAAAAGGAACTATTGAAGTAGCAAAAGCATTAGCTGAAACAGATGCAACAACCATTATTGGTGGTGGAGACTCTGCAGCTGCAGTTAACCAGTTAGGTTTCGCTGACAAAATGTCTCATATCTCTACAGGTGGTGGAGCTTCCCTTGAATTCTTAGAAGGAAAAGCACTTCCCGGAGTAGTAGCTGCTGATGATAAGTAGGCCGAAAGCAACTTAATGAAAACGAGCGTAAGCGAAGTTTGAATTTAGTGCGACGCATTGGCTGACTTAGTGAAAACAAATCGAAGATGAAGTTTGAACTTAGTCAACAAGTGTGCAGAGCTGCCGTTCCTGAACCTTAACGAAATCGAGTCGAAGACG
>JAFYWD010000032.1 GCA_017558205.1 Lachnospiraceae bacterium | reverse complement strand
TTGCTTCTACTAATTTTCTTTACTATACAATAGCTACTTTGTTTATGCAAGATAACTTCCAACTCTTAGTCTTTGGTATTTTTATAGTTTTTAAAATTCTTCGACTTTCACTCTTCCCCTGTCAACTATTTTGCATTTCTACTCAAATAAAGAAGTACCAATAAAAAAGGCCCCTTACGCTTTTTTATTGGTACTTCTTTTCTAATCTTCTAACCAGGAAAAATCAAATTCTGTAAAATCAGTGATATAGTAATCTGCTCCCAGTTCCATTAACTTTTCTTTATTCTTACCATCGCCGATTGCAACAATACATCCGGCACCTGCTTCTTTTGCATGGGCTATGGCACTAACACTGTCCTCTATCACAAGGCAGTTCTCCATTTCAGCCTTAAGTCTTTTAGCTGCTTCCCTATGCATCTCTCCTTTATTTGCATAGCTGCCGTCGTCATAAACACAATCTTCTTTATTCAGCCATCTATCAAGGCCAAAAGTTTCAAAATAGAAGTCTATATTGTCCTTTATGGACGCTGAGGCCAAAATAAAAGGAACATTGCGTTCCTTCATTTCGTCCAGAAACTCCAAGGCACCATGTACCAAGCGTACCTGGTGGGGATTTTCCTTACATATTCTTCTGTACAGAGCTTCCTTATGACACGAAACCTTATCCCTTTCCTCTTTTGTTAACCATGGTGCCATGTTCTGAATTATGATGTCGTTACGGGGTCCACAATAGGATGACGGATCCGGTTCATTGTCTGAGTTTTCATGAAGTTCTCTATAAATTTTGCCCCAGGCTTCCCGATGGAAGCCCGAGTCAAAAAATAGAGTACCATTAAAATCAAGGAGTACTACTTTCATATCTTATTCTTAGAAAAGACCTACTAAAGCACCTACGATACCGATTACAAGAAGTAATACGATACATTTTACAGGTGTCCATCCTTTTTTCTTTAATAAGAAGAAAAGAAGTAATGTTAAGAATAAAGGAATCATTTTAGGGAGAACGCCATCTAAGATACTCTGAACAACGATAGGAGCTTCACCGTTTGCGATTTCAAGAGTAACTGTTGTTCCACCGTAGTTAGATGTTAAAGCACCTACTACGAATACACCCAGCATAGAAGCTGCACGTGTAAATTCTTTTGCATTTCTTGTAAGAACTTCGATAGCTTTTGTTCCCAGTTCATAAGACCATCCCATTAAGAAGAAACGAACTCCGAACTGAACTGCATTAAATACAGCAAGGAACAGGATAGGACCTGCGAAGGATCCCTGAATAGCCATATTAGAACCGATACCGGCTGCAATTGGAACTAATGTAAACCAGAAGATAGCATCTCCGATACCACCTAAAGGTCCCATAGCAGCAACACGAACGGAACGGATCATGTTGATGTCTGCTTTCTGCTGCTCTAAGGATAATACAATACCCATTACAAATGTTACTAAGAATGGATGTGTATTAAAGAACTCTAAGTTGTGCTGCATAGATGCTGCTAAGTCATCTTTGTCAGTATGGATTTTTTCAAGACCAGGTAAGATGGAATATAACCATCCGTTAGCCTGCATTCTTTCGTAGTTGAAAGATCCCTGTAAGTTACAAGATCTCCATACCATTTTGTTTAATGTCTTTTTGTCCAGCGTTGCTGCTGGTGTAAGATTTTTATATGTTGTCTGATTAGATGCCATCTTCGTCACCTCCGTTAGATCCTACTCCTGCAGATTTCATAGCCACACGTGTCTGGAAATCATACAGTGCCATTGCAATACCAACAAATGCTACTAAGATCAAGCAAGATCCGCCTAAACCAGGAACATATCCGATAACTGTTGCTAAAGCAAATCCAGCAAAGTAAATTCCCCAAAGATCGTTGGAAAGCATAATTCTAAGTAATGTTGCGAAACCTACGAAACGCATCATTCCACCGGCTGCACTTAAACCTGTCATTAACCAAGGTACTTTGTCAAAGAAAGCTGTTAAAGCATTACCTGCAGCTGCACCACCTACAAGACCGATTGTACATACTACTGCAAATAAAGCACCTAAAGCGATCATAGCTAACCAGTTTAATCTAACGATACCTTTTGTATCAGCTTTTTCAGCCATTTTGTCTGCTACAGACATAAGAGGAGACATAACTGTGAACAGTAATGTAACCATGTACTGACCGATTAAAGCGAAAGGTACTGCAAGACCTACTGCCGCTTCTACTTCAAGTCCGGAAGCGATAGCGAAAACTGCTGCCATAATACCACCGATAACTGCGTTAGGAGGCTGAGCACCACCTACAGGCATGTTACCGATTGTCATTAACTGATATGTACCACCAACTACTAAACCTGTTGTTACATCACCTAAGATAAGACCAACAACTGCACCGGTTACGATTGGCTGATACAGAGATTCTAAGAAATCAAACTGGTCGATAGCTGCGATAAATGCAACAACGAAAACCAGAATAATCTGAATTGCACTAAAACTCATGATTGTGAAATCTCCTTTCAAAGGTTATTTTAATTGAACAACTTTTCAATGTTCTCTGCGGCTTCAGATGGAACTCTTCTAATTTCAAGTTCAACACCTAAGTCACGTAATTTTGCAAATGCAGCTACGTCTGAATCGTCAACAGCAACAGATCCTGCTACCTGACGTTTTCCGTCTGCCATATGCATATTACCAATATTCACTTTTTTAATTGGCACTCCGCCTTCTACAAGCTTCAGAACATCCTGAGGTGTTTCACACACGATGAAAATCAACTGCTTGTCGGATGCTTTGTGGATTGTAGAAATAGTTTTTTCGATAGACCAATAGCGCATTGCAGCATAGCTGGGAGCTGCCATGTCCATAAGTCCCTGACGAAGTGTATTTGTTGACACCTCATCATTTGCAACTAAAATTAGGTTTGCACCAATACTGCCACACCACTGTGTAGCTACCTGACCATGAACTAAACGATTGTCAATTCTTGTCAAAATAATATTAGGCATGTTTTTTCCCTCCTTGATTATGATTCTCCCTGAAATCCCATTCAGAGTGATTCCATTATAATCTATTTTATTCTGTTTGTCATTATATTTTTTAATACCTAATTTATTTATTTTAGTTTTTTTTTATTATTTTTTGTCAAAAGTAATTAATTTTTTTGTTGCTTTATAGATATTTCTAACAAATAATGCTATAATTACTTATATTTTGGAGGTATCTATGCAATATAAAACATCAATGAAGGAGTTTTCTCCTTTTGGTTCTGTCTATGAACAGCCAATTCATCAACAAAAAACTCATATGATCAGCCGTGTTAACCGACTTAGTCCCAACAGGAATATTAATCAGTTGCTACACTTCGACTGTGAAGTATACCTGGAAATGCAGGAGGGAATAGCGGCTTTAATTATTGGATTTACTCCCGACAAAACAGATTTAAAGGAGTTTACCATTCATCGTAAGGTTTGCCTTAATCCCGGCGTTTATTTTTCTATTGTTTCCATCAGCAGTTCAGCCAGCTGTAAACTGATCACTTCTTCCGGTTTTTCCATGCAGACGGTAGAATTGGAACACCCCTACGTATTTGATCGTATCCTCCCCAATATACAGATACAGGAGATTTTAGGCTTCTATTATAATGTAAGAAATGCAGGATATGAATTCAAGGGGGAAAAGCATGATTATTATGAGCTCACCTTTATTGACCGAGGTTGCCTTGAAACTACCATTGAAGGAACAGAATACCATCTTAATGAAAAAGAGCTGATTATTTATGGTCCCGGACAGTTTCATACCCAGAAAATTTCTCCCGGCCAATCCTGTTCTTACGTAACAATTGTATTTTCCATGTTAAGTACCGGTGCAGACAGTCTTACTCTGAAGGATCACCCTTTAATTAACAAAATCTTTTCCTATGACAAAAAGATTTATACCCTTATGAAGGATTTTGTACAGGAAAGCTCCTCGCAGATTCCTTATCTCCATAGTTTAATGACCTGTCTTTTACAGGAAATTATGATTAGGCTTTTACAGTCGGAATTTATATCCCAAAAGGAAGAAAGACCTGTTTCCATTTCCAGACAGCATTACCAGAATGAACTGCTGGAGGGAGTTTTGGCTTACATTGATAATTCTCTTTATGAGCCTCTTACCATTGCTGAAATTTGTCAGAAGTTTTCGCTGTCACGCTCTTCTCTCCAGCTATTATTTAAGGAAAATCTGAATCAGACTCCCAAAAAATATATTTCTGACTTAAAGCTTGAAAAAAGCTGTCAGCTGATTCGCGAAAAGCAATATACCATCAGTGAAATCGCATTGATGCTTGGCTTTAATTCCATCCATTATTTTTCCAGAGCCTTTACCCAAAAATATCATATGGCTCCCAGTGAATATTCCAAGCAAATGTTTAATCAGATTTAATATGACCTTTAAAATACATTCTTTAAATAAAAATGAAAGGAGACTAACCATGATTAAAATCGGAGCAGTAGGTACCAGTTTTATTATGGATACTATTTTAGAAAATGTTTCTTTGGCAGACGGTATCAGCTGCGAGGCTATTTATTCCCGTACCAAAGAAAACGCTCTTCCTCTGGCAGAGAAATTTAAAATTCCCAAAATTTATACCAATTATGATACCATGCTGGCAGATAAAAGCCTGGATCTGATTTATGTGGCTTCACCCAATTCTCTTCACTATGAACAAAGTAAAGCTGCCCTTCTTGCAGGAAAAAATGTACTGTGTGAAAAACCCTTTACCGTCACCTCTTCCCAGCTGAAGGAACTGATTGCTTTAGCCAAAAACCAGAATCTTCTCTTATACGAGGCTATTCTTCCCATGTTTCATCCAAATTACAAACTGGTACGTGAAAAGCTTTTGGCCATCGGTAAACCAAAAATGGCACAGGCTGTTTTTTGCCAATACTCCAGCCGTTATGATGCCTTAAGAAGAGGGGAAGTTCCCAATGTCTTTAATCCTCAGTTTGCAGGTGGTGCACTTATGGATTTGAATATGTACAATGTTTATTTTTTGGTAGGTTTATTTGGAAAACCTGTCACAGTGTCTTATGAAGCCACTCTTTTTGATAACGGAATCGATACTAACGGAATTCTTACCATGAAATATGACGATTTTCTTTGTCAATGTGTAGGTGCCAAGGATGCCTTCTGTGAAAATAGTGTTCAGATCTTAGGTGAAAAAGGTTACATTAAGGTTACTCCCGGAGCCAGCAATGTCCAGGAGGTTAAAATTGTACGCCGCGGAGAAGATGAAATGCTTTTCAAAACTCCTACAAATCCCTGGTATTATGAATTTGTAGCCTTAAGTCAGCTGCTTTGTGAAAAAAATTACAAGGATTGCTATGACCGTTTGGATCTTTCCCTTCAGGTAATTGAAGTACTGGAAGCCGCAAGACAAAGTGCCGGACTTTCCTTCTGATACCCAAATATTTCACCGGTAGAGCATATACTTTGCAAAATCAATACTTCTATTCATATATATAATGAAAATATGGAAAATAGAACTTAAAAGGCTGTATGATAAAATAAATTCATCATACAGCCTTTATCTTTTCTTTTATTTTACAATAGACTGGATAGAGAAGCGATCTGCTTTCACAATTGCACCTTTGGCAATCTCAATATTCACAGTTTCTTCCTCGATTCCAACCACACGTCCATAAAGTCCGTTAGCAAATAATACCTGACTTCCGATTGCAAGTCCGTTATATAATTCCAGCATATGTTCCCGACGTTTTTTCATTCCGCGGGCAGACATAATACTCATAATCATGGCAATTACTCCCATGATTACAGCCAAGGTAATGCAGGTCCAAAGAATTACTTCCCAATTCATCCTTAGATGCCCTCCTCATCGGCATTATCTTCGTGGGCAACAAGTTCAAAACGAACGATATATTCTTTACCTGTAGGAATTAAAGTTTCAGCTAATTCCAAAGGATCATCATAAGCAACCATCATAGTAGCTCCTTCGATAATCATGGGAAGATTAGTTCCTGCTACTACTTCAATCTTCTGATCAGGGCGTTCTGACTTACATACAGATGCGTTATTAAAAGGTGATCCACCTGCTAAATCTGATAACACCAGAATACCATCACAATCTTTTAAGCTGTCCATAGCCTTGTGAAGATTTGCTTTCAATGTCTCTGTGGAATGATCTGCTTCAAAATCCACTAATGCAATATTTTCTGTAATACCTGTGATCAGCTGTAAGCTGGATCCCAGACCTGTTGCGAAATGTCCGTGTCCTGTAATTAAAATACCAACCATTTCAGTAACCTCCTTATTATTCTTTCCTTATCAATCTGCATTTATGGCAAATTCATTCTTTTATTATAACACATAAGGATATAAAGTTACACCCTTAACTACACGGTTAACCTCACCTGTAGGACATGGATTGTCGGGAGTGATATTTAATTCTAAGGATTTCAATACTGCCAGTGTCTGTGCAAAGGTAATAAATTCAAACCCTAAAAGTACATTTTCACAGGATTTTTTACAATCCATTACCAGCTGATAATCTACCAGGCTGTCTAAACCTTCGCAAGGTGTATTCATCACTACCGCAATCTTGTTGCCTTTTCTCTGAGGTCCCATTTCCTTAAGAAGATCAATTTCATATTTTCTCATGTATTCATCATCACTAAGATAAACTACGGTTAAAGTAGTATCATCAATAATGGACTTAGGACCATGACGGAAGCCTAAAGGAGAATCATACATAGTAGCTACCTGACCTGCTGTCAGCTCTAGCATTTTTAAAGCAGATTCCTGAGATACTCCCTTTAATGCAATGTTTCCAAGATAAACAATTCTCTCAAATTTGAATTCTTCTACAATCTTAGCTGCTACACCAAAATTATTATCTAAGAAATCCTGGGTTGCCACACAAATTTTTTCAATTTCTTCTGTCAGCTCTTCCAAACGTTCTAAATTGAAGGCAAGGTATGTTGCCATATACATATTAGAGAAACTGGAAGTCATTGCAAAGGACTGGTCATGAGTTTCCGGTGTGAGATTCAGGGCAAAGCAGTTATCCTGCTCTTTTGCACGTTTTGAAAGTGCACCTTCACTGTTACATGTTACAAACAGATGATAGATATTTTCACAAACAACCTCTGCTGCATCTACTGCACCAATAGATTCAGGAGAGTTCCCGGAACGTCCGAAGCTTACCAAAACAGTAGGCTTTGTACGGGAAAGGAAATTTTCCGGTGCAGGAACAATATCTGTTGTTCCGTATGATTTCACTTTGTAATTATATTTTTTATTCAGTGCCTGGAAAAGAGAGTTTCCTACAAACTCACTGGTTCCTGCCCCTGTTAATACGATATCGAAATCCTCTGCTTTTACTACCTGATCAAGAAATTTCTGAAGTTCATCCTTACATGCTGCTATCTGGGCACAGGTTTTTCTCCAGGTGGCAGGCTGCTGGTAAATTTCCTGTAATGTGAATACGGAAGAAGTTTCCTGCATCTTGTCTTGTGAGATGTTAAAAATACTCATTTTTCATTTACCCCCTAGGTTTTTTTAATTTTTTTTATTATAATATAACAGGAATGTTAAAAAGACAATGCAAGTATTAAAAGTAGCAATACATGATTTAAAAAATGCAACTTATTTTCAACATTTTGAGTTTATAATGATAATCAGGTAATATCTTGGCGATATATCTGCCAATTATCAATATAGAATAAGGAGGAAAAGATATGATTATTCAAAGTAAAAAAGTATGGATTGCAGACCAGTTTTTTGCGGCTGCCATCGAAATTGAGAATGGAAAGATTATTAATGTACTTCCCTACGGAAGCAAGGAAGCTGATGTAGATTACGGCAATAAGCGTATTGTTCCCGGATTTATTGATATCCATTGCCATGGTGCCTTTGAATTCGATACTAATGATGCCCAGGAAGAAGGACTTCGTAACTGGAGTAAAAATATTGTAACTGAAGGTGTAACAGGCTTTTTAGCTACTACTATTACCCAGAGCCAGGAGGTTTTGACTGCTGCTGTTTCCAATGTAGCCAAGGTAATGGAAGAAGGACATGAGGGAGCTGAAATTTTGGGAATCCATTTTGAAGGACCTTTCCTTGATATGCTGTACAAAGGTGCTCAGCCTGAACCCTTCATTGTAGATGGTAACATCGAAAAATTTAAACATTATCAGGAAGCTGCCAAAGGAAATATTAAAGTAATTACCATGGCAACAGAGCGTGATCTTGATTACAGCTTTGTTAAATGGCTTTCTTCTAACGGTGTGGTTGTAAGTATTGGTCATTCTGCTTCCACTTATGAGCAGGCTGTAATGGCTTATGCCAACGGTGCCAGAAGCATGACTCATGTATATAATGGCATGACTCCTTTTAATCACCGTAATAACGGACTTGTAGGTGCTGCTTTCCGTCTTCGTACCATGTACGGAGAAATTATCTGTGACGGTAATCACTCTACTACCGCTGCTCTTAACATGTTCTATATGTCTAAGGGACCTGATTACAGCATTATGGTTTCTGATGCTTTAATGGCTAAGGGAACTCCCATCGGAAGCAAATTTATTTTTGGTGGCAATGAAATTGAAATCTATCCTGACGGAAGTGCTCATTTAACCTCTACCGGTGGACTTGCCGGTTCTACCTTAAAGATGAATGAAGGTCTTCGTATTTTAGTAGAGGAGGCTATGGTTCCTTTCAATTATGCTATTAACTCCTGTACTATCAATCCTGCCCGCTGCATCGGCCTGGATGACAGAAAGGGAGCTATCGGTGCCGGATATGATGCCGATATCGTAGTACTGGACGACGACTATCAGGTAATTCAGACCTACTGTCGTGGTGAAGCCAGATTATAGGCCATATTCTTATAATGACAAAATAGAGGCTGCTTCCTGCAGCCTCTGTATTTATACTATCTATTTATAAAATAAGTAAACGGAGGACTAACAATGAAACATCCACTTCAGATTATGATGGAAAAAAGAAGAAATGGTGAAGTATGCGGAATCCCTTCCTACTGCAGCGCCAATGAACTTGTTTTAGAGCAGGCTCTAAGACGTGCCAAGGAATTAAATACCCCTACCTTAATTGAAGCAACAGCCAATCAGGTAAATCAATTTGGAGGATACACAGGAATGGTTCCTGCTGACTTTTATCAGATGGTTCTTGGCATGGCAGAGAAAATGGGCCTTTCTGAAAATATGATAATTCTTGCCGGAGATCATTTAGGACCCTTAACCTGGCAGAATCTTCCTGAAAAAGAAGCTATGGATAATTCTATTGAGCTTGTTTATCAGTATGCAAAAGCAGGTTTCACTAAAATTCATTTAGATACCAGCATGAAAGTAGCCGATGATCCTGAAGGTCTTCTTTCCACAGAAACCATTGCCCGTCGTGGTGCTGTTCTTTATAAGGCTGCCATGAAAGGCTATAAGGAATTAAAAGAAACTAAACCGGAAGCTATCCGTCCTGTCTTTATCATCGGAAGTGAAGTTCCCATTCCCGGTGGTGCCCAGGAAGAAGAAGATTCTCTGGCAGTAACAAGTCCTGATGCTTTTAAAGATACTGTAGCTACCTATAAAAGAGTATTTGAAGAAGAAGGTATCTCAGAAGGCATGAAGGATGTAATTGCAGTAGTAGTTCAGCCCGGTGTAGAATTTGGGGATGAGCAGGTATTCCTGTATGATCATGATGCCGCCGTTGATTTATGCGCTGCCTTAAAGGAATTCCCTGAAGTATGCTTTGAGGGACACTCCAGTGATTATCAGAGTCCTGAATGTTTAAAAAATATGGTACAGGATGGTATTGCGATTTTGAAGGTTGGACCGGCTCTTACTTTCGGATTAAGAGAAGCTCTTTTTGCCTTAAGCCTTATGGAAAAAGAATTAGTACCTGACGAAAAACGTGCTAACTTTATTGAAACCTTAGAAGCTGCCATGCTTGCTAATCCCGGAAACTGGCAGAAGCACTATCACGGAGATGATAAACAGCTGGCTTTAGCAAGAAAATACAGTTTCTCTGATCGTGCCCGCTATTATATCGGGCAGCCTGAAGTAGTTGCTTCCATGAATAAATTATTTGATAATTTAAGAGAATATCGTATTCCCATGAACATGCTTCATCAATATATGCCTCTTTCTTATGCTAAGGTTCGCGATGGTATTATTCCTTTAGATCCAAGAGAACTGGCATTAGATGGTGTACAAATCTTTATGGCAGATTACGAATATGCCGTAGGTCTGATTTAGGGAGGATTCCAACAAGATGTTTGATATTCTAAGCTTAATGGATAATCCTGTGTTTATGTTCGTATTTCATGAGGTTGTATGCATTTTAGGAGCTGTCTATTATCTTGTTCCCATGATGACAAGACTCCGTGAAAAAAAAGAAGGAAAGGCTTTCAGCTCCTCTTGGAAAAATCTAAAAAATATTGTTGCCACTTACATTGTGGTTGCCGAAAGTATCTTTCTCTATGAAGACATTAAAACCTCCGGGATCATTAATCCTGCCGTGGCAATTGCTACTCAGGTACTGGCTATCATTATTATTGCTGCTGCCTATATTATTCTGAAGGAAGAGCCTGAAAAGAACTCTTTCCATTCAGTAGCAAATAACAGATATAAAAAATCTAAATAATCATTGTTTTATCGTAAGATTATGATAAAAAAGGGAAGCTTTTCGCTTCCCTTTTTACTCATTTAACCTATTCAATCTTCACCGGGGTCATCCCCTTTTTTATTGCTTCTTTATTCTGATACATTCTGATATCTGCCCTATTAAACACATCCTGTAGCTCCTTGTCCTTTTCCTCATCATAGGAAGAAAAACCGGCAGCAATTGAAATAAGCTCTCCTCCGAAATCAGAGTTTTTTTGCTCCTGCTTCATTTTTTCATAAAACTCATCCAATAAGGCATCTGCATGTAAAAGATCTCTCCCCGAAAGAATGGCTACAAATTCATCTCCGCCAATTCGAAAGATGGGACTATGCTTAAAGGTATTACAGATTACCCTGCATCCATTGATAATATAGGCATCTCCTGCCTCATGTCCATAGGTATCATTAATTTGTTTCAGATTATTTAAGTCAAACATAACCATTCCAAACTGGGCAAAGCCGGTCTGAATATTTTCATTAATTTGTTTCACCTGCTCATCATAGGCAGCCTTACTTTTAACTCCTGTCAGGGGATCCGTATAGGCCATATCACTGATACGTTCCATATAAGCCCTTAAGCAATCTACCGTCTGCTGCATACTGACAGCCAATGCTCCGACCTCATCCTTAGACTTTGTCTCCAGACTAACCTGAAGATCACCCTCTGCAATCTGCTTGGAGGCCTTGGTCAGCTCCTTCAGCGGCTCAACTATTCCCTGACTGACAATGAGAGAAATAAGTAAACAAAAAATAGAAACTACGACGACTCCCATTATGGTTCCACGTATCAGCTGCACCTTTTCCGCATCAATTTCAGATACCGGTGCAGATACCATTAAATAGATATCAGCCTCAAGGTCTGTGAAAATTGTCTTTCTTGCCTCACCTTGATATTCAAAGGAGAACAAACCGGTAGTATTTTCTCCTCTTCTTACCCTGGTCATAAACCGATCCCATCCAATTCGATTGCTGATAGGAAACTCATTTTCTCCATTTGCATGGTAAATAATCTCATGATTGGAATTGACCAAGGCTGCATGTCCTGTTTTATATGCCTTAATATTATCTACCATTTTCGTAAGAGTAGACAAATGTACATCCATACCTGCTACACCTATCAGTACATGCTTCTCATAAATCGGTGTGACATAGGTCATTACCAACCCTTCACTTTTTCCGTTATAATAAGGCTCTATCCAGGAAGCCTTTCCTTCTGTCGCAGGCTTTATATACCATTGCAGATTTTCCTCCTTTTTAATCTTTGAAAAATCTGTAGGCTGTTGTTCCTTAAAAGCTCCGTAAAGCTCTCTTTTTGCATAAAATAAGCCGGCATCAGAAGAAGCCAGTTTAGGATTTAGGTGAATATAGGCAGCAACAGCTCCCTCAGCACTTTCTGCTGTTGCCAAAACTACCGGTCTTAGCTCGTCTAAATACTTCTGTACATCTTTTTCTGTGGCTAATCTGCCAATAGTATCCTCTTCACGCACTGCATTATAGGCCAGAATTTTAACAGATTGCTCAATACTGTGAAAAATATGATCTATCTTTCGTCCTTCTTCCTGGCATATTAAATTCATGATCTGAGCAGAACTTTTATTGGAAGAGGTTTCTACAAACAGAATACTGTTTCCTCCCACTACAAAAGTACAGAGTATAATAACCGCTAAGATCAATATAAGAATCTTAGTTTGAATCGACTTCATCCCTTATTCCCCATCAATTACCAATCATTAGATTTCCTTTGTATCAATCTACCTTTTATGGGAAGTTATCCGGTAACTCCCCTAAATCCATTTTATCTTATTATACTCTTTTTCACCTGATATTCAAAGTATATTTCACACTGCCATTACTATCTGACTGCCTTAATTATACAGAGAGATTCCGTATCTGAGCTTTCTGAAAAATTTATAGCCCAGTGTTCCGAACAAAGATACCACAAGATAAATACTGGATGATACTCCCACAACGATTTCAAAAATAAATATAATAACTAATAATGCATTCATAGAAAATCTCCTTTATTTTTCATTCTCAATATTCAGTTGTCATATAAAAAATAAAGATTTTCTATTTTTCCCCGTCCTGATTATGCATATAGTTAATAATCCCCTGTATTTGATCAAACAAAGGGGTAAAAAACGTACTAATTGTAATATAATAAAAAAATTGCTTTATCGTCGTTGTATTTTCCGGTACTGCCAGTCTGGCTTCGCGGAAATTATTCCTGAATAAAGCTCTGTTAACAGTAAGTATACTGTTTCTGCTGCCATAAATCATACCTGTAGTGCATACTTCTTCATAGCTGGAAACAGTACCATTCTCTACATAAGCCTCCCTATTTACTCTCTCTTTTCTTAAATTTAAAGACACAAAAGAGGAATATGTACTAAGGTAAACTGTACATATTCCTAAAAATAACATAATAGAACTTAATAACCAGGCAATTCTTTTTCTATTTTCGTTACTCACTTTTGTATCCTTTAATTTAATCTTATCAGTTATTTTGAAGCATTGCAGCCTCGTTTGATAAATCCTTCATCAGCTCTGTCATAAGATTAATATTTTTAACATTCTCGTCACAGTGCTCTAAGGTTACCCCTGCTGCAGCCGTCAATTCTTCTGATGTGGCTGATAGCTGCTCAATGTGGGTTACAATTTCTACATTAGCCTTACCTACCGCTTCTACGTTATTCCCAAGAAGCTTGGCCTTTTGAGAAATTTTTATGGTATTATCTTCTATTATCCTATAATTGTCAGCAGTTTCCTCTACATATTGGTTCTGCATTTTACTGCTTTCCACCATTTCCTCTACTGCGTTCCCTACCCTGACTACCGAGTTTATCATGTTGGTAATCAAAGCCTCTATATCTCCTGTGGCTGAACTTGTCTGATCTGCCAAATTAGAAATCTCTGATGCTACAACAGAAAAGCCTCTTCCTGCTTCTCCCGCTCTGGCAGCTTCAATACTTGCATTTAAAGATAATAAGCCGGTCTGTTTTGCCACATTACTGATCAATCCCATAACAGAACTTATCTGCTCCGTATACTTTTGTAAATCTTCCATCTCTTTTGCAACAAGAGAACCTGCCGCTTCCGATTTTTTTACCTGCAGCAAAAGCTCCTTCATTACCTGCTGTCCACGCCCTACACCTTTTTGTGTTCTATCCAGGGACCTGGCCATATCATCCATGGAGGCTTCGACATCAGTAATAATCCCTGAGATTTCCTCTGTATTATCTCTCTGTTGAGAAATGGCCAATACCACCTCTTCTGTCCCCCTATTTAACTGATTCATGGCTTTCCATGTATCTGTCACCGAGGTATTCAGTTCATCCGATACTCGATAGGAGGCTTCAATTTTTTCGGTAATACAGTCTGCTGACTTTAAGGTCTTCTTCAGAAGCTTGCCGGAAATCTCTTTTTCCTTTTCAGCCTTTTGAAGATTATGGCGGTTAATCTGTGTAATTTTATTAATTGCCATCAAGCCAAAAATTGTGGTCAAAATAATACATGCCAGCATGATTTCTGTATTTGTAATCTCAGTTTCTGTCAGGCCGGTGGTCATAATTTTTCCCCCCACCCGAATGATATTCAGTATAATCGCATAAGTACTTAACATTAGGGAGTAGATTCTGTCAGCATATACCATAAGTATTACATACATTACGATGATATAGCAAAACGTCATATCTGTTGATGTTGTAAACATAATATAACTATACAAAAGTAAAAATCCTATTCCTCCTATATATCGGATGGATTTTGCATCCCTTCTGACCTTATAGGTACACCAGCATAATACCATAGGTAAGATACTAAAACCTAACACTATGAGATAAGAGGCAACAGTTCGCACTCCCTTGATTACTTCCAATGCATAGGCTAAAGCAATAATAAGGTTCATTATGGTAATTCCGGTAATGGCTGTATCATTTCTTCCTATCTCTGCATTTTCAGCAACGGAATAATCTAAGACAATTTTAGACATATTTTATCCCTTCCTTCTTATATTACTCTTTTCCTCTTCTGTTAAGCCTCTCTTACTGCTAATTGATCACTTAATCCTTACTATCCTTCTTTTTTCCGGAATTTTTCTTTTGTTTCTTCTCTATTTTCTTATTCTCTTCCTTTTGCTTCCTGCACTTTTTGCAGTCTTCCTCTTGCTTCTTTGCTTCCTTCTTCTTTAATTTCTTTTTATCCTTCTTCTCTTTTTTTTCTTTATCTTTCTTTTTTTCTTTGTCCTTCTTCTTTTTCTTTTCTGATTTGGCTTCCAAGGAAAGCCGGGTCTTTTCACTGCTTAAAGGTATTTCCTGATCCTTAGGTTCAAAGAAATCTCCCTGACAGCCCAAGCATACCCCCTCATCACGTTCCTCTATCATATCCTTTTCAGCAAATAATTCCCTGATGAGACATTGGGCCCGGTTTTTACATTTTCCGCACTTTGTTACTATCTTCGTCTTTTTCTTAATATCTTTGAAATTTGAAGCACCGTCTTCAATAGCCTGGGCAATATCTTCCTTACTTACCTTCATGCAGGGACAAATCATCTTTTTACCGCCCATAACTATAATACCAGGCTGGGTGCGGTATAGACTCTTGCTGCCAGCTCATTATCCAGCATATATAAGCTTTTAGGATCATCGCCGAACAATATAAACTTCTTAAGAAGACTGTCAGCACTGCTCTCTTCTTCTCCCTGTTCCTTTACAAACCAGTCTAAAAACTGCATGGTTCTGAAATCCTTACTGCTGTATGCAGCATCATAAATTTCATAAATCAGAGAGGTTACATATTTTTCATGCTTTAATGCTTCCTCCAAGGCCATTCTTGCATTTTCAGGAATAACTGCCGGCTTATCAATGGTTTCCAGAACAGGACGTTGTCCGTTATTCTGAAGATACTGTAAGAATAACATGGCATGGTCTCTTTCCTCCTGTGCCTGTACCTTAAAATAATTACCAAAGCCGTTTAACTCCATGTCATAATAAAAGTTAGAAAACTCTAAATATAAATATGCTGAATAAAATTCCTTGGTAATCTGCTGATTTAATAATTCAATTACTTTCTTTTCCATATAAATCTCCCTCGTATATTCTTTGATTTTAATCGCTTTCTCATTATATCATTTTTATCTGTGATTTTCCAGCAAAGGTAACTCTTTATTTACACTTTCTCACATGAGCAATCCTCAAAAAGATTGCTCGCAGCCAAACCGTTATTACAGCCCAACTAAAGAAGCATAGGGCTCAAAATCAGATCTGGTAAATACCTTTCCTGTTTTTACGAATTCATATCGGATGGCCTGAAGATAATGCTTCATACAAACCTCTTTTCCTTCTCCGTCCGCTGCTGCCAAAAAGGCGGCATTTAAAATACAGTTTTTAATATTACCACCTACAAATTCAAACTTTTCCGCCAGGAAACGGATATCCACATCTTCACCCAGTGGTGTCCCTTTAGGAATAGTAGTCTTCCACAGCATTTCTCTGGTATCCGCATCCGGGAACTGGAATTCTACAATGTATTTCATACGTCTAAAGAAGGCAGGATCAATATTATGCTTATAGTTAGTTGCCAAT
>JAFYWD010000031.1 GCA_017558205.1 Lachnospiraceae bacterium | reverse complement strand
TCTGCATCGGATTTTCCGCCTTTATATGCCGTTCCCCCAAGCAAATCCTGATACCAGGCCGGGGTGGTTTCAACATCCTCCAAATCCTCAAAGCCTGCTAGAGAATCTGTAAGCGCTATTAACAAGGCTGTATATTGAGCGTCCTTTTCCTCTACCAGATCATATAACTCCAGGTAGGCTTTACGGTTTCCCAGAATATACATATAATCTGTAGACAATAACGGCAGATTCTTATCTTTTGGTGTAATAACAAAGGTACCCATCTGCATCAATCCCATATTCACACGCATCACGGAAAGATTTCCGATTTCTTCAATATGATACTGCTCTACATCAAACTTCATGATGCCATAAATCTTAAGCTCCTTATATTCTCCCGGATCTACCTCTGTAACAGTATAATGATTTTTCACTTCCTCCAGAGCAGCCTCCATACATTGATTCATTGCCTTCATATTTTTACCGGCAATGATGGCTATTACTACTATTAAAATTATAATGATGCCTACTATTATTCCTGCTGTCATGAGCAATCCTTTTTTTCCTTTTTTATTTTCTTTTCTCATGGGTTACCTCCTTCTGTTTTTTATCAATTTTATTAATTCTACCAAATATTCTGAAATTATTCTATATGAATAGTGAAGTTAATTTAAAATCCGGTAATATTTCAGTTACATTTCATGCCCACACCAATCACTTGCTGATTGGTGTGGAGAATACAAATAAAAGTGGACAAGAATCTGCCCCACCGCTGAAAGCGGTCTTATAATGGGCAGATTCCGTTACGTTCATGGGTTTGCCCATGAACAGTAACACACGTCAGCCTTCGGCTTCCTGTTATATGTGCTTCCGTTTTTCTTTTTTTTTAACTTTTCTTCTGATATATGGAAGTCCTCCTAAGTCCCTAGGAAGTTTTTCTCCTGCACTTGGATGTTTATTGTAAAAATAAAAGAAATACATCCAAGTATCCTTTTACAATCATTCAAATATCTAATCAAATATATGTTCAAAAAATAAAATTGGAGCAAATAATAACTCATTAAAATTAAAACTCCAAATAAAGTAATTTTTTTTGGAGCAAGTCTACATTTTTTTCTTATAACATCCAAAAAATATGATTACATTCAAACATCATACTCTATATCTCAGAAATTTGGATGTTCTAAAGTATTTTTCTCTTATCTGCTCCAAAACTTTCAATAATTTAAAAAGAGGAGAATGTGCAATAACATTTTTGCGACATTCTCCTCTTCTAATTACTTTTAACCTCATTCCTCACGCAAATTAGCCTTTGGTTGGCGTAGGTCTAAAAATTAATCCCTTTTTATACTCGCCTGTTTACCACAACACAAGCATTTAGTAACAGTTCAGCCTTCGGCTTTCTATTACAAACTTTTTTATTCACTTACCGCAAAGATTACCCTGCTTGAGGTCCAAAGATTTGACACATATTCAGCCTCAACCGTTGTAGCATCATCAGGCACCATAAAAGTTACCGTTCCCTGGGCTTTTCTTCCGGAAGAAAGAGTTGCATCTAAATGATCCTCTCTAAAATAAGCCTGTTCACAATCCTTACCATCTGCAAAGCAATCAAATTCAAACATACTGACATACTGGTCACTCTCTCCCTTATTTTCAAACTCAAAGGTTAAGGTTACATAATGGGTACCTTCCCTGGGAGCAGAAAATTCATTATAGCTGGTATCCTTTTCACAGGAAAGATAGGTAATATTCAGGGTATCTGATTCAATAATATCACCTACTACAAAAGCATTCTCAGAGGAAGCAGTATTTGCTTGTGCCACATAACCGGAATCCTTTTCACCATCATAAATAAATTTTAATTTATCCCCCGTAAATAAATTTGTTTCATATTCAATTTCAATTGTTCCGGCGTCCTGAGGAACTTCATAAATCAGTAATCCTTCTGTGCTTCTTCCCGGTGAAAGAGTAGCCGATAAATCATTTTCTGTATAGTGTGTTTCTACATTATAGCCATCTGCATAACATTCAAAGCTAAAGCCGGAAACTGCCTGGTCTGAAGTCCCCTGATTTTCAAAGGCCAGTTTAATAAAGATAAATTTATTCCCTTCCTGTGGCTGCATAAATTCATTTTCTTCTTTATACTCTCCACTAGCCACATATACAATCTGCATATCGCCATCCTTTAAAATATCACCTACATGATATTCTGTTTTTACTACTTCCTCCTTCGACTCTTCTCCGGCAGACTCTACCTTTTCTTCTGTCTCCTGAACTTCCTCACCGGCTACCTCCCCTACCTTAGTAGCTTCCTCATCATCAGAGCCACTTCCGAATACCATTCCTCCAATGAATAACAGACATAAAAGTACCACCAGCAACTTTACAAATTTTTTCATGTTTTTTCATCCTCCTTAAGTATCTTATGTTTTATAATAAAAACAGCTATAAGCTATACAAAAATCAAAAGATTACTCCTGTACCCCACTTGTTCTTAAAGGCTCCATCCCATTTTGCTTCAGCAGGGAATTGACCTCTAAAATATTTCCCGGTCTTTCATTAAAAATTATCATTAATAATGCATCTCTTTGAAACTTTGCATATAGCTCAGCCATTCCATATTTTTTCAGTGCTCTTTGTGTTTCCTCTAAGGATAACTCGGCCGCATAACATATTCTAAGGATAATATCCCTCTGCTTTGTCCGTTTTTCTCCCGATAATAACTTGTATCCATATCTTTCCGGAATATCCGCATTTAAAAATACTGTCTGCTGTGTGATTTTTTTTGCGACTAAAATATTTTTTATATATACTGAAAATGATTCCTGAAGGATACCCATACTTTTCTTATTTTCATTACAATAGCTGTCAAAATCTGACAGATGTGTCTTTCCCAAAATATCTGTTAATTCTTTTGTACTTTTTTCCTCCATTACTTACTCCCTTCTGCTATAATAATTCCATATTGATTTTATCATGAAAGGACTGATTTACGTGGATTTAAATCGCCGGCTGGCTATCTCTTACTATAAAACAATAGCAACTCTTAATGAGCCCCACAAAATATATCTTGTCCAACATCAGGAAACGAAAAAGATTTATCTGAAAAAGATATTAGATATATTTAATCTTGAGGTATATGAAAGCCTGTTTAATCATCCTATTACGGGTACACCTGCAATTATTGATTATATGGAACAGAATGGGCAGCTTATCCTTATCGAAGAATTTATTTCCGGTATTTCCCTGGAGGAAATTATTGAAAGCAGGACTCTGAATTTAGATGATATTATGGCTTACATGAATGATTTATGCCAAATCCTGGAACAGTTGCATTTTCATACTCCTGCCATCATACATCGTGATATTAAGCCATCAAATATTATTATTACTTCCTGGAATCATGCTGTATTGCTTGATTTTAATGCTGCCAAATTTCATTCTCCCTCTGCCACTAAGGATACCGTTTTACTGGGAACTCAGGGCTATGCTGCCCCGGAACAACACGGTTATGGTTCTTCCTCTTCCCAGACTGATATTTATACTTTAGGCATCCTCTTAAGGGAAATGACAGAGGCATCAGGTACTTACTCTCCGAAGCTGGATAGAATTATCACTAAATGTACACAAATGAACCCATATGACAGATATCATAATATCAAAGAGCTGAAAAAGGAGCTTTTCGAATTACCTGATTCTCCTTCTGAAGAAAGGGATTCCTCTCCTTTAGCCCGATATGCACTTCCCGGATTTCGTACTAAAACCTCCTGGAAAATGTTTTTGGCAGGCTTTTATTATTACTTCAGCACCTGGCTTAGCTTTACCTTAGAAGTAAAAAATAAATATGGTTTGGCACTTTGGGTTAATCGCATTTTCCTTTACATCATATTTCTTTTTCTTGTTTTTGGAACCTGCAATTACCTAAATATCCAGTCCATACTGCCTTTATGCCGTCATAAAAACCGTTTCCTTCGCTATTTGGGAATCCTTATCTTAAATATTAGTATTTCTCTGGGTATCCTTATTATATTAAGTACAATAGATTCAATTTTCTTCAGTTCACAATGATTATAACACCTGATCTCTTCTTTCGTTGCCCCCGTGATGGTGGTAATTTTTATTTACTTTATTTCATAAAAAAAGCTGTTGAATTCTCTTTAGGAAAATACAACAGCTTTTCTTATTATATTAAAAACTCAATTTCTACTCTTTCTCATATGAGCAATCAGCAAAATGATTGGTCATGACTGAACTGTTACCCCACTTATTTCTTGGCTCTTACCAGCCAAATCCCTGTAACAGATTTACCAATCCGGAAAGAATATCCATTTTTTCTGTCATCCAGTATTTTACAATACTTCTCTGGGTAATTTTGAAGGTAACGGTCTTTTCTCCACCAAGGTTTC
>JAFYWD010000003.1 GCA_017558205.1 Lachnospiraceae bacterium | reverse complement strand
TTTCGCAGCAAGTTCTGCATCGGATGTTCTTCCTTCTCCAAAAAGCTTAGTGATTAAATTACCCAAAAGATTTTCTCCTTCCGCTTTTCCTTCCGCTTTTCCTTCCGCTTTTCCTTCCGCTTTTCCTTCTGCTTTTCCTTCCACTTTCCCAATTCTAAAAAGTCGTTCAGATTCCAATTCTAGTACTTTTCCTCCCATAGCAGCACCTACTCCTTTCCTGATGTTTTCTTCTTTTCTTAAGATATAATCAGATATTTTTGTTATCAAACTAACCAAGTCTGCATACAAAACAGACCGATTATCCTTGAAAAGTTCCTTTTCCAGGCTACTGCGAATATCCTCATAATCCTTTAATAATGCCAGTAATTTTTCAGAATCACCGGAAATTTCATCCAGATTCTTTTCATACCTCATAATGTAATATGGCAAAAAGAATAGCAGTTTCTTCTGAAAAATTGCATCCTTGGTATAATTTTGAACTTTAACTACTTTGGCTTCATAAATAAAACTGTCCCCTGATGGAAGGTTTACCTTCACCTCTAATTTATCCGGTGTAGCACTGCTGCATCTCAGATATAGCACGCAGGATTCAGGAAAATCCATTTCGTACATTCTTCCTGTTTTTGTTGCTTGCTCCAAAGCAATTGCGAAATCATATTCTACCATTCTTACTGCCATTGTCGTATCGTCAACACTCTGACACTCGATGTGATATGTTTTATTTCTAATTACTATGATGGAATCCGTAATTATTTTCCCAGATTCTTCTTCATATTCATTTCGAAGTTGCTTGAAACTTTCATTTTCTGAATAGTCCGTATGAAACACCTCATTAATCAAAGGTATT
Source organism: Lachnospiraceae bacterium (assembly GCA_017558205.1). Taxonomy (GTDB): domain Bacteria; phylum Bacillota; class Clostridia; order Lachnospirales; family Lachnospiraceae; genus SFDP01. The sequence continues at coordinate 1,033 of JAFYWD010000003.1, read as the reverse complement.
AATAACTGCGGCATCTTTTGTACCATGGTACGGAACACATCATCAAAAATTGTGTTGTTTGTCGTAACACTCATTATTTTTCCTCTCTTTCCCATTTTTATTCTTTACAATGACCAGGGAAAGCTTCCGCACCCCCACCTACTAAGAGGGATACTCCTTTTTTACGAATACTATAACAAAATTTTCTACATATATAGCAACTGCCTATACCATAAAAACCATACTTTACATAATTATTATATGTTACTTTTTATATAATAACAATGCTTTTTATACTAAAAAAAGTCCCGAAAACCGCCATGAAAGCGATTTTCGAAACTTTTTCTTTTTTATTGTTCGAACCTATAACAGTTTTATTTTCTGTTACTTTAATTCTAGGATTTAATTATTTAAATCTCTTAAGCCAATGTTAAACTTCAGACTTACACTTCCTCCGTATAAAGCTCCTCTTCCCTCGATCTTCAGACTTCCCTTATTTACTCCTCCAAAGATGTTGGTTCCGTAGCTTACCTGATAATCAGAAGCGTTCAGCTTCACTAAGCCTAAGGCTTCAATTTCTGCCTGGCTCGTTAAGCCTTTAGCTTTAATGTCTTTGACAGCTTTTTGATCTGCCGAGTAATATACCTCTACTTCCGGTGTTGCCTGCTTACCGGTATAGCCGGTTTCCGAGATTACGGCATAAACATTTTTAGAGGTCAGCTTAATACGGTATACAGGAAGCTCTATAACAATAGAATCTGTTGTTACATAGTTACTTCCGTCCTTAGCAGTAATCCTTACTTCAGGCTGGGGAGCTCCCTCTATCTTATCAAGATAGTAAGCCTTGTAAGCTGCCTGCGTATTATTTTCATACTCTACGGTATAGTCTGTTTTACTGCTTAAGGTTTTGCTGCCGTCCTTAATAGTTACTGTCGGCTGATAAGCATAGCTGTCTGCTTTCTTTGCATTATAAGCTACTGCCTTTACTGTGATGCCAAGATCTGATAAGTCTGCCTTTGTAATTGTAAAAGGAATTTCCAGGGTACCTGTATAA
>JAFYWD010000030.1 GCA_017558205.1 Lachnospiraceae bacterium | reverse complement strand
TCCTATTGTTTAAATTTTGGAATGAAGGAAGGGCTGCAGGCCGAGAAGGGTGGCTCGCAGGAAATTATGACAGTTCCCATTCAGCAGCTGGCCAGAGTATATCACTATGCACCTGAGACCTTCTCTGAAGAGGAGAAAGTGATATTATATGAAATTCTTCCGAAGGAGGAGTTACATTTATATACTCCCAGAATTTCTGATTTATTAAAAAGTAAATTTAACAATGAAGCCTTCCGTAAGGAACCGGGAAAATATTTAAGTCTATGGTTAAAAATCGGCTTAAGAAAGCCATTGATTTATGTGAATGGCTGGCTAATGACCTCCTATGGCTACTGGTATCCGGATGCTGTGAACAATGTTTACGGAGGAACTGCAAGACATACCATTGTTTATGAGGACAGCTCTTATTTTGGTTTTGAAACGGAGCCGCCGGGAGTAAGGGACAGTAAGTTTCCCTTATTGGAAAAGGTATACAGAAAAATATCCCTGGACCTGTTTCAACAAAGGCTTCCGGGAATCTCAATGTTGTTTTCTCCCGGATTTTTATTCTGGTATTTTAGCTTTTGTATGGGATATTATATTTGGAAAAGGGAAGGTAAACTATTACTCAGCTTTTTATTATTAATGCTTGTCTGGATGACGGTGCTGCTTGGTCCCACCTATCTGGTAAGATATGTGCTGATTTTATGGCTGGCAGCCCCTTTATTTGTAAGCGGAATGAAAATATGCTATACTTCAGGGAAATAGAGAAAGAGTAGAAACAAGGAAAAGATCCCACGGCTGGCTGCAAAGGACGTTAGATCCGGGGAGGCTGGTAACAGGAAGCCCAAGGTGGAATTGTTACTTTGAAAGGTAGGAAAAAATGAATCAAAAGATTAAGGTTAGCCGGGCAATACAATATATAATCATTGCCCTGGCAGCAGTTCTTTTTTTAAGTATATGGCCCTTAGGGATTATCAGAAATATCAATGTTTCCAAAAGCATGGAAACGGAGCTTCGTGAAAGTGAACCCATTACGGTTGAAAAAAACGGAACCCAGGTATTTACGGCAGAAGGTAATTATTTAAAATCTGTGGATCTTATGGTAAAAAATGATATGAGTAATCAGATTATTACCTTTCGTTTATATGACAGTAATTATACCCAGATTTGGGAAACCTTTCATACAGTTCCGGCGAATCAGAAGTCTCCCGGCTTTGTACATATTCCCATTGGTTTGGAAACTCAAAAGGAACTGGATTACTATTATACGGTAGAAGGTCTGACAGCCCCTTTAATTCTTTCCCTGGAGGATACAGAAAGCTCAGGCTCTGAGGTAAATAAAACCCATATTTACGGCGGAGAAAAAAGAAAGGGAGTAAATCCCATTATCCGTTATACCTATGCAGAGAAAGCAGCCTGGCCCATGGTTGTGGCAATGGCAGCTTTACTGGCAGGACTTTGTAAATTATCTTCTCTCTATCTTTTAAAATTTTTTCAGAACAAAGGAAGTAAGTGGGAAAGAAAGATTACCGTTCAAAGGTTGCTTCAATGGACTTTGAATCCGGTGGTAGTTCTGGCTTCCGCAGTTTTATTATTGCTGGTATTTCCCGGAAGAAAATTCGGGGTAGGAGCGGTAAATTACGGCTTCTATTATTTGGGAATTTTATTGGGAACAGCTATAGTTTTATTATGGATTAATTATTCCAGAGAAGGACAAACTTATTTTAATCTTTGGGAAATTATCAAAGAAAAGGCAGCAGAAACAGGGATGGCAGTCTGTTTTGCAGGAAGCATCTGGGCCTGTTATGAATATATGAATGGCCTCTACAATATTCATCATTTGTATGCGGCCTGTAAATTTTTAACCTGGTTGTCTCTGGCACTTTTATTTACCTTTAAAAAGCAACATATTTTTAAGCTGTGGAATTTGCTTTACCTGATCCCGGCTGTTATTTGGGGCTATTTTTATGCCAAGCCCTATGTGGGAGTAGAAGAGCAGGAGGAGCTTTACAGATTACAGGCAAGATTACTGGTAGTCATGGGATTTTTGTTGTTGCAAATTATTATTTCACTTGTTCTAAGGATAAGGAAAAAAGCAAAGGAAGCTCCTAAACTAAATCTGCCTTTTGCGGCAATGGTAGTATTATGGGCCGGCCTAATGTTGTTTTATAGAAACGGCAGAAGCTGGGTAACGGTGCTGATCGTGGTAGCCTTTGTATTTTATTATTGTGTATGGAATTGGGAAAACAGGGATAAGCTGTTAAAAAATTTTGGAAACGGCCTGATTTTAAATTTCCTTTATACCATAGGATATTGCTTACTTCACAGACCATATTTGCGTTTTCGACATAACCGTTATGGTATGGTATATCATACAGTTACCATGACCGGCTATTACCTGGCGCTGGTACTGTGTGCTGT
>JAFYWD010000029.1 GCA_017558205.1 Lachnospiraceae bacterium | reverse complement strand
GGTTCTTCTCCCGATCCTCCTCCGGGTTCTTCTCCCTGACTTCCTAAGGAAATCTTAAATCCTGTAACGGAGTTAGGTGTCAGTGTATATTGAATATCCTGTCCGGAAACTGTCATGGTTTCCTTTACCACATCTACTAAATCAGGATTTGCCAGGGTATTTTCTGCCAAAACACTGTCAGCAGTCATATACCATACATCAATTTCTTTTCCCTGAAGGTCAGTATTGGTTAATGCCAGGGTAAAGTCATTTGCCTTCTTTTCATTATTAACTGCAATTACATAAACATTTCCCTGCTCATCCTTGGTGGAAAGGAAATTAGCCTGAGGTACATTGTAGCTTCCGTTATAGGTATAGAAGGTTTCATTTCCTGATACTGTTTCTTCTATAAGAATGTTTCCTGCCATATTGTTAAAGATGGAAAACATCTTCGCGGAAGGTGTAGATACAAAGCGATAGCTTCCGTCACTTTGAAGTACTGCCTGGATTACACACTGTCCTACCGGTCCTAAGGAGTCAGCTCCGGTACCGTCACCGCTTACAAAGTCAACAAGACAATGCTTATTTAAGTAGTCTGCTCCCATTTCCGTATAATAGATCATTTCGTTGGCAATATAAATTGCATGACCTAAGGCTTTTACAAATGAATGGGTATATTTGTAAATACCAAATTCAGATACACCTACCATTTTATCCTGACCGGTCGCATTCTTCATGCTAGTCATCAGGTTCTGAACTCGTGTTACATTATTTTCCAGGGTTCTTCCTAACATTTTTTCATAGAATTCAGCATCATTTGCTCCTATGGGATTGTTGCTGTAAGGATGAATAGCAATTCCGTCATAAACATCATTGGCATTCAGCTCCTTCATTTTATTCACAAAGCCGGTTTTATCCTCTACACCTGCCAATACATTAATTTCAATACCGATTTGCTCTGCCGTATTCTTCATGGCTCTTGCAGTAGCAAGGAAACCATCCTGGGTTGTCTGATAGCCTGCCTTAATCTGCTGCCCGCTTTGCGGAATATTACCGTTAGTTCCGTCTCCAAAGGTAATTTTTCCTGTAGCATAATCTACAGTACATACATTTTGTGCTCCCTGACCTTCCAGAGAGTCAACTACCGTAAACTGGGTATCTCCTACAAAAACACTTACACTTCCTTCTACTAACGGAGAAGAATAGGTATAACGTACCTGGTTGGCAGTACCGTTACTGTTGGCTGCTGCCGTTCTCCAGTCTTCCTCCTGTACAGTTTTTGTGCTATTAGCAAAGGTCATAACACCACCGTTAATAAAAGCTTCCACGTGATTACGCCCGGTAGCCCCTTCCAGCCAGTAGGTCTGTCCCCATTGTCCTACTTCATTTCCAATTTCAAAGGTAGTTACATTATAGGGTGCTTCATGACCGTTTTCTTTTCTGATTTCTGCCCAGTCAGTTCCGCCATTAGGGTTGGTTACATCTCCGTCTGCCGGTGCATTTAAGTACTCAATTAAGTCAGCGGCATCAGAGGCGCTCCCCTTCATACCGTAAACATAAATGGCATTGGCCTTTAAATCATCACGAATCCAGGTCATGGCTTCATCTACACCGAAATTAGGCTCTACCGGTGCCTGTCCCACACCGTCAAAGAAGGTGGAACCGTTAACCGTTGCCTTTCTTTCCTCTACCGGCCCGATACTTCTCTTCCACTCAAAAAGATTGGAAACAGTTCCGCCGGGATAACGTACGGAGCCAAAGCCGGCTTCTTTTACATATTCATTAAATTCATCTTCAATTTTCTTTTCCTGGGTATTCCAGGTTCCATAGCCGTTATTATGGTATCTGTGATTAATACCAAACATACCCTCCGGGAAGGTTCTTACTTCACTTTCCGGATTTACAGTAAGTTTAAGAGGCAGATCCGGTGGTGGCGGAGGATCCTTTAATAACTCACTGTCCTTGTAAACATCAAATAATTCTTTGATCTCGTTTGCTTCCAAAATTCTGTTATAAATTCTCAGCTCATCCACATAACCTTTGATAGCACCTCCCACACTTCCATCCTTGTGTCCTCCGACATAAAGGTCTGTTAAGATATCAGAAGGATTTCTGGTAAAGGTAGCTGAATGATAGCTTTCACCATTCACATAGATTTTTATGGTTTTTTCTGATGCATCCCAGGTCATGGTAACTAAATGGTATTTCGTTACATTTACAGACTGGTTACTGTTGGAATTTTCCTGAGTAATAAAGGTTCCGTAATTATTAGATGGGGTTAAAAATACTAAGGTTCTTCCATTAGTTTCATTTTGCTGAAATAAGGAAATCTTATTGGTTCCATCACTATATCCGCTTTCATATTTTACCCAGCTGGAAAGAGTAAAATCTGAAGTGGCAGTGTTAATCATATCCGGAATTTTAAAGTAGGAGTTTGCTTCTTTTGTAAAGTGAAGGGCACCTCCGTTGATTCCTCCCTCATTACTTACGGTAACACCGCTTCCTACCCTTTCTCCTGCCGGGGTTTCCCCTATAGAATTTGAAACATCTCCATCGAATTCAAAGAAAGCTACCAGGGAAGTATCTACTTCTTCCTCTTCTCCCCCTTCTTCTCCGTCAAAGCGAAGATTAGGTGCCAGTTCCTCTCTGGTAATATTCTTATAAGTAATGGCAGATCCCTGGCTCTCATATAATAAGCCAATGGTT
>JAFYWD010000295.1 GCA_017558205.1 Lachnospiraceae bacterium | reverse complement strand
TGGAAGGTGCAGATATGGTGTATTTCTTCACAGACCACTTAAGTCACGGTACATATGGCAAGTTTGTGAAGCTTGTGAGGGAGAATCGGATTCCGTTTGGCTACATGCATTCTGTGAATATGGAGAGCTTGGTGAGACAGGTGTTTGAGGATTTGACTTGATGAAACGAGGTATTACGAATAGGAGGTACCGACAATGAAAGCATTTAAAGTAGCGTATAAGGTTGTGCGCAACAATTCAAATGAGATTTACAAAGGATTTGGATTTCATCATCTTTCGGATGCGACTCAGTACTATGTGCACCCAGATAATCAATCTTTTAAAGGAACGACTACATTATGCCAGCCAATAGGGGAGGCCATTATACTTTTTGCTACTATGCTGGGAAGTTGTATTAAGGGAGAAGGATTTGGAGACTATTATGTGAGCGAAGATCGAAAAACGATTTGGATGGAAATCAATGTACCTCAAGAATATCGTTCTAAAGGAGTGGTCGAGAGAGATATTTACAAGTACAAAGCGGTGTCGGAAAATGGAGAAGTTACAATTGCTGCGTATGATATAAGAGGCAATTGGATTGATGGAAATATGGAACATCTACATCCATTATACAAGCTGTTGCCAACCTTTTGCGTATTGCTCGCAAGAGAAATGGAAGAGCAATCAGAGTATCGTAATGTAATGGACAACTTAATCGAAAACCCTGTGGTTGATGCTTTTGTTAATCTCCATGAAGATTTTTATCAGATGCACAAGAACGAAGAGTATGAAATCGTCTATGCGAATATTCCGGAGTTGGACAAGGATTCATATAGGTCATTTTCCGATGGGTATAAGGTTATCAAAAGTAACAAAGAGTCTATGAAGCAGGTTAAAACGAATGATATTGTAGCTTTTCCTGAAGGGACATTTACAGAAGAATTGAAACAATGGATTCCTAATTTGCCATCTGAGTTTGTGTTGCCAGAGAATCTAAAGAGTGTATGTAGTGCAGTTACTTCCGGGGATTTAAGAGCTATTTTATTCCATGGACCTGCAGGTACCGGAAAGACGATGTCTTGCAAACTTGTGGCACAAGAAATAGCTCTTCCGATTATGGAAACCATTAACTGTACAGAAAATTTGGATGAGTTTGTGCTTGGCAAATTTATTCCGGAAGATGACAGAATAGTTTTTAGAGAAAGCTATGTAACAAAAGCCATTAGAGAAGGTGGCGCAGTTGTATTCGAAGAAATCAATTTCGCAAAACCTCAGCATCTTGCGTTTTTGAATTCCTTATTGGATGATAATGGTTTTGTTCGTTTGGACAACGGAGAGGTTGTGAAGAGAAATAAAAACTTCCGTTTTTTTGCAACGATGAATTTGGGATACTTTGGCACCAAGGAACTTAATCAGGCATTATACAATAGATTTAACGGTATTATTGAGATTGCAGCGTTATCTGATGAAGCCATTTCGAGAATGCTTGTTGCGAGGGTACCGGAATGTAAACCGGTAGTAGATAAGATATTAGGAGTTTATCATAAAATTAAGAAGAAGATAGAAGCTGAGGAATTGGACATTGTTATTTCTCCTCGTAATCTGGAGAACTGGGCAAGACTTGCAAAGTATGATGGATATATGAATGCTGCAGAGAAGACTATTATTCCAATTGCAAAGTGTGACAGAATTTTAGAAAACACTTTTAGGGGAATTATAATCCTGTATAAGTGGAATTAGATTTTAACCAGGAGGTGAGCGATTTGACTAAGCAAGAAAAAGAAAAATTATTAAAAGACTTTCAATGCGATTATAATCGTTCGCTTGAGGAGAATTTTGCACAGACTTTTTCTGAAAATGATGAAGTGAGATTGTTTTTTATCAATGAGAACCAGGCATTCACGGATGGGAGAAATATAATTGTTGATCCTGCTTCGGATGACTTATATGTTGATATAAAGGCATTGAGAACCACAGAACAATATTTGAAATGGGATGCTTGTGTTTCGGTAGATGCTTGGGTTGCATTGCGAATGATTACAAGAGCACAGACACTACACGAGTGCTTGCATTTGTTGTATTCGAATTTTCCGCCGGAAGCAGGAAAAGATCTAAAGTGTAATACAGAAAATAAGAAAAAAGCAATGGCGTTAATTGCTAACATTATTGAAGATTCATACATAGAGGCGGTAGGAAGCAGTGTCTACGGAAATATAGAATCCTATTTAAAATTTGGTCGCGTTTCAAGACTCTTTTTGACTCATGAATCGGAAGGTACGGCAGATAGAGTTTTTAATAGAAAGAAAACGGAGTCTCATTTGTCGGAAAAGAGCGATGTAGTTGCCAGCGGTGTAGCAATTAGAGAGTATTTGGACTACATGGCAACGATGCTATTGTATCCAATGGTAAAGCAGGCAGAACCTAAGGAAGTAATAAGGTTTTACGTGGAAAAAACAAAACAACTGTTTTGGGATGGAAGTAAAGCAGCATCCCCGGATAGTAGATATTATTATGCACAACAAATATTTGATATTATTCTTCCAATCATCCCGGAGGATGAAGATGTCAGTCTTCAAATAGAATCAGAACTTTTGAGTGGAGCGAAAACACATCTTGCGGATGCATCTTCTATGGGGCAGGTAGAGCGAAAAGGGAAATCGCAAGAGGTTACAACTCGTTTGTTTGTTGATTTAGATGGAAACATCAAGGAAATGAATGATGATAATGTTGTGCTAAAAACAGTTTTAAGAGAGTGGCAAGGGCAAAAAGAGGAAGCATATTATATTATTTCATATACCGGGCATGAAGAAGTATACAAAGGAAGTAAATATGATTGTTCAGTCATTCATAAAGATATTAAAATCAATCAGATTCACCCAAAGGTTAATATGAATCTGAAGAAGGCCTATCAGAATATTAAGTCATATTACCAAGTGAATATCAATTCTTACAATGATCGATTTGCTCAGCTATTAAAAGCAAGGGTTCCCGGAAGAGAAGAAGGATTTTTGTTTGGTTCGGGAATCGCTTCTAAGCAATTAGGCGATATGAAAAAGAGATACTGGTACAGAAATACATTGGGTGTAGAGCTTCCGGAATTAGCCATTATGTTATTGATTGATGGTTCGGGGTCGATGAGTGGAGCGAGAAGAAATGCTGCATTGCAATCGTCTGTTATATTGCATGAGGTGTTAAAAAAACAGGGAATAGTACATGCTATCGTGGAGCATAGAGCGCACTTTGAGGAACCGGAAATTGATGCGAATATATTAGTTGATTTTAACGCAAGAGATGAGCAGAAATATAATTTGATGCAAATCACTGCAAATGGAGATAATCGTGATGCTCTGGCATTATTTTGGGCAGAGCGATATATGAATCAGAATGTGCATTGTGAGAATAAATTGATAATTGTTCTTTCAGACGGTTATCCGGCACATACGTATGATGAATACTATCCTCCGGTATCCAGTCAGGATACAGCAAATGCAGTAACAAAAATTGTGAATAGAGGGACCAATATCATAGCAGTGGCACTTAATGATGATGATGCTTTTGATTGTTATGATGCACTGAAAAATATCTATCCGAATCTTATCGCTTGTGATGATTTGGGAAGATTGACAGGGCAACTTTTATCTGTGATTTCCAAGCAATTGTCATAGGGGGGATTGCGTACAAAATAATGTACATACACTTATGATAATTATTATATAGGCAATAACAAAGCTGATGAGAAAGCGGCATCCATCTCGCTGTAAGCAATTGTAAATATGGGTGCTGCCAGTAACAGTTCAGCTGAAGGCTGAACCGCTACAATATTAAAGGGAGGATATAAAGATGATTTATGTAATGTCGGATCTTCATGGGTGTTATGATAAATTTGAAGCAATGCTGAATAAAATAAATTTAACAGAGGAAGATTGCTTATATATTCTTGGAGATATTGTAGATAGAGGTCCTTCAGGATTAAAAATTGCATTATACATTTCAGCAAAAAATAATATATTTTTAATTCGGGGAAATCATGACCAGCAGGCTGCCATTCTATTAGAAAACATTTACTTATTGCAAGATGAAAAAATGTCAGATAAATATGGACCTATTTTTTCAGAATGGTTATCAGATGGAGGTGACACCACCATCAAAGAATATATAGAACTGGATGAAATGGATCGGGAGAAGGTTTTAAAAGTATTTAAAAATTCTTTCGTTTCAAAAGAAATAGAGGTAAATGGTAAAACATATTTATTGGCACATACAGTTCCGGAAATTGATGAAATCCATAGATATGAGGAATGGACGATAGATGATTTTATTATGGGAGAGCCGGATTATGATGAAATTTATTTTACAGATAAGATTATTATTACCGGACATACTCCTACACTTTTAATTGATATAAAGTCAAAGGGAAAGATATGGAGAAAAAATAATCATATAGCGATTGATTGTGGAGCCGTATATGGAAACTCTCTGGGGTGTCTCAGGTTGGATGATATGAAAGAGTTTTATGTTTAGTAAATTTAGAAAAGAAAGGTTGATTTAAAGGAAATTACAACAGATGTCATCTGATTGGTTATCAATTAGCAGGAGAAAATGCCGATGGGGAGAATTTAATTACAGGAACACGTTATATGAATGTGGAAGGTATGCTTCCCTTTGAAAATGAAGTGGCAGAATATATTTTGTGTATAATATACAGCCCGGAGTTGAGATTGATTACCAAACCGGAGAAAGCATGTATGTGTCAGGAAGGTTTTAAAATTGAAAACAGACTTTAGCTGTAGTAGAATACCCATAGAAATAAATTACTTTTAAAATAGGATAAGGCAGAATTCCTGTACAAAAGGGAAGGTAATAAATTATCGTGGATCAATTTACAAATTTTTCAAAGTGCGCAACACTGGGAAGCGCTGAAGACAAAGTGCATAGCTATGAGAAAGCAGAAACAAGTGGCAGTTTGTAATAACAAAACAGAAGTAACAGAAAGGGTAAGAGATATGGAGTTATATACAGGAAGACCTGAGGATATAAAAGAAAGACAGGAAAGAGAAATCAGAACCTATGATTTATTGGACAAGCTGAATATCAGCTATCTGAGAACAGATCATCAGGCGGCACAGACCATGGAGGCCTGCAATGAAATTGATATAGCCCTGGGGGTAAAAATGTGTAAGAATTTGTTTTTATGTAACAGACAAAAAACAAATTTTTATCTTCTTATGATGCCGGGAGAGAAAAAATTCAGAACAAAGGAATTATCTTCTCAAATCGGTTCGGCAAGACTTTCCTTTGCAGATCCGGAAGATATGTTAAAGTATCTGGATATTGAGCCGGGAGCTGTCAGCGTTATGGGATTAATGAATGATCATAATAAACAGATTCAGCTTTTGATTGATGAAGAAGTGTTGCAGGAAGAAGAATTAGGCTGCCACCCCTGTGTCTGCACCTGCAGCCTGAAGCTGAAAATAAAAGATTTAATAGAAAAATTTCTTCCGGCAGTGGGTCATGATTATCAGGTGGTTCAGTTGACGGGAGAAGAATAGTGGTTTCAGGAAAGGAAAAACATAGTTATGAAAAAGAAACCAAAGATTATTTTAAATGCACCTATCGTAATAAGCTTTGTAACCATAAGCTTTTTTGCCCTACTGCTGTCGGGAGTGACTAACGGTGTAACTAATCAATTGTTATTTATGACGTACCACTCCTCTTTAAAGTCACCAATGACTTATCTCAGATTCTTCACCCATGTATTTGGTCATGCAGACTGGGAGCATTTTGTAGGTAACATGTGCTATATCCTGTTGCTGGGACCGATGCTGGAGGAAAAATACAGATCGGATATTTTAGCTGAGGTTATCATAATGACAGCCCTGGTAACAGGTGTTATTAATTATATACTTTTCCCCAATGTAGCCTTATGTGGGGCCAGTGGTGTAGTTTTTGCCTTTATTCTGATGTCTTCCTTTACTAATTTCAGAGCGGGAGAGATTCCTCTGACTTTTATTCTTGTAGCAATATTTTTTATGGGAAAAGAAATATTTCAGGGGATGTTTATAGAAGATAATATTTCCAACATGGCTCATATTGTGGGAGGTATCTTGGGAGGAATTCTTGGATATGCCGTGAATAAAAGATCAAAAGCAAGAAAATAGAGCCTGAAGTTTATTTTTTCGTTAATTTTTAAAGATATCATAGAGAAAATATTGAAAATATGATAAGAGTTGAAGTATAATATAAATGTAAATGCCAAGAAATGGTAAAAAATGACATAATATACTATGCCAAGCTTATATTTTGTAAAAGAGGTAGAGGAAAATGAAAATCAAATTATTATACATAGATGACCTTAGACCCGGAATGAGACTGGCCAGAGATCTTTATAGTAATACTGCACAACTATTATTAGCTGAGAATACCTATTTAGATAAAAAGATAATTGAGGATCTTAAGAGAAAAAATGTATTTTCTGTTTATGTGGCAGAAGGTGAGACTAAGAACGAAAGAATTAAGAATAGCGAAGGCTATCGTCATTACTGTGAAGTTTACAGCCATAACAGAGAAGAAATTTCCCATACTCTGAGTGATATTGTTAATAAGAATATTCCGATTGACAGTACTTCATTATTAGATAATACCCTGGAGATTATAGATAATTCCAGAGGCTCTCTCCATATTTTTGATATGATGTATGGTATGAGAGATTATGATGACTCTACTTTTACTCATTGTATGAATGTTGCAATCATTTGTAATATCCTTGCAAAATGGTTGAAGATGAGAGATGAGGATGTAAAGCTGGCAACCTTATGCGGACTTCTTCATGATATAGGAAAGCTGGCGATTCCGGAGGAACTGATAAAAAAACCGGGCAAGTTAACAGATGAGGAATATGCGATTGTAAAGAGTCACGCTCAGTTGGGCTATGATATTCTAAAGAGTCAGAATATCAATCCCTATATCAAGGAAGCTGCCTTAATGCATCATGAACGCTATGACGGAACCGGTTATCCCCAAGGATTAAAAGGAGATGAGATTAGTATCTTTGCCCGTATAGTAGCCATTGCAGATGTATATGAAGCAATGACAGCTGACCGTGTTTACAGAGAAGGAATTTGTCCTTTTGATGTTATCGAAAAATTAGAAAAAGAGACTTACGGAAAGTATGATACTTATTTTATGTCAGTCTTTTTAGAGAATATTATGAATTCCCATATTTCCGATACCGTATTATTAAGTGACGGAAGGGTTGGTGAAGTAGTTTTAATCAATAAGAATTACTTATCCAAGCCATTGGTTAAATGTGAAAACGAATTTGTTGATTTACAAAAAACCAAAGGTAAAATTGTAATCGAGAAAGTATGCTAGAAGTACGAGATTTGAACGAGAACATAAAAATGAAATACCCCAACGGCAGAGGAGCTGTTGGGGTTTTTTGTTTTTATACCAAAGTCAGTAAGCAGACTAAGGTATGATAATTTTTATAATTTTGTGTCCTGAAGAGAGTGGATTCCCTTGATTACGCTATAGTAATCAGCTTCCACTTTTTTAAACAGAATAGGGGCACCGGAAGAAAACTCTGCCCGTAAAGCCTCTGTTAATTCCACGGAGGAGGAATAAAGTCTTCCTAGTCCCATGTTGGCACAGGTGCCCTTAAAGGTGTGGATCAGAGTAAAGGCTTCTTTCTGATTGCCGGCCTCCATGGCAGCCTGTAGTTTTTCGAAAACAGGCTCCCGGGCAAAGCGTAGCAGGAATTCATAGATGATTTCTTCGTCAAAGAGGCGACGGATAACATCATCATAGCTGCCACCGATAGAGTCATAAAAGTCTTTTAATGTCATATATTTTCTCACTTTCTTTTGTTGTGGTGTTGGTAAAGGGATGACGGGCTAATTCAACTATATTGCAGAAGAATATCCTGTAGTTTATCTTTTCCGATGGGCTTAGAAGCATGGGCTGTCATTCCGGCATCCAGAGCCTGCTTTACATCGTCCTCAAAGGCATTGGCCGTCATGGCAACTATGGGAATATTAAGGGCATCAGGATGGGCACTGCTTCTGATCTGACGGGCCGCCTCATAACCATTCATCACCGGCATTTGGATATCCAGTATTATCATATTGTAATAACCTGCTTCTGATGCCAGAAATTTTTCCAGAGCCTCCTTACCATTGGAGGTAATATCACAGCTAACCTTAAAATATTCCAGTAGTCTGACCAATAAATCTGCATTAAAGGAATAATCCTCGGCAGCAAGAATACGTAAGCCCTCAAGACTTTTTTGGGGTAAGGTATTATCATTTTTTTCTGTCTCCGGCTGTTCGATATCATCAGCCAGAGGAAAGGTGAGATCAACAGTAAAGATACTACCGACTCCGGGAGTGCTGGCTACCTGGATGGTACCGCCCATCAGAGTGACAAGGGTATTGGTAATGGCCATTCCCAAACCGGTTCCCTGGATCTCAGTAGCATGCATTGTTCTTTCTCTGGTAAAGGGATCAAAAATATGTTCCAGAAATTCAGGTGTCATACCACAGCCGTTATCTTCCACGGTAAAACGAAGATGAACATAATTAGGATGAGAAGTTTCCAAAACTTCTGCTGTCATGGTAATAGTTCCACCCTCAGGGGTATATTTTAAGGCATTGGTTAAAATATTAGTCAGTATTTGATTTAGCCGCAGCTTATCGCCTAAAAGATATTGGGGAAAATGTCCTTTACCTATGATAGAAAACTTTTGTTTTTTACTGTCAGCTTGGGGAGTAAGCATATCCTTGATTTCATCAAGAAAGTAGGAAAAACGAAATTTTGTATTGTTTAAGGAGGTTTTTCCACTCTCTATTTTGCTCATATCAAGAATATCATTTACCAGTGATAACAAATGCTGACTGGAAGCAGAGATCTTTCTTGTATAATCCTTGATTTTTGTGGGATTATTTATATCCTGATTGATTAAATCTGTAAAGCCCATAATGGCATTCATGGGAGTACGGATATCATGGGACATATTGGCCAGGAAATTTCGTTTGGAATCATTAGCTGCATTAGCAGCATTTAGGGCATCTTCCATAGCCATATTGATACGTCTGTCTTCTGTTCTGTCAAACAGAGCCATTAGATAGAGATCATTTTTTTCCTCAATGGGAGTATATTTCATAATGGAATAAAACCAGCGGATCTGGTCGGTAATCTTATTATGATAGGCTCGTGTACTAATCCAGGGAGAATCAGGGGTGATATTCAGCAGAACTTCTTTATTGAAGGGGGCTACCGTAGTCTCAACCAGGATGGCCGAAAGAGCATGAATATCCTTTAATACTTCTTCTACCGTAAGGCCGAGTACCCTGTGGATATTGGGGCTGACATAAGTTACCTTATAATCCTTTCCTGAAAACAGAAGGAATACATCATTGGTATTTTGGGACAGAGCATCGAAAAGTTTTTGCTGATAATTCATTTTTATCCGCTGGGTCTGAATCTGTTTACGGCTTCTGGTAATAATTAAAACAGCGACACAGATAAAGAGAAGGGCGAATACGGATCCCATAACCAGTAGGGTGGTAACTGTGTACTGGTTCATTTCTGCACTTACGGTTTCTGCAGGTACAAGTCCCAACAGCACCCAGTCACTGAAGCCTACTGTCTGATAGGAAAGATAGTAGGAGACACCGTCCACATCGAACCGGACGGCATCAGCCTGTGAATAGCTCCAGTCATTGATGATATCCTCAACACTTTTTTCCTGAATGGAGGCATTTTGTTTCAGATAAGTAATTAAGTTATAATATTGGCTATCCTCCGGATGGGAATTCACAATAATACGTCCGTCCGGATGAGCAACATGACAGATACCAATACCGGAGTAGGTATCAATATTAAGTGTGGAAGCCAGCTGTTCTGTAGTGTAAGTGATGCCGATAGCAGAGTAAGTAAAGTCACGGAAAGTATTCTTTTCTACAGGAACGGCAAAAATCACGGCTTTTTTACCGGATGGAAGTACAACCTCGATTACTACATCCTCACCGGAAAGCATGAGTTGCTGTCCGCCCTTTCCCAGGTTAAAGTATCCTTCCTTGCCGTTTATGGTAAGGTAATTACCGTTTTCTGCAAGGAAATAAAAATCAGAAAACTGACGCTGTCTTTGATTTTCATCAATAAAAGTCTGAAGTTTAGAGGAATTCTCCCCGGCTGTTAAGGTAATTAATTCATTCCATTCCCGTAAAATCAACCAATTGTTAGTGGTAACAGTGGTAATTTTATCATTGATCTGGGTACAAATCTCTTGTAAGTATCGTTTGCTTTCATGGTTAATTTGATTTTGGGAATAATTCCCGTAGAAAAAAATAAAATTAACAATCATAACCATGCAGAAGGCTAAAAAAGTATATTTTATGGATTTTTTCATGAAGGGTTCTCCATTTGTTACGTCTGCCGGCTTACCCGTAGACAGTAACCTATGTTTCAGGGTTATCTTATTTTAGAACGATATAAGGACTGGGTGCTTCCAAAGGATTACCTGCAGTAAGATAATCCAGCCACAGTACTCTGGCATAAATATCTCCGGATGAAGTAAAGGTTTCAAACTTACCTTCTCCCAGGGCGTGCTCCGTTAGCAGCTGAATTCGTTCCGGCAAATCCACCAGGCCAACAGAATAAAGAGTCTCATCCTCCAGTACTTTTTTGTCCTTGGTAATTTCTTTCAATAGATAATGTCCTTCTGCTTCTTCAACAGTTAAATAAATACCACTGGCAATAGGCAATGTTTCGGGACTAAAGGGAACAATCACGGAGGGATCCCCCTCTACCATTAAACGGGCAATTTCCCGAATTTCCTTTCCTGTTAGGCGGCCGGTAAAGAGGCGGTTTCCACTGGGCATAAACATATTATCCAGTTGTTCCAGGGTATGATCTCCGGCGTAAAGAGAACCGGTGCTGATATAGGAAGGAGCCAGCAAAATTTCAGTATCCGCAATAACTCTAAGAGTATTAACAATAGAGGAGGCAGCCTGATTTCCCTGGGCTTTCATAAATTCAGAGGAATATCCTTTTTCAGCCGTAAAAACAACTTCTGCCTCGTTTTCTTCTTTTTTGGTGGAAAGAGCAGCTTCATTGGCAGCATTGTAGGCTTCTTCAGCATTAAATTCACCATTGATAAGACCCTGCATAGCGACAGTAGCAGCAGAATAAAGCCCCTGATCCGTTTGGGCAATAAACATATGATTAGCTTCTATCTCAGGTTTGAGATTTTCCAACTGTTTTGGTAATTGGACATCGGTGTCCTGATTATAGGAGTGAATATAGATATAATTATCTGCCAGAAATTCCATAGCTTCCTTGGAAAGAATAACGTCCAGTACTTCCAGTACCTTAGCCTGTTTCTCCTGATCCTGGGCCAGCTTTCCGTTCAGAGCTACATGAAAGGCAGGAACGGTAAGAAGCCAGTTTTCCTCTTTTGTTTCTCCGAAATAAGGAAGCATAACAATATTACCATGGGGAGAATAGCTGATAATATCACTGCTGGTTCCACGAAGCATAGCCAGCTTTCCTTCAGAAAGATCGTTTAAAGTCATGGAGTAGCCTCTGGAGGTATCCTCAGGAACAAGACGTGCGTCCGTTACAAATTGTTCGGCTTTTTGGAATACCTTAAGCCACAGATCCCTATCTAACTCATCAGTCAGAGAGTTGCTGTAATTATTACGCCAGGTGGCACCGGCAAGACTTGTCAGCTCTGAAATGGAACAGCCCTCCATGGTATAAAGGCAAGTATATTCGTATTTATAATCAGAGGTATAACCGCGGATTCCCTGCTCCTCAAATGCTTTACAGGCATTAACAAAGCTATCGTAATCAGTAGGAAGATTTATTTGATATTGATCAAATAAATCTTTATTGGCAAGAATTCCGTTGATTATTCCACCGGCCGGAAGCCAGCGGATGCTTTTATCCTGCCCTCGATACTGCTCCAGATAGGAGTCATGGTAGGAGGCAACTGTTTCCGTAAGGCTTAAATCCAGTAAAGAAGAATTTAATTCCAGACTATCCCTGGAAGAAACGGTTCCCACCATCATAATATCCGGTAAATCATCCTGCTGCTGCAGAAATTCATAAAAAGAGATACCGGCTCTCCCGGCAATAAAGCGGATATTCAAATCAGGAAATTGTGATTCTATATAGGGAGCGTAGGTTGAAAGATAGGAGATATTGCTGACATAAACAGTAACAGTATCCTTTGCTTTTTTATGCTCCCCACTTTGGCAGGCCGTGAAAACGGTACTCATCATTACGATAAAAAGCAGTAATAAAATCCTGGTTTTTAGTTTCATAGTACTTATCCCTCCCGATTTATATGATTATATTATTTTTATTACTTATTTATAAAGTAATCATATAAGTGGAATAATACCATAAAAAAACACTATTTTCAATAAAAATATCAGAATAAATAGAATTGCATATACAATTGGCGATAAAACACAAATAAAATTCGACGAAATTGCTTGCTGTTTTTAGTTTTTTTATGTAAAATTTTTCTGTATAATTATTGGAGTTATACAATTACGGATATTAGCAGAATCAGATGACAGGTTCTTGTAATTTTCGTCAGGAGGAAAAGTATGGGTTCAGATATTTTAAAAACAGTTTTAATAGTGGAGGATTCCGGGATTGACAGAGATCTTCTCAAAGTAGCTATTGAGAGAAGATATCGGGTAATCACTGCAGAAAACGGTTATGTGGCCGAGACAATTCTGGAATCGGGTCAGGAAATTTCTATCATACTTTTAGATATCATTATGCCGGTAGTAAACGGTTTTGATTTTTTGGAATGGATCCAGAGCAAACCTCAGTTTCAGCATATTCCTATTGTATTTACCAGTCTTGCTGCTACCGATGAGAATATTTTAAAGGGCCTGAAATTAGGTGTGCGGGATGTATTTGTAAAGCCTTATGATTTGGGACAGGTTTTACGATGTATAGATAATTTACTTACTCTGGCGGAATATCAGAAGAATGCCTGTGTGG
The DNA here is from genome assembly GCA_017558205.1 of Lachnospiraceae bacterium. Lineage (GTDB taxonomy): Bacteria > Bacillota > Clostridia > Lachnospirales > Lachnospiraceae > SFDP01. The sequence goes on along the minus strand of JAFYWD010000295.1, from coordinate 4,762 downwards.
AAGAAAGAGAAGAGGAAATACATACAATATTGATCGTAGATGATTCTCTTCTCAGCCGCAGTATTTTAAAGGAAACACTGCGGGGACAATATAACTTTATGGAGGCCACCAACGGATTAGAGGCATTGGAGCTTCTGCGTTCCCATAATGAGGAAATCAGTCTGGTACTGTTAGACATGATTATGCCGAAAATGGATGGGTATGAGGTAATGAAAATTGCCATGGCAGAAAAGCTGGTGGAGAATATACCGGTGGTTGCCGTAACCTCGGAGGAGGGTCAGGAAAGCTATGTTCGGATGCTGGAGATGGGAGTTCGGGAGGTAGTAAAAAAACCCTTCTCTCCATTGGTAGTACAGGGAAAGTTTAAAAATTTAATTGATTTATACAGATATGGAAGAGCAGCTGAAACAGTAACACCTCCGGCAAAGGGGCAGGAAGAAAAAAAGAATGGGATCTTTTCTTCCGGAATGTTTCATTTGAAATTTCAGGAGGGCTGGGAGAATATTTTTGTCAGTGATTCCTGTTTAGAGCTGTTTGGATGTACACAGCAGGATTTTCTTTCCCGGTTGTGCAGCAGTATAGTTTGTGATGAGGCTACAGGAGAAGATTATTCTTTGCAGGAGGTTTTGCAAAGTCTTTCTAAAGAGCCGGGAAGCTGTTCTTATATCAGTGATATTGCTGTTCCACAAGAAGAAATGATTGAGGTGAAAATTTATTGCACCTCCTTTCAGGGAGCAGACGGAAAGCTGCAACTTTACGGAATGCTGGTAAACATTTCTGAGGTTGGGGGTCTGACAGGTGCCAATGTTTTGATGTCTGAAGGAACTGTGACAGGAGAAAATAAAGAGAGAATGCTTTGCCGTTATATTATCAGAGGACGCAGAGCAATTATTAATTCTATTGCAGCAAAGCAGATGGGGATACCTGATGTTATCGATAATATGCCGGAATGGAATGTGAAACACGGTTACATCCACGAGGAAAGTATTGATACCTGGTACGGGATCTTTGATGAGATTGACAGCGGAAAACAGTATGGTACATATGAGATTATGTTTAAGGCTCCCGGCAGTCCGACCTCTCATCGTTGCAGAATGGAATTTACCGGAATGACAGATGGAGACCAAAATCCTTCCGGTGCTTTAATTTACTATGAATATATTTTAGAAGAAAAGGATCGCTCGAGACAACGTTTTAACACCAGGTCTGCCATGACCTTGGTTGCCATGAAGCATTTTTATGAAATTGCTTCTGTGAATCTGACAAAGGGTACCTGCCATCTGGTTCATAATAATGCTATGGGACAGCAGGATTATGCTCAGGATTTATTGTTAGAGCAGATTTTACAAAAAACATACCAGTCGGTGGCTCCTGAATATCAGGAAGCCTTTAAAAATACATTTTCAAGAGAGGCTCAGTTGTCAGCCATAGCCAAGGGACAGGATGAGTACTCCCTTACCTTCCTTCGAAGGAATGAGGAAAATGAATGGGTCTGGATTGAAACTGTTGCTACCAGGCAATATAACCCCTATGATGATGATATTTTAGTTTGTATTGTTTCCCGTATGGTAGATGAGCGTAAGGTTCAGGAACAGCTGTTGCTGCGTACTCTGAGAAATTCTGTAGAAAAGCAGGAGGGCTGGGAGCAGTATGAAGCCTTAAGCGCCCATATTTTCCATGGCTTGGCTTATGCGGACTACGATGATGGACGTCCCACACCCTATTTCATTGGTGATTTTGCTAATGTTTTGGGATGTACACCCCGGGAGCTGGCACTGGCTCTGTCTACCAATATTGCAAAAGAGGATAGAGATAACTTTGAAAAGAACAGAAAAGAGGCCTTACAGGGAAAGGTAGACAGCTTTGTTACAGATTACCGTGTAAAAACAGTGTATGGCACCTGGGTATGGGTTTCCAATAAGGCTACACGTTTTAAAGACAAAAAAGGAAATGAAGGCTATATTTATTTCCTGGTAGACAGTACCTATGAGCAAACCTTAAACGAACAAATCAGAGTGCAGAAAAAGGAAGTAGCAGCCCTTCGTCAGCATGTACAGACTGATCAGATTTCCGGAACCTACAGTAGAGAATACTTTTTGGAAAAAGCACAGGAAATGATAGACAGGGATTATACGGATTTATATATTGTACGTTTGAATATTTGTCACTTCAGAGTGATTAATGAGCTGCAGGGGACACAGAAGTGTGATCGCCTTCTTTGGGAAATCGGTCATCGTTTAAAGATGCAGGGACAAAGGGAAGGCTTTGTAGTAGGGCGTTTTGCATCAGACCGTTTTTATTTATGTATTCCCAAAGATAAGTTTGAGCAGATTGATTTTGTGAAAAAAGCAACCATACCGTGGTTAGGAATGGAAATAACTCTCAATTATGGTGTGTATCCGGTAAGAGATTACGGTCTGGTAAATGTAATGTGCGACAGAGCGGATATGGCCTTAAATGCTAATAGAAAAAATCAGACGGAGTATATCCACTATTATAATGAAGAGTTCCATCAGAAAATGGTTCTCAGACGTGAGATAGAAAGCGAAATGGAAAATGCTTTGGCCAAGCATCAGTTTGGTATTTATATTCAGCCTAAATTTGATGTAGATCAGGAAGATATTGTAGGGGGTGAAGTTCTGGTACGTTGGTTCCACCCTGAAAAAGGAATGATTTCTCCGGGAGTTTTTATCAGCGTGTTTGAAAAAAATGGTTTTATCAGGGAGCTGGACTATTATATCTGGGAGGAAAGCTGTCGTTTTATTACCCGGTTAAAGGAAAAAGGGATTTCCGGCTATCCTTTGTCAGTAAATGTTTCCAGAATTCATTTTTATGGTACTGCCTTAGAGGAAAAATGGCTGGAGTTACTTGAAAAATATAAGTTGGATCCTAAGGATTTGGAATTAGAGGTTACAGAAAGTATATGTGACGAAAATCCGGATATGATTATAGAACAGTGTAAACGGCTTCGAAAGATAGGGTTTAAAATCTCTATGGATGACTTTGGAAGCGGTTATTCGTCTCTTAATATGTTAAGAAAGCTGCCTTTGGATATTCTCAAAATGGATCTTAAGTTTTTGGAAGAGGATGGAGACCGGGAAGAGGTAATGAAGGGGCGGGATATTCTGCGTACCCAGATAGAGCTGGCTCATACTATTGGATTGGATGTAGTGGTAGAAGGGGTGGAAACAAAGGAGCAGAAGGATTTTATTAAAGAAATTGGATCCTGTGCTGCCCAGGGATATTTTTATGCAAGGCCTATGCCGGCAGTAGAATTTGAAGCATTACTTGAAGAAAATAAGGAGAATTTACCGGTAAATGTGCCCTCCCAAATGGCAGCCAAGCTTCGGAGAGAGCGTTTGCGTCAGGAACAGCTTCAGCCCATGCTGGAGGTGATCTCTGCCGGGGAAACTATTTTTGGATATCTGTTGCCGGAAAAGGTGGGAATTCTTCCAAAGAAAATGGCCCGGGATTTGAACTGTCCTCAAAGAGTAGACAACCTGGTAGAGCATTTGGTGAGTTCGGGAATTATTTCTTCCGGAAGCATTCCCCAGTGTATGGGCTTGATGGAAGCAGTAGAACGGGGAGACCGTTCCGGATCTGCTATTATAGAGTGTGAAATACCTGAGATAGGCATGGAACCCCATTGGCTTCGTTTTGATACTGTACTGGACTATGAAGGGAATCCTTTGATTGCCATGTTTATTGTAGAAGAACTGGAAAATATTACATCCCGGGTAAAAGAAATGATTATTAATAAGCAAAGTTAACAGAAGTTGCCGGAGAAAGGAGAGATCCTGAACATCCGGCAACTTTTTTTGTGTCCGGTTTTTCTTGTTATCTTAATCTTAATGGGTTTTGATCCATAATAGGAAGGTGCGAAAAATTACGAATTTTAGTATTTACCTTCTTTCCATAAGGGAGTATACTATAGTTAAGAAATTAACAAGGGGCGTTTTACCAAGAGAAAAGAAGATTTGTACCAAGGTTTAAAGATGAAGGAGGGGATAGTTCAGACCTAAAAGGTTGCGATATAGGTAATAAGAGTAAGGTAACGGTTTTGTACAGGTATTAGTATTTACAGCCAATACTTGTGCTAAATTGTTACGGATAAGGAAAAGGAGAAAAGGTACATGAAAACTCGAATGAAGGTGCTGGTGTTTGCACTGGCAGCATTTTTTCTTGTAAGCGGCAGTACGGCCTACGCGGCAGAGTTTCTGCTGTCAGCTTCCAAGGTAACCATTAACGTGGGAGGAACCTACGATATTGACGTGATGGATTCCAATGTAAATCCCCGTTGGACAGCCTGGAGCATCAACAATGTAAAGATTGATCAGAATGGTGTGGTAACGGGAGTAAGAAAGGGAACGGCAGTAGTCAGTGCCAGAGTGGGCTTAAAAATCCAGACCTGTAAGGTAACGGTGGTAGAGCCCTCCATTAAGCTGAATAAGACCACAGCCCTTCTTTATTCAGGAGAAGGAACCTCCCAGTCCACCCTGCAGTTAAAGGCTACGGTAAAGGGAGCAGGCAAGGCTGTGACCTGGAAATCTGATAAACCAAATGTGGCCAAGGTGGATGAAAACGGACAGGTAACCTCCGTGGCACCGGGAACGGCAGTGATTACAGTCGCAGGAAACGGCAAGGAAGCTGCCTGTAAGGTAACGGTGAAGAAAAACAGCCTGACCTTAAATATGGCGAACCTGCAGCTGTCAACCAAGGGAAACGGCAGCAGCATTAAGCTGGTACCTACCATAGTGGGAAG
>JAFYWD010000294.1 GCA_017558205.1 Lachnospiraceae bacterium | reverse complement strand
TGTTTTCTTTTTTACTGATTGTGGCAGGTGTTAGTAATTTTACCCTCCAGGATAGAAGGCTGTCAGAATTTATGGGAGAAAGCCAGAGATTTGTAGATGAAAAATACAGCCATACCAAATGGGGAAGTGATCTTTCAAAGAAAATTGCTCAGGGAAGTATGATAAAAAAGGATGAGGGTACAGAAGAGTGTACTCTGGATCTGTTACTGGCAGAGTATGAGAATTCTGATAATGAAATAGAAAGAGAGTTTTGTCAGAGGCTACAGGTGCTCCATCAGGGTCTCCATGAAAAAGGCAGTGAGCTTTTAGAGTTAAGTAGTATAGGAAAAGAAACTGCGTTGCTTCGCTGGACAACAGAGGCAGCACCAAATTTAGAAGAATTATTGGCAGTGCTGGAGGAGTGGGAAAACCATAGCGAACAGCAGATAGAAAAAATCCAGAATAAAAAATTGATTTTTTATGCCTTAATGGTAATTACCAATGCATTATCTGTTTTTCTGGTTTTATGGAATATCTATAAAACATATTTTTATGTAAATTCAGAGATTGTAAAGCCTATCACCGATATTAAAGAGGAAACCATACGTCTTGCAAAGGGACAACTGGATTTAGCTTTTAAGGTAGAAACGGAAAACGAGCTTTCTTCTCTGGCAGAAGCGTTAGAAGAGGCGATTTCTCAGCTGAAGTCTTATATTTCGGCAGTAGAATATGGTATGAAGGCTTTTTCGGAAGGAGATTTTACCGTGCCTTGTCCGATTCGCTTTCAAGGAGATTTTTTACCTATTCAGACCAGTATTGAGGACTTTCAGAAGACAATCAGCAGAACACTGGTAGAGGTGGGACAGGTTTCTTATCAGGTTGACGGAGGAGCTCAGGAAATTGCCCAGGCGGCTTCCGGCTTGGCAGAAGGTGCTGAAAATCAGGCAGCAAGTGTGGAAGAGCTATCGCAGATTACAGAGGGAATTACCCAGCAAATTTTAAATAGTGCTCAATATGCAAAAGAGGTTGACGGCTATGGAATTAAGACGGGAGAAATTATTGAAAAGAGTCGTAAGGAAATGATTCAGCTGGTAGAGGCTATCGCTAAGATTGGTAATGTTTCTGCTGATATCAGTAATATTATTCAGACCATTGACGATATTTCCAGTCAGACTAATCTCCTGGCTTTAAATGCATCGATTGAAGCAGCCAGAGCAGGAGAGGTGGGACGAGGCTTTGCGGTAGTGGCCGATGAAATTGGTAAATTAGCAAAGCAGTCAGCAGAGGCTTCCCAAAATATTGCAGAATTAATTCAGCAGTCCCTTTCTTATATTGAAGATGGACAGACCTTTGCCAGACAAATGGATCAGGGATTTGAGGTGGTTGCGGAAAGCTCACATCAGGTATTGCAGATGGTAGGCAATATCGCTAAGGAAGCACAGGAGCAGGCAGAATCTATTCAGAGAGTAGTAGAAAATATAGAAGTAATTTCTAATATTGTAACTACCAATTCTGCTGCTTCAGAGGAAAGCTCAGCCGCCAGTCAGGAGTTAAGCAGTCAGGCCTCCTCTTTAAATGCCCTTCTTGGAAGATTCAAATTTATGTGCTGATTGTGTAAGCTGCAAGAGTAGTATTTTGTACGAATAAGCACAAAAATCAGTTAAATAATGAATTAAAAAAAGCTATCTGCACTGAAATAAAGGCGGATAGCTTTTTCAATTCTTAAAAGTATAACCTAACGAATACCATATTTTTCAATAATATAGTCCATATCCTTATCACCACGTCCGGAGAGATTAATAAGAACAGAACCTTTCTCCATAGTCTTAGCCAGCTTCATTCCATAAGCTACGGCATGGGAGCTTTCGATGGCAGGAATAATTCCTTCCATACGGGAAAGCTTAAAGAAGGCATCAATGGTTTCTTCATCATCAATTACATCATATTTTACTCTGCCTAAATCCTGTAAGAAAGCATGTTCAGGGCCGGAGGAAGGATAATCCAGACCACTGGCAATAGAATATACGGGAGCAGGCTCACCGTTCTCATCCTTTAACATAATGCTGTTAAAGCCGTGCATAATACCTTCACTGCCGTATTTTAAGCTGGCAGCATGATCACCTAATTTAGGACCTCTTCCTAAGGGCTCAATTCCATAAATATCAACAGGATCATTTAAAAATCCGGCAAACAGACCTGCTGCATTGGAACCACCACCTACACAGGCAACAATAGCATCAGGAAGATGACCGGTCATATCCATAAACTGTTCTCTGGCTTCAATTCCTACAATACTTTGGAAATCACGGACCATTAAAGGGAAGGGATGAGGTCCCAATACAGAACCGATACAGTAGATGGCATCCTTATATTCTTTACTGTAAGCTTCAAAAGCAGCATCTACAGCTTCCTTTAAGGTTTGAAGTCCGTGTGTTACTTCAATAACATTAGCACCAAGAATCTTCATTCTGGCCACGTTAGGAGCCTGTTTTTTAATGTCTACAGAACCCATGTAAATATCACATTCTAAGCCGAAATAAGCTGCAGCTGTAGCTAAAGCAACACCATGCTGTCCGGCACCGGTTTCAGCAATTACCTTTTTCTTACCCATAAAGCTGGCTAACAGGGCTTCTCCCATACAATGATTTAATTTATGAGCACCGGAATGATTCAAATCTTCACGCTTGGCATATAACTGAACCTTACCGCCTAAAGCATCAGATAAGCGTTCCAAGTGAGAAACCGGAGTAGGTCTTCCCTGAAACTCTTTACGGATTCTTCTTAGCTCTGCAATGAATTTTCTGGACTGACAAATAGAATAGTAAGCCTCTGTAATTTCATCCATGGCTTTTTGAAGCTCAGGTGCAATGTAGGAGCCGCCGTATTTTCCAAAAAATCCATCCTTATTGGGATAGTTTTTAAAGTAGGTTTCAAAATCAACATTATTTAAAATCATAATATATATCCTCCTGACAATTCTTTTCTATTTTAATGCAAGGGACACAGTTATGCAAGGCTGTGAATCAGTTTTCTTAAATTCTTTTCCCTGATTTATAGAAAAAATAAGGATAAGAAAAATATTCCTACAGATACTCTTTGTTTATTCAGAATAAATCATAGAAATTCCCTGCTGTAAGAGAGAAGCATCAATGGCACCTGTAGCATGAGCTGTTAAATAGCCTTCAGAATTAATGAAATAGGTAGTAGGTATGGAAACCACGGAATAAGTAAGGGACGCACTGGAGTCATTGTCAAAATAAACCGGGAAGGAATAGTTCTGTTCTGCAATAAAGGCAGAAGCAGACTCTACGGTTTCTCTGGAACCGTCAGTTAAATTTACCATTAGGAATTCTATTTCTTC
>JAFYWD010000293.1 GCA_017558205.1 Lachnospiraceae bacterium | reverse complement strand
TTGTACGAATCCGACACTACGGAATTCTTTCCTGTCGAAGCAAAAAAGAAAAAATGAATCTCTGCCGAAAGCTTTTAAACTGTACCCGGTACTTCTCGCAGTTAAGAAACAAAACAGTGGCAGAAAAACTTATGATTCTGTACCGAAAAGATATTTGCAAATGTGAAGCATGTGGTGGAAAGATATCATCCTACAAACTGCGTGGTGCCTATTCACTTACAGGGTAGACTGTATAATTAAATATGTACTGAGAAATCCTTCTAAGCAGGAGGGTCTATTTGTTATACTTTAAAATAAGAAAAGTATGTACACCGGAATTTACGGATTTGCAAAACCGAATACTTTTGATAAAATCAAAGGACAGAGAACTAATTGAAACACCATAGTGTCTCGGCTAAAGCTGACGCGACCTGGTTCAATTGGTGAAAATCGGTGTGCAGTCCAGAGGAATGGGCAGATGCAGTAAAAATGTGATCTGCTTTTTCCTCTGTCCTGACACCGATTGTTCACGAAATAATAATACGCTGCTTTCAACTCTTAGAAAAGCTGAAAGTTTCATGACTTATTACTTTCTATTCCCCAAAACACGATCCATAGCCATTTTTCTAAAATCAATAAATGTAAGACCCACTGTTTTTAAGAAAAACTGTTCCATAACAACAAATCCTAGCAATGCAAGTATAAAACCAACAATCCACTGCCAAACAGGTAAACCTCCCACTTTGTTAATTTGAACAATTATAAAAATTGAGTACACAAACATTACAATACCTGTAATCATTCCCGGGGTATATGGTTTTTTTAACTTATGTATTTTAATACCTGCAACATGAATAACACCTTCAAAAAGTCCAAGTCCTAAAGGAATTAGGACAAGGAATGTTATATTCTGTAGTGCAAAAGGAACAAGCAACATAATCAAAATATATATTGCAACCGGCAAATGCATTCTTGCTTCGCTTACCTTGATTTCAACTCCAAATCCACCAAAAAACAGGTCATAAAATCCACCCGGAAATTTTGATTCTTCCCACTCATGTAAGGCATATAATACCATAAAACCCAGTAATGCCCTTCCTGAAAAAGTTAAACTATTCCAAAAGAAAAGGCTTATCAAAAAAACAATTGCTAATATAGCTGTCATGATTTCAAGATTATAATTATCTATCCACTTTTTCATATCATAACCTCTCCGTAAAATTCAAATCTTCTGTTGCTTTCAATCTCTCTACAAGACTGAAAGTTTACTTTGTCTACGATATTGGAATTTATATCTCACTAATAAAAGGTTCAATATATTCCTGAATGAAATCAACCCTATCAAATATAGTAGGTTTAAAATAGGATGATACCGCTATTACAATGTTCTTTTCTGGATTGACATAAATAACATTACCACTGTTTCCAATAGCAGCATATATATTCTTTTTACGGTCAATAATCCACCACAAATACCCGTATTCCATACCTCTAAAGTTATTGCCTTCAACCGTTCTTGGTCTTGTCATTTCCTCTATCCAGCTCGAAGAAATGATTTGCTTATTATCATAATAGCCTTTGTTTAGGCATAATAATCCTATTTTCGCCATATCTTCTGCTGACATACAAAGCCCATATCCAGGAGTTCCTAATCCTTGCGTATCACAAAACCAAATATGTTCTTTCGGCAATTTACTGATAGTAAATGCTTTATGTTCCTCTGCTGTTTCCGCATAATAATTTATATGTGGTTTAATTCCCAATGGTTTAAACAAGTATTCATTCGCATAATCTACAGTTTTCATCTCTGTAGCATTATATAAAATTCCAGTGAGAACATGTAAGCATACAGTTCTATAATCAAATTCATCTGTTAATCCTTTTCTTCCACCTAAAAAGTCAAGTGAAGAGTAAGTCCAATTATCACTTGCACACACTTTAGACCAAGGGTCTCCCTTTCCTTTATAAGGTGCTCTCATGGTTAAAAGATGTCTTATCGTAACATCATATATTGTCTTTTCACCTCTTTTTACTTTATAATCTGGAAAATACTCTAACACTTTATCATCTACGCTTCCTATTTGACCTTTATCTATAGCAATTCCAACAAGTAAAGCCATGATGCTTTTTGTAGCAGACATAATATGAGTACAATCATCTTTCTTATAATCATTCCAAGTATCACTATATACAATTTGCTTATCCATACTTGCCACTATTTGACATATATTAGGCTGTTGTTTTTCTATAAAACTATGCAATTCTTCTTTATTCATAAAACCATATCTCTCTTTCAAATCTTCATAAGATTTGGACGTCCTAAAATAAGCATAAGTGGATTAAAAATTGATTTCAATAGTTTTTTACAAAAAAAGATATCTAAATTAATAGACATCTTTTTTACAACAGAAACTTCAAGTTTGTTTAACTGATTGTATCACAAAATCACAAAAAAGCAGGGGGCAGATGCCCCTGTCTTTCAATTTAATCTGCTGCTTCCAGCATGTTCTCGATAAAAATCCCATACCCTCTCGTCGGGTCATTGACAAGAACGTGGGTCACTGCCCCAACCAACTTCCCGTCCTGAATGATGGGACTGCCGCTCATCCCCTGCACGATTCCTCCTGTCAGCTCCAATAACTTAGGGTCAGTGACCTTAATTTCCAAGCCACGGTTAACATTGTCATTGTCCGGATAAATATTGATAATTTCAATATCATACATCTCTTTTTTACCCGAAACAGTAGAAACAATTTGAGCACTCCCCTTTTTAATTTCCTGTCTTAACCCTATAGGTAATAATTCACCGGCATCGAGTGCAGTAGGATATAACTTTCCATAAATACCTTCTACACTATTACAATAAATAGTTCCCAGCTTATATTTTTCAGAATATGCAATTACACCTGTTAATTCCCCCGGCTTTCCACCTTCTCCTTTAGTAATAGAGATAATGTCTGTTTTATATAGGCCGCCTCCCTTTAATTCCATTAAATTAGCTGTATCAACATCATTAATCCCGTGTCCCAGCGCACCAAAGTTACCTTCTTCATCAATAAATGTCAAGGTACCTATACCTTGAGCATTATCCCTTACCCAGATTCCCAGCTTATATTCTCCGGCTTCATTCTGTATCGGTGTAACAGAAATTGTTTTCACCTGTTCTTCCCTATTTATTTCCAATAAAATATCCTGACCCCCACATTCTGAAATACGTTTTATCAGATCTTCTTTGTCAATTATTTTTTCTCCATTAAGTTTTTGTATATAATCTCCCGGCTCCAGAGAATCTCCGGAGGGATTCACTTTTTTTCCTTCTAAATCGCAAAAGCTTCCTGTATCAATAACCAAAATACCATCTGTTTCCACAAAAATTCCTATTGGTGTCCCTGCCGGAATCAGCTTTTTATCTTTAATAACAGATACTGAGGTTTCTTTAAACGGAATAAAACCAAATAAGCTGACTTCCATAGTATAAGTATCTTCTGCTTTGGCATAGAATATAATTTCTTTGGATAAATCTAAATCCACCATTTGATCTTCTTTATTTTTATAAATCCTGGCAGTGGCAGGAACTAAAAGCTCAATTTCCTGATTGCTGCCTGCTTTTACATTAATATCTGACGGAATTTTTCTCCATACTTCCCATAACCAGAAGAGACCAAGAGAAAAGCTGCTGATAATCAGCATGATATAGATAAACCGTTCGTATTTTTTCCCTTGTACACTAGCTCTATTAATTCCCATCTCTTTCTCCCCCAAACTCTTTTTCTCTCCTTTCTGTATTCCTACACTTTCGAAAAATACTTTTTATTTTTTGTGTAACTTCATAGGATGAGTCGCCCGACAAATGGGGAACTCATAGTATAAGAAAAAGGATGTCCTCAGACATCCTTCTTAGTATATGGAAAAATTTATTTTTTACTTCACATTATCTTTCGCTTTTGTTGCCAATTCTTTCAATTCCCTGGCATTGGTTAAGACTGCATCCGTAACCTCTGTTCCGCTAAGCAATCTGGCAATTTCCTCCAGTTCCTTTTCTTCCTTTAATTCCTTAATTTCTGTGACACTTCTTCCATCTTTTGTCTTTTTCTCAATCATAAAATGACTGTCTGCCATAGCCGCAATCTGAGGCAAATGAGTAATACATATTAATTGATGCTCTTTCCCCAGTACTGCCATTTTTTCAGAAACCTTCCAGGCTGTCTTTCCACTGATTCCTGCATCTATTTCATCAAAAATTAAGGTATTTATCTTTTCCTTATCTGCCATTACTGCCTTTAATGCCAGCATAATTCTGGATAACTCACCACCGCTGGCTACCTTACTGATAGATCTTACCGGCTCACCGGTATTTAAGGAAATCATAAAATCCACAGAATCATAACCATCAGCAGTAATCCTGTGAGCTTCCCGTTCTACCTTCAAATCTAACTCTACGGTAAGGAAATTCAAATCCTGTAATGCCTGCTTTAATTCCTTTTGTAAAGCCTTTGCATTCTTTTTCCGGGAGTTTGAAAGCTTTTCACATAAACTTATAACCTCACCATATAATCCTTCCTTCTTAGCTTCCAAAGTTTTGATATAATTATCAAAATCATTCAGCTTTTCCAGCAGTTCTTCTTTTTGCTGTTTATATAATAAAATCTCAGTGACGGAATTACCGTATTTTTCCTTCAAATAATTATAAAGATTTAACCGTTTTTCCACTTCATCAAATTCTGCCGGCTCAAACTCTAAATCTTTTTGATAGTCAGCCATGGCTCGGTTAAAATCATTAAGTAAATCTTCAATCTCAACCAGTTGATCTGTTAAACCTTGCAGACTCTCGTCATAATTTAATGCCTGTTTTAAATCCTTTACCGCTCTTCCGATACTATTACCTGCAGAATGATTACTTTCATAACCTGTAGCATCATAGACATAGGAGATATACTCAGTAATGCGCTTAGCATTAATCATTCTGCGATATCTCTCCTCCAGTTCTTCATCTTCTCCTGTAATCAGTCTTCCGTTCTCTATCTCATTGATTTCATATTCTGCTAAAGAAATTTCTCTGTTTTTTTCTTTTTCATCCAGAACTGCCTCTTCCAGCTGTTCTGTCACTTCTTTATATTGTTCAAAGACCTCTTTCAGTTCTCTTTTTATTTTCTCGTGTTTTTCTCCTGCATACTCATCCAAAATCTGGGAATATTGTTTAACATTTAATAAGGTTTGTGTTTCATGCTGACCATGAATATTTATAAATAAGGAGGCCAGCTCCTTTAATTGCCTTTGGCTGATAGTAATACCATTTACCTTACAAATACTTCTTTCCGGCAGTATTTTACGAAGAATAATAAGTGTTTTATCCTCTTCCACGGGAATATCCATTTCTTCCAATACCTGCTCCTGCTCCTTGGAGGTAATCCCGAAAATTAATTGTACCAAGGCAAACTCAGCCCCTGTCCGGATCATTCCCTTATCTGCCTTTCCTCCCAAAGCAAGATTAACTGAGCCCATAATAATAGATTTACCGGCTCCTGTTTCTCCTGTTAAAATATTCAGTCCCTCTTTAAAGTAAACCTCTGTTTCGTCTATCAGAGCCAGATTTTTTACATGTAAACTTATTAACATAAATTCTCCTTACTCTTCTCCCCGGTAAGTTTTATCCTGGCATACGCCTCTTTTCATAGCAGGCTTTCTTATTACGAAGAATTGTTACATCAGCACCTTTCTTATCTTTTCCATCACTGCTTCCGTATCTTCATTTGTCCTTACAGCTGCCATAATAGTATCATCTCCTGCAATACTACCCACTATTTCTTCCAGCTTCATAGTATCAATAGCTGCAGCTACCGCCATTGCCATTCCTGCTACTGTCTTGATTACCAGAATATTCTGTGCCCGATCCATAGAAACAAAACCGTCCTTCAATACTCTGATATATTTTTCCCCGATAAGATTATCCTCTTGTTTTAAAATTACGTATTTCTGTTTTCCACCACCGGCAGACACTTTGGATAAATTCAGTTGTCTGATATCTCTTGAAACTGTTGCCTGTGTTACACGATATCCCTCACTTCTTAAACGGTCAGCCAATTCTTCCTGTGTTTCTATCTCATAAGTTTCCACTAATTCCACAATTTTTTGGTGACGATTTCCCTTCATTCCTTTTTTACCTTTCTACTTTGTATCTCCCATTTTTTTATGCAAAATCTCTAAAAAGCACATTTTACTCAGTTTTAAAATAGTCGTTGTTTCCTTAGCTTTATAAATACGAATTCTATCTCCTGTTTCCATCGCAATCCGTTCATTACCATCAGAATTAGCCTCTACTGTCTGACTTCTTCCCAGCCGTCCTGCCGGAACCTCCACCTCTACAATATCATCAGATCTTAAAACAATACTTCTGGCATTCAGAGTATGGGCACAAATAGGAGTAATAAGAATCAGATCTGCTCCCGGCTCAACAATAGGCCCTCCTGCAGACATATTATAGCCGGTAGATCCGGTAGGTGTGGAAATAATAATACCATCTGCATTAAAGTTACATAACAGCTTTCCATTTACGAAAATATTCAGGCTGATAATTTGCAATGAGCCCGATCTGGTAATAGAAATATCATTTAATGCAGGTGAAATCACAGTTCTTTTTCCATTCCCTGTAATTTCTCCGCAAAGCATCATTCTTTGTTCTTCCTCATATTCTTTATTAATCAGCTTATCTATAGCCTCTTCAATATTCTCAATCTCCACCTCGGATAAAAATCCTAAGGTACCCAGGTTAATACCAATCATGGGAATATTTTTACCTGCATTTTCTCTGGCTGCCTGAAGCATGGTACCGTCTCCTCCAAGTACCATCATGATATCAATATCTGCTTGAAAATCCTCTGCCTTTTTTAACAGCTTGTAAGATATTCCCTTTTTATCCAACAAACTTGTAATCCTATTGGTAATCTCTAATCCCGGATCCTTCAGTTCATTTGTTATAATTGCAAATTTCATTCTTATCCTTCTCCTACTGAAGTATGCTATGAGCCTCTTCTACAACCTTCTCTATCATATCCAGCTTATCCTGTGCCAAGCCTTCCCCTCTGTCGGCTTCCGTTTTTTCTAAAAGCTGTCTTTCAATTTCAGCTTCTGTCAACTCCTCACACTGCTCGTTATAAAAATCATTCTTTTTAATATGAATCAAATACTCTATATTTCCTTCAGGTCCCTTAATCGGTGAATGTTCCAAATTTAATACTCGGAAGCCTGCAATATCTGCTAAAACAAATATCTTTTCAATAACTTCATGGTGTACTTTCTTTTCTCTTACTACACCCTTTTTCCCTACTTTCTCTTTTCCTGCTTCAAACTGCGGCTTAATCAGACAGACCATTTCTCCCCGATCCTTCAGTATTCTTCCGGCAGGCAATAAAATCTTGCTTAAAGAAATAAAGGAAACATCTACTGAAGCAAAATCCAGCTTATCCTCGATATCTTCGGGCATCAGATATCGAAAATTCGTTTTCTCCATACAGACAACTCTTTCATCATTTCTTAATTTCCAATCCAGCTGCCCGTGTCCTACATCAACGGAATAAACCTTTACTGCTCCGTTTTGCAGCATACAATCCGTAAATCCTCCGGTAGAAGCTCCAATATCCATACAAACTTTATTTGCTAATTGGATTGCAAAGGCATTCATTGCCTTTTCCAGCTTCAATCCACCACGGCTTACATATTTTAAGGTCTGGCCTTTTACTTCTATTTTTACTTTTGTAGGATCGAAGGTAGTTCCTGCCTTATCCTCTCTTTGTCCGTTTACAAAAACATTCCCGGACATAATAATGGCTTTTGCCTTTTCTCTAGACTGGGCATATCCCCCCGAAACCAGTAAAACATCTAATCGTTCCTTCATGTTAGCTCCGTAATGCCGTAACTATTTTCTGTACAATAGAATCAGCATCTATTCCGACTTCTTTTTTCAAAATATCCACATTTCCATGTTCTACATAATCATCAGGTAATGTAATATTTAACAGCTTATTTCTCATAGAGTTCTGGCTCATATATGCTCTGGTTTTTTCCCCAAAGCCTCCACTGGCCACATTCTCTTCCATAGTAACCAAAAGCTCATGCTTTTTTCCTGCCGCTTCTATCATCTCTTCATCAATAGGTTTGATAAAGCGTGCATTAATCAGGGAACAGCCATAACCCAATATCTTTAACTTATTTCTGACTTCCACTGCAGTTTTCACCATACTTCCCACAGCAAGCAAGGCAATCTGATGCTCCTGGTAGATAACCTCACTCTTACCATAAACTACAGGCTGACGGTATTCCTCCAAACCATCATAGGCCTCTCCTCTGGGATAACGTACTGCAATTGGACCATCGAAGGCTACTGCAAATTTCATCATATCTGATAATTCCCATTTATTCTTAGGTGCCATTACATGCATATTGGGAATCGAGGACAAATAAGACAAATCAAAAATTCCCTGATGCGTTTCTCCGTCACTTCCTACTAGGCCTGCTCTGTCAATGGCGAATACCACCGGAAGATTCTGTATACATACATCATGAACAATCTGATCATAGGCTCTTTGCAAAAATGAAGAATATACTGCCACAATTGGTTTTAATCCATTGGCCGCCAATCCTGCCGCAAAGGTAACGGCATGCTGTTCTGCAATTCCTACATCAAAGAAACGTTTGGGATAAACATTACGAAAACGTTTCAGTCCTGTTCCGTCCGGCATAGCTGCCGTAATTGCCACTACCTCCGGATTTCTCTTAGCCAGCTTAATCATTACTGTTGA
This sequence comes from Lachnospiraceae bacterium, assembly GCA_017558205.1. Lineage (GTDB taxonomy): Bacteria > Bacillota > Clostridia > Lachnospirales > Lachnospiraceae > SFDP01. Next base: position 27,682 of record JAFYWD010000293.1, on the reverse strand, counting down.
AAAAATATCTGTATAATTAGGCTTCGGCTTTAATTTTTTTGGTACTCCTGTTTCTATATCAAAGGGATCAGAACCATGAAATCTGGCCGGATGCTTCTCCGCCGGTTCGTACCCCTTACCTTTTTTTGTAATTACATGGACAATTACCGAGGTTTTACATCTTTTCGCCTCATTTATCACAGTAACCAAGCCGTTAATATCATGACCGTCCACCGGTCCCAGATAGGTAATTCCCATATTTTCAAAAAGCATTCCCGGAATCACCAATTGTTTTACACTGTTCTTTGCTTTTCTTACCTTATCTACAATGGCCTGTCCATGCTTTGTTTTTAAAAGTGAATAATAAATCCCATCCTTGGTATTCCGATAATTCTCAGCAGTACGGATACTGTTAAGATATTTAGACATACCTCCTACATTTTCAGAAATAGACATATTATTATCATTCAGGATAATAATAAAATTGGTATCCATTCTGGCTGCATTATTTAACGCTTCGTAGGCCATTCCTCCGGTTAAAGCCCCGTCTCCAATTACCGAAACCACATAATTATTATCACCTTTGATATCCCTGGCTTTTACAAAGCCCAAGCCTGCAGACAAAGAAGTAGAACTATGCCCTGTATCAAAGCAATCACAGTCACTTTCACAGCGTTTGGGAAAACCGCTCATTCCCCCATACTTTCTTAGGCTGCCAAAGCCTTCTTTTCTTCCTGTTAATAATTTATGGGTATAAGACTGATGCCCCACATCCCAGATAATTTTATCCTTGGGTAAGTCTAACGCAAGATGTAATGCCATGGTTAATTCCACAACGCCCAGATTTGGACCCAAATGACCACCTGTCTCACTTATAGATTCTATTAAAAACTCTCTGATTTCACTTGCCAATCTATTATAATCATTGGGCTCTATTTTTTTGATATCATTCGGTTTCTTTATTAAATCAAGAAGCATCCTTTGCCCCCTTCTATTTTTCCCTGGTAATTAATTCCTTTATCAACTCATTCAAAAATTCATTCTTATTACGGAAGGACTCTAAAAGTGTAAGGGCTTCTTTAGAAAGCTTTTCTACATCTTCCTTCGCTTTTTCCATTCCGTTTAAGGAAACATAAGTAACCTTGTTATTTTTTTCATCACTTCCGGTCATCTTACCCAACACCTCAAGGGATCCGGTAATGTCCAGAATATCATCCTGAATTTGAAATGCGACACCTATATTATATCCGATTTTTTCTATAGCATTTACTTCTTCTTCCTTAGCTCCTGCCAGCACAGCTCCTATCATCATTGAGCTTTCAATTAAGGCAGCTGTTTTATTTTTATGAATAAAAAGAAGTAAGTCGCTTGTAATCTTATCCTTTTCCATGGTCTCAGCCTCTATATCAGCTGTCTGACCGCCTATCATTCCAAAAATCCCTGCTTTCTTAGCTAAAATCTGCATTGCTCTGCCAATATTTTTATTGTTGGGCTCAAGATCAAATGCTTTACAGGCAGTTTCAAATGCATAATTAAGTAATCCGTCACCTGCTAAAATCGCCATGCATTCTCCGTAAACCACATGGGTAGTTTTTCTTCCTCTCCGGTATTCGTCATCATCCATGGCAGGTAGATCATCATGTACAAGAGAATAGGTATGTATCATTTCCATCGCTGCCATAAAGGGTTCTATCACCTCTCCCTTGCCTCCAAAGAGAGTAAAGACCTCCTTCATTAGCATGGGACGAAGCCGTTTTCCACCGGCATTTACGCTGTAATTCATCGCCTCAATTACAGTTTTCTGATAGCCTGCTTCTCCCGGCAGATACTTTTCGATAATATCTTCAATCTCTTTCACTTTTGATTTTATTTCCACTTTATAATTCATCAAGATGTCCCTCCTGATTTAGCATTAGAACATTTTTTTCCACCTGGTCGATAGTTTCACTGCATAATTTTACATAGGCCATACCCTGCTTATATAACTGAAAGGATTCTTCCAGAGTGACCTCTTCCTTCTGTAATTTTTCAACAGTTTCTTCCAGTTTAATCAGTGCCTCTTCCAGGGAGAGTACCTCTTCCTTTTTCTTTGCCATGTTGAATCCTTTCTATCTCAAGCATTCACTACTGTTATTCTTTTCCCCGGCTTTCCGGTTTCTAATTACTGCTGATATCCTCTGCTCTTGCCTTTATCTTTCCGTCTCTTACAAAAATCTCTAATTCTTCACCTATTGATATCTGACTAATACTTCTGATATTTTTACCTTTATTATCAGAAACATAGGCATATCCCTGCTGCAGCTTTTGGATAGGGGATAATCCCTCTAAGCGTTCCATACGGATACTAAGATGGTATTTCTTGGCTTCTATTACTTTTCTCATCTGTTCCTGCAGCATTTCTTCCAACCGAATACATAAAAATCTTTTCTCTCTGATTCTGCTTTCCGGACTAAGTAACTGAAGCTTTGCCTTATTACTGTCTAACTGCAGCTTAGCAGTTTCCATTTTATGCTCCATCAGCTGAAATAAAAATCTCTTTTCCTCTTCCAACTGCAAAAGAAACTTATTTACATCATATACTGCAAGCTCAGCCGCAGCTGATGGTGTAGGAGCTCTCAAATCAGATACGAAGTCGATAATTGTAGTATCTGTTTCATGCCCTACTGCCGAAATAATCGGTACTGAGCAATCAAAAACAGCCTGTGCAACCATTTCCGTATTAAAGGCCCATAAATCTTCTATGGAACCTCCTCCTCTTCCTACAATCATCAGATCAACACCAAGGTTCTCCAATGCTCTTATACCCTGGGCAATACTTGGAGCCGCCCCCTCTCCCTGTACGATAGCCGGATATAAAATAATCTGAACAAACGGATTTCTTCTCTTTGCAACCTGTATAATATCTCTGATAGCAGCTCCTGTAGAGGCTGTAACTACTCCTAATTTTTTAATATATTTGGGAATAGGCTGTTTATATTCTTCAGCAAAAAGCCCTCTTTCCAACAATTCCTCTTTTAATTTCTGGAATTGTTCAAACAGGGCTCCTGCACCGGCTTTTTTTATTTTACGGGCATATAACTGATACTTTCCATCCCGCTCATAAATATCAATACTTCCTTCAACTTCTACCTGCTGACCTTCTGCCATGGTAAAATCCAGTCCATTTCTGTTTCCGGAAAACATCACACAGCTTAAAGTACTTTTTTCATCCTTTATAGTAAAATAAATATGTCCAGAGGAATGATATTTGCAATTACTTACTTCTCCGCCTACACAGACAGACTGTAACAAATAATCCTGCGTGAACATATTTTTAATATACTTATTTATTCTTTCAACGGTATAAACATTTTGCATATTTCACACCAAAATGATAAAAACAGATATTACCCTTCTGTCATCTTATCCTTCTTCTTATCCGTAAATTTGGCAAGCACTCCATTGATAAATCCGGATGATTCGTCCTGACCGTACTTTTTAGCCAACTCTACAGCTTCATTGATTGCCACGCCTTCAGGAATCGCTTCATCAAAAAGTAATTCAAATACTGCCAAACGTATAATAGCCAAATCTACCTTTCCCATTCTCTCGGTTGTCCAGCCGGTGGCTTTTTCATTGATTTTTAAATCAATCTCCTCCAGCTTATTATGAATGGCAGTAAATCTTGCTATAATGTACTTTTCATCCCTTTCCGTCATTTCAATTTCTTCATGCTCCAGAAAAAGTGCACATTGTTCTTCCATTTCTTCCGGGGAATTAAATTCCACACGGAATAACAGTTTAAATACCTGTTCTCTCAGTCCGCTTCTGTTCATCACTTTAACTCCGTTTTTCCTTCTGCATATCCACACTTGCAATACGTATATCTATATCAGTTACCGTAAGACCGGTCATATTTTCAATGGCAGTTTTCACCTTATCCTGTACCTTACTGCAGGTTCCCGGAATGTTGTATCCATACTCCATCATAATTGCCAGACTAACCTTTACACGATTTTTACTTATGGAAACTTTTACTCCCTTTGACAGATTCTTCCTGCCTGCCTTGGACATAATTTCATTGGTGATATTTCCAGCCATTGCAGAGACACCTTTCACCTCGGTTGCTGCCATTCCTGCGATCACTGCAACCACATCCTCTGCAATCTGCACTCTGCCTTTTCCCTCTTCATCCTGTAATATATAAGTACTTCTACCTAACTCTTTTTCCATAAATAACCTCCTTAATTTATGGGCTATAGCTCTTTTTCATTATACCATTGAATATTTTTTTTGCCTAGTGCAATTATTTTCCCCTAACTTAGCCAGAAAGTAAGGCTTAATTGCTCAGCGGAATCTGTATACACGATACTGTTCTCCCCGTGCTCTAAATATTCAAATATTTTCTGTTCCTCCAATAAAAGATAGCTTATCTCCCTGTAAACTTCTTTTGTAGCACACTTTACCGTAAAACTTTCCCTTCCTTCACTTTGATATCGCTCAATCAGGCGAACCAGCTGTTCTTCATTAAACTCTTCAAAATATGCACCTTCTCTCACATAATAATTGGCTTCCCTGGAATCACAAACTGGAATCGGTACCACATTATCAATAGTATGAGTCTGACTGATTTCCCCGGTAGTAACACACAGGTAATCATAATTAATACCCTTTAAGCTTTGATCAATTTCCCCTTCTTCCTTTTCTACCAGATAAGAGGCATCCCCCCAGGTAGCATCCACATGATAATACCTGTTATCAATCCTTACCAGGTTCCAGGCATGTCCTTCTCCATTTTCTACCGTTCCTACTACCATAGTTGCAGGAATGGAAAGTTGCTGCAGCAGATATTGTACTGCCTTTGCATACCCCTGGCATACAGAGGAATTCTCTAAAAAAACAGAGCAGATATTTTGATTATCCTTTGCTTTTGTCGAATATTCCGTACGATAAATAACTTCTTCGTAGACTCTTTTTACCTTTTCATAATCTGAAAGCTCCCTGGGAATCCCGGATAAAATATCGGATACCCCGGCCGTTATCTGTTCTTGCTTTTTACGAATCTCTTCCCCTCTGTAAATATAATTGCCGGTAAAGGTTACTTTTCTCACCTCATCACCATAAGTATATTTTACAAAAGAGTAACCATCTGCATAAAATATTTCGGGATGGTCTAAAAGAACACATTGAAAAATCTTATCAATTTCTTCCGGATCCCTGGTAGAAAGCTTCATTTCCTCTATTTCATTTTCCAGTGCATATAAAATTTCCACATAGAGATTTTGTTCTGTTATATCTAACACCGAATAAGCATAATTATCCTGTTGTTGTTTTAAAAGCTCACTTTTTATATCATCAGTAAATCCATGGTTATCAAAGCCTTCCCTCTCTTCTTCTGAAATAACAGAAACAGTTTCTTTTTCAGACAATTGATTTTCATGGATAAGAGGTTCTTCCATCAAAACTGTATCCTTATGAATTCTGGCAGGCATAAGAAAGCCTCCCAGCAAAAGAATTAATAGAATTGTTCCTATCGTTTTCTTCATAGAATCACCCCATTACCTTAAAAATACGTTTACCTTAGTTATTTTTTCCAAACTCTGACAGCTCTAATCCCTTATTTCTATCCATGGTCATTCCTATACTCCAGGAATTTACAAATAATAGTAATGGATTATCTTTCATATCTTTTACCTTTTTCATGTCAGAGGTTCCTACTAACTTCTCTACATCTATTTCATCCTTATTTTCTATCCATCTGATATGTTCATAAGGAAGCTTTTCTAATCGTATTTCTACATTGTATTCATTTTCTAATCGATATTTTAAAACATCAAACTGAAGTACACCTACTACTCCCACAATAATTTCTTCCAGTCCGGTATTAAACTCCTGAAAAATCTGGATAGCACCTTCCTGGGCAATCTGGGTAATTCCCTTGACAAATTGCTTTCTCTTCATAGTATCAATTTGTCTTACTCTTGCAAAATGCTCCGGTGCAAAGGTTGGTATTCCCTCATATCTGAAATTTGCCTTCGGCATACTGATTGTATCTCCTATGGAAAAAATTCCCGGATCAAATACCCCAATAATATCTCCGGCATAAGCTTCCTCCAGAATTTTTCTTTCACTGGCCATAATCTGCTGAGGCTGGGATAATCTCATCACCTTATTTCCTTGTACATGCTTTACTTCCATGGAAGCATCAAATTTGCCGGAACATATTCTCATAAAGGCAATTCTGTCTCTGTGAGCCTTGTTCATATTGGCCTGAATTTTAAATACAAAGGCTGAGAAATCCTCTTCTACCGGATCGATAAAGCCTTGATCTGATTTTCTTGGAAGGGGAGTGGTTGTCATTTTTAAGAAATGCTGCAGAAAAATTTCCACACCAAAGTTGGTTAATGCCGAGCCGAAAAATACCGGTGTTAACTCTCCTGCCTGGATTAAATCCAGATCAAACTCAGCACTGGCGCCATCCAACAGCTCTATTTCCTCCAAAAGCCGTTCTTTATTCTCTTCACCGATATGGTGTAATAACTTATCCTCCTCCTGCAGAGAGATGATGGAAGTTTCTCCTTCTTTTGTACCTTTTTCAGTATCTGAATAGGTAACTACCGTTCCGGTTTCTCTGTCATATACTCCTTTAAAGTTCTTACCACAGCCTATAGGCCAGTTTACCGGACAGGTTGCAATTCCTAATTCTTTTTCGATTTCATCCAATAATTCAAAGGTATCATTAGCCTCTCGGTCCAGCTTATTGATAAAAGTAAAAATCGGAATTTTCCTCATCACACAAACCTTAAACAGCTTTCTGGTCTGTGCTTCCACACCCTTTGATGCATCAATTACCATAACGGCAGAGTCTGCTGCCATTAATGTTCGATAGGTATCCTCCGAGAAATCCTGATGTCCGGGAGTATCCAAAATATTAATACAATATCCGTCATAATTAAACTGAAGTACGGAAGAAGTTACTGAAATACCTCTTTCCTTTTCAATCTCCATCCAGTCTGATACTGCATGACGTGCAGTTGCTTTTCCCTTTACGCTTCCTGCCAAATTAATGGCTCCTCCGTAAAGCAGAAATTTTTCTGTTAAGGTTGTTTTCCCTGCATCCGGATGGGATATAATTGCAAAGGTTCTTCTTTTATTTATTTCATTTGCATAGCCTGCCATATTGATTCCTCCGATAAGTATCTATATCATTATTCACATAGTTCTCAATAGTATAACACATTTTAAATGAAATTAGAATTATTTCTGTGTAACTTGGCTAATAATTATATTCTCTGCCGGTACTTCTGTTTTTCTGGTAACAATATCCATAATTTGAGCCAGCTGGGCATCTGACAAGACCTGAGAACAAACTACCACATCAACTGTATGGTCTCCAATGCTTACTACTGATTCCGTAAAACCTTTAGATGACAGAAGAATTTCTGTTTCCATTTCTTTTTCACTTTTTTCTGTCAATGCTACCATCTGCGCCAAAGCTTCTTCTTTTTGAGATGCTTCCAAAACTTCATTACTGACGATTTCTGATAAAGCCTCTTTATTCTTAGCTCTTGTCTGCTCCTTTAACAGCTTGGCGGCAGATAGGGTGGATATTGCTTTGGAGCTGGTAAAAACAGCTTCTCCCGGTACCTCTTCTGCTATTTCCTCCTCTTCTTCCACCTCATTACCGCTCATATCCATTACAATTTCAGTATTGGTCGCCTGCTGCTCCATAGTCTCTTCTATGTAATTTCCCGTAATTACAGCCTCCTCATCCATGCTGGGGATTTCTCCTGTTTCCTCTGAAATATCAGAAGCAATATCCTCTTGTGAAAGATCCAACAGCGCAGTCATATCATCCTCTACTACTATCCGGTCATTTACTACTACAGTTTCTTCTGCTCCCGTCCTTCCGGTAAAGGTAAGATAACCTGCAATGGCAATCATAATTGCTAATGTGGTAATCATAATCTGATTTCTTTTCACTTTTCCGTCTCCTTATTCTAACTGTTTCATTTTAACTATTTTTATTTTATGTACCTCAATACCAAATAATGCCTGAATTACTTCTGTAATATTTTTTTCAACTAAATCATTATCTCCTCCCGAACAAACTACCGTTACCCCTTTTACAGCAGGTAAGGTTTCTGTCACTACATAGGGGATTTTATTCCCCCGGGAATCTGTAATATAAACCGTAGACTCCTGACTGTTCATATTATTTGTGTTTCTGCTGCCGCCCCCGGCATCTGTTTCCGTAACCACATTTCTCTCTACGGGTGTATCCTTTTCCAAAACTTTTTCTCCTAAGGAATCCAGAGTAATCATAACCTTTACTTTTCCTGCTCCCTCCATAAACGAAAGCAGCTCCTCCAGCTTTTTTTCTGCAGAAGAGATCTCTTCCTCTACATTTTTATCTTCCGATGTAAAAAAAGCTTCTTCTGAAAGCCCTGCCCCCTCTCTTTGTAATTGTTCTTCATAATCAATATTAGCCTGTCCCATGTCCCATAACATTCCCTCCGTTTTCTCTTTTTTTTCATTCTTTTCCACAGGCCATGCAATAACAAGCAAAAGAATTCCTGTTAAGATACATATCATGATGCTGTCCTTTTGCAAAAACAGCTTTTTCATTTTTTCGCCAATTTCATTTTTCATTTCATGTCTCCAATGATAATATTTTCAATTATGATCTTTTCGCCTTCCTCCCCCTTTTCTTCCTTTTTACTCTCTGTAGTCTTATCATACTCCTTCCACTGTTCCTCTATTACTTTTTGCTGCGCTCTTAATTCTTTTTCAAATCCCTCCATCTCCTGTTCCCACTGTGAGAAAAACGGGGTCTTAAAATCTGCTATTTTCTTTTCTTTGATAAGCTGCAAGGTGGTATTTACTCCCGCCCACAGCTGGACAATCACCATAAAGCCTATTACCGTCTTTGTATATTTTTCATATCCTTTTCCCACTCCAAGATTTAAAATCACCTTCCCAATCACCATAAAAATAGTAACTCTTTTTAAAACCTCTAATAAGATTTGTATCATTCATTAAAATCCTCCCGTACTGCTATAGGCAGACATGGCAATCAGGATAATAAAAAATAAAACACCGTAGCCTGCTGTCTGAAAACATAAATGAATTCCGTTTCCCACTTGTTGAATACAATCAATCATCTTTTTTTCACTGACAATCGATAGAAGAGCCGCTACAAGCTTTAAAACAAAATGTACCAATAGTATTCTAAATAAAGGAGTCATTACTAACAGCAGCAAAAAAATACAGCCTACTATTCCCACACTGTTTTTAACTACCACGGCACTTCCCAGCCATATCTTAAAGGTGCCCTTTGCAGCATCTCCCACCCCCGGTATCAAATCTAAAAGATGATAGATTCCCTCTTTTTGAATTCCATTAGTAATGGGTAATATCATAGACTGCATAAAACCTATCCCCGTTACTGCAGCCAGCATAATTTTAAAGGATAAGGTAATTCCTTTTTTCATTAATGATGTAATTCCCGACAAACGGTCCTCCTCCCAGATTCCGTTAAGAAAATTCAAAAACATGTAAAGATTTAAGGTTGGAAGTACAATACGTAGCAGGATTCCTTCCACAAAATAAATTACCAGTCCGGCCATCTGAAAATAAAACAAGCCTCCGGTAATACCTGCAGTAGTGCCTACCATGAGAAAATAAGTGGGAAAAAAAATTCTCATAAACTGTTCAATATTATTCAGTGTCACTTCACATATGCCTGTCATTTCTTTAAAAAGATCAATAAACAGCATAATCATAATCAGATAATTAGAATAATTGGCAATTTCCGCAATTTGCTTATTTTGAAAGGTTTTTTTAATAACATTGATAAACGCTGAGATAAAAACAAGAAGTACCAAGCTACTGATTAAGGTCTTGAGATCAGGCCAGATTCCGGACAGACTTGCCTGTATCCCTCTGTTTCCTACTTCTCCTATTGTCTTAAAATCTCCTCTTATCAGAGTTTCTGTCAGCTGTTCAAAGGACACCTCTTTATTTCCCAGCATCCGCTCCAGCTTACTTCCCATTCCTTCCCAATCAGTTTGTCCTAAGATATCCCCTGTCAGATCTAATCCTTCCATACCACCTCCTAAATCCTATATTCATAGATCATGGAAATTACTGCTAACAGAACCGGTACTGATGCCAGCAGGACTAAAATTCTTCCGGTAATTTCTACCTGTGCAGCAATGGCCCCATACCCTGCATCCTTGCAGATTCCGGAAGTAAATTCGCATAAATAAGTAATTCCTGTTATCTTAAATAAAATATTGTAAAAAAACTTATTTTCTTCATAAAAAGCAGTTAAAAATTCCAGCTTAGACCACAGCTCACGAAAAATTGATATAATCCAGCCAAAAAAGAAAAAAGACAAGATCAGGATAATAAAAAAACTAAATTCAGGCTTATACCCCTTCAAAATAATGGATGTAATAATACCTATTATTGTGATAATTACAATTGAAATTATCTCCATTTTCCCCTCCCTATAATTGAAACAGATTTTGTATAGTCTCAAATAAATTATAAATATATGGCAATATCCAGGAGAGTACCAAAATCAAGCCCGCCAATGATATTAAGAAGGCATGCTCCTCTCTCCCGCTATGCTTCAAAACCTGTCCCAGTATCGTTACCAAAATCCCTACTGCAGCAATTTTAAATATTAAACTTACTTCCATCAGCTCTATGTAATATTTTAAAAAATATTTCTTCCCTTTCCTTAAATCAGCAACAGAACCATAACAACTCCGCTGCAGGTACTTAACAGCATAAGTACCTTCTTTTTTTCTTTCTTTTCCTTTTCTGCTTCTTTTTTATAATTATCCATACTCTCTATTACCATCTGAAGCATTCCCAGCTGCATCTTCTGATCCTCATATCCCAGGATATTTTCCAATTGTTCTATAAGTCTCTTTTCTTCAAATCTTAGCTTTGTTTTTTCCAAATACCTGTTAAGCTCCTCTTTCCACAGCATTAACAGCTCTCCCTGATTTTTCTGAAGCCTCCCGTTAACCTGTTGATAGAAATTTCCCACTTCTCCTTCTAATTTATCAGCACATTCTTTTAAGGCAAAAATCACAGGCTGCTGTCGAAAAGCAATCTCATTGCATAAAATCTGAAGCGAAAGCTTCCATACAGACAGAATCCAAAGCTTCTGTTCCTCTTCTTTGCATAGCATTATCCCCATGCCCCAAAAACCTGATAAAATCATACATGAACCTAGAATACGCAGCATGGCTCCTTTCTTCCTTCCTCATAAATCCTTGCTTTAAACCTGCCATTCTCCTTAGAAAGCTCTATAATCAGACAGAAAATTTCTGCATTTATAAGCTGCCTGTTATTCTCCTTTTCTTTCCATTCTAAAAAAGAATCAGCATGGGCAGTTGCTATAATTGAGGCTCCGCATCTGACGATTTGGAGGATAAGCTTCACCTCCTCCTCTCCTTGCAGCTCATCTACTGCAATCACCTGAGGTGACATAGCCCGTAACACCATTTTCATACCTTCTTTTTTGGGACAGCCATCCATAATATCTGTTCTTTTTCCCACATCTAATTGTGGAATTCCCTGATAGCAGGCAGCAATTTCCTTCCGTTCATCAATTAAAGCGATATTCTTCCCCTCTCCCCATTCATTTCCTTCCGAAATCAGACGTACGGTATCTCTTAACAACGTAGTTTTCCCGGCTCCCGGAGGCGAAAGAATCAGGAGATTTTTTATCCTCCCCTTGTGATATATATGAGGAAGAATGGGCTTTGCTATATTTTTTATCTGATGGGCAATTCTCAGATTTACGGAGGAAATATATTTTAAGTTAGTAATCTCATCTTTTGTCAGCACAGTTTCACCACATAATCCTGCTCTATGACCATTTCTTAAAGTCAGATACCCTTTTTTTATTTGAGCTTCATAAGCATATCTTGAATTTTCACACCAGTATTCCAGCAATTCTCTTAACCTTTGGAAAGTAAAGCTTCTGCAATTATGCGAACTTTTGGTAAGACTGCCCTTTACTGATAAATAAAACTCTTCTCCCTTCCAATAGATTAATACCGGCTGATTTACCCGGATCCTAATCTCGCTGATTTCCTCAAGCTTCTCCAGTACCTCCCTCCATTCCTCCTGCTGGTACAAAGGAAACAAAATTGTACGCTTAGGAGGTAATGATAACTGTTCAGCTTCCTTAAAATTTTCCATAAAATTCCTCCTTGTCCTCTTTCTCTATATATATGTATCAACTTGAAACTTATTCATATTCTCACAGCAATGGAACTATATGCTTATGTCTGTACTGCACAGTTATTTACCTACAATATATTGTATACAAATAAATACATTTAATTTTATCTTGTTATATTTACAAAAATAATAATTAGTGCTATTATCATCATGTCGGCGATAACAATAACAGTTATCGTTTGAGAATATGTTATATAGTGTTTATATTTTAAGGAGGCTTTCTTATGACTAATGCAAATCAAATCGATAATTTAGTATCTTTATTAGACGGGTATGCAACAAAGGGTGGACATCACCTGAACGTTAACGTATTAAACCGTGACACACTTCTGGAAGCTCAGAAGCATCCGGAAAAATATCCTCAGCTTACAATTCGTGTATCCGGATATGCTGTTAACTTCATTAAATTAACACCTGAACAGCAGACTGACGTTATTAATCGTACTTTCCATAACGCAGTTTAATTTTTAAAAAAAGCTTCCCTTTTGCGGAAGCTTTTTTATTTTATAATAATTTTATCTAAAAAATACCCCGGAGAAAACTCCGGGGTATTTTGGTATTATTTTTATTATTTTATTAATTATGCCTGAGGCACGTCCTTCATGGAGAAGCTGATTCTTCCCATTTTATCTTTTCCAAGACAAACAACGGTTACCTTATCGCCCAAGGTTAATACATCTTCTACATGATTAATTCTTTCCTTGCAGATCTTAGAAATGTGAACCATTCCTTCTTTTCCCGGTGCAAATTCAATAAAGGCACCGAATTCTTTAATGCTGATTACTTTTCCTTTGAAAATTTGTCCTTCTTCAAAATCTGTAGTGATAATTTTGATCATCTCTACTGCTTGATCCATTCCTGCAGGATCTGTACCGCATACGGAAACATTACCATCATCTGTAATATCAATCTTCACACCTGTACGTGCAATAATTTCGTTAATGGTCTTTCCTCTCTGACCAACTACATCACCGATTTTTTCAGGATCTATCTGAAGAGATACAATCTTAGGTGCATACTCTCCTACTTCCGGTCTGGGCTGTGCAATACAAGGAATCATAACTTCATCTAAAATAAAGAATCTTGCTTCTCTTGTTTTTGCAATTGCTTCTTCTACGATAGGTCTTGTAAGACCATGAATCTTGATATCCATCTGGATGGCAGTAATACCGTCTTTTGTACCCGCCACCTTAAAGTCCATATCTCCAAAGAAATCTTCCAGTCCCTGGATATCTGTTAACAGAATATAATCATCATCTGTATCTCCTGTTACAAGACCACAGGAAATACCGGCTACCGGCTTGCTGATAGGAACACCTGCTGCCATTAAGGACATGGTAGATGCACATACGGAAGCCTGTGAAGTAGAACCATTGGATTCAAAGGTTTCTGAAACAGTACGGATAGCATAAGGGAAATCTTCTTCTGAAGGAAGTACGGGAACTAACGCCTTTTCTGCCAAAGCACCATGACCGATTTCCCTACGTCCGGGACCACGGGAGGGCTTTGTCTCTCCTACAGAGTAAGAAGGGAAATTGTAGTGATGCATATATCTCTTATTTGTTTCATTTACATCTAATCCATCAATTCTTTGCATTTCGGATAAAGGTGCCAAAGTAGTTACTGTACAAATCTGAGTTTGTCCACGGGTAAACATAGCGGAACCATGTACTCTGGGAATCAAATCAACTTCAGCTGCCAGAGGTCTGATCTGGGTGATACCACGACCGTCAGGACGTTTCTGATCCTTTAAAATCATTTTACGAACTGTTTTTTTCTGGTACTGATATAAAGCTTCTCCTAAAATAGGAAGCCATTCTTCTTTTTCTGCAAAAGCTTCTTCTAATTTTTCACGAATTACACGAAGATTTTCTTCTCTTACCTGTTTTTCATCTGTAAATACAGCAACTTCCATTTCATCAGAAGTTACAACTTCCTTCATTGCTGCAAACATTTCTTCCGGAATAGCACAGCTGGTATATTCATGCTTAGGCTTTCCAACCTTCTCTACCATTTCATTGATAAAGGCAATGATTGTCTGGTTGATTTCATGGGCCATATAGATAGCCTCAATCATCTTAGCCTCAGGAATTTCGTTGGCTCCCGCTTCAATCATAATTACCTTTTCACTGGTAGAAGCTACTGTAAGGTTTAAATCACCATTTTTCCACTGTTCCTGGGAAGGATTTACAATAAACTCTCCGTCTACCATACCAATCTGGGTAGTAGCACAGGGACCACAGAAAGGAATATCTGAAATACTGGTTGCAATAGCACTACCAAGCATAGCCACCAGCTCAGGACGGCAGGCAGGATCTACGCTCATAACCATGTTATTTAAGGTTACATCATTTCTATAATCCTTGGGAAATAAAGGACGCATAGGTCTGTCAATTACACGGCTGGTAAGAATTGCATTTTCACTGGCCTTACCTTCTCTCTTATTAAAGCCTCCGGGAATTTTACCTACTGCATATAATTTTTCTTCATATTCAACACTGAGAGGGAAAAAGTCAATTCCTTCTCTGGGCTTTTCACTGGCTGTAGCTGTACAAAGCACTGTTGTCTCTCCGTACTGCATAAATGCACATCCGTTGGCCTGTTTTCCAACTCTGTTAATATCTACCTTCAGGGTACGACCGGCCAAATCCATGGTAAATGTCTGATACATAGTCTTCTCTCCTTTTTAATTAATATTTAATTTTGTTTTGTTTAATTCATTTTTTTTGTGATGATTCAATACCTCTGCTGAATCATCACATTGATTCTATAAAAAACCAAAATAGAAGAGCCGAAACTACTGATAAACACAAGAACACCATCTTCTGTTCTTTCTCCTTCTCCCATGACTAATCAGCAATGTGATTGAGCATGGCTGAACCGTAACATTGCTTGTACTTATCAGTGGTCTCGGAAATGTTCTTCTATTTAGATTTAATATATGATTAAAAGATGGGACTGCCAACAAAAAGTTAACAGTCCCATAAATCTCTTTGTTACCAGATTATTTTCTGATGCCTAATTTTTCAATCAAAGTACGATATCCTTCGATATCAGTTTTCTTTAAATAATCTAATAAACCACGTCTTTTACCAACCATTTTAAGAAGACCTCTTCTGGAGTGGTGGTCTTTTTTGTTTGTTTTTAAATGCTCAGTAAGTTCAGCAATTCTTGCTGTTAAAACAGCGATCTGAACCTCAGGTGAACCTGTATCACCTGCAAATCTGGCATATTCGTTGATAATTGCAGTTTTCTTTTCTTTAGAGATCATTTTGTCTTCCTCCTAATAATTATAAATCGCTTTATACCAAGTATCGGACGAGGATTCCTGATACTGAGCATAAGCTAAAATCTCATACTCTGATAGTTTACCATACAGATTACATATTGTAAACTATAACCTTGGAATTTTCTTACATTTATTGTAACAATTATTACTTTTCACACCCACACCAATCACTGGCTGATTGGTGTGGAGAATGCAAATAAAAGTGGCACAGAATCTGCCCACCGCTGAAAGCGGTTTTTAAATGGGCAGATTCCGTTACGTTCACTGGCCTGCCTGTGAACAGTAACGAACAATTGTTACTTTTCACGCCCACGCCAATCAATGGCTGGTTGGGATGATGAATACTAGCGATAGCTTCGTCCCGCTTCGATATCCTTCATCATCTGTTCCTTCAGTGCCTCGATACTGTTAAACTTCATTTCCGGACGACGATGCTCCAATAATTTTACAATAGCATTTTTCCCGTAAATATCCTGATCAAATTCATAGATATAGGTTTCTACTCCCATAATAGGCTGTTCATTCACCGTAGGCTTCATTCCAATATTGGTAATACTCCTGTATTCCTTCTCTCCCAGAAGAGTTTTGGAATAATACACTCCCTTAGGAGGTAACAGCTTTTCTGCCGGTGGAATCAGATTAATGGTTGGCATACCGATTTTTCTTCCCAGCTTAGCTCCGTGAACCACTTCACCGGCTATTTCATAGGGTTCTCCCAAAAGCTTTGTAACATGAGGCATATGCCCTGCTTCTATTTCTTCTCTTACGTAGGTAGAGCTGATTTCCCTTCCTTCCTCACAGATTTTTTCTATGATTTCCAGGGTAAAACCATGGGTTTTAGACATCTGTTTTAACAGCTGTGCATTTCCCTCTCCCTTATGTCCAAAGGTAATATCATAGCCTGCCACCAGATAGGACATACTCATCTTTTCCTTTAAAACCTCTTCCACAAAATCATAGGGGGAAATAGCGGCCGTCTCCATGGTCAGAGGATATTCTATTAAAATATCAATTCCCAGCTGTCGGAATAAAATACGTTTTTCTTCCTTTGTGGTAATTACCTTATCCTCTCTTTTTCCGAAAAGAACCTCCGGTGGAGGATCAAAGGTAAAAATTACTGCTTTCCGGCCTTTCTTTTTTTCTTCCAGAATTTTGTCAAATAAAATCCGATGGCCTTTGTGCATGCCATCAAATTTTCCGATGGCCACTGCCGTATCCTGTAAAATTTTAAAATCAATGGTATCTGCAATAATCTGCATAACATTTTCCTTTATTATTCTAAAAACATTTTAAAAGGATAAAATTTTCCTTCTTTTTCTCTATATTCATAGACTCCCATAAACTTATGGTTCCCGATATAAATACGATATTTTTCCCGTTCTTTCTTCTCTCTGACCCGGAATTCTTCTTTCAGACACTTCTCGCCAAAAGGATTTCCGTTATAAATCAGCTTCTCATAATCAGTCTTAATTTCCACTTCCTCACAATCAGCAAAAAAAGTATCTGACTCCAGCAGGAAACAAGGTGCTTCCTGACTCCCGGATTCCCGGTATTCCTTCATCAATTCCTCTACCTTAGCCAAAGTCAACGCTGTTTCCAACGTAAATTGTCCTGATTTTGTTCTGGTAAGCTCTTCCATGGCCGCCAGTGTTCCCAATCGGATTCCAATATCATGACAAAGGGTTCTGATATAGGTTCCCTTAGAGCATCTTACCCTGATGGAAAAATAAGGAAGGTCAACTTCTGACAAAGAGATTTCATAAATCATAACACGCCTGGGCTTTCTTTCAATTTCTTTTCCCTCTCTGGCCAGCTCATACAGCTTTTTCCCGTTAACCTTTAAGGCCGAATACATGGGTGGAATCTGGTCATATTCACCGATAAATTCTTCAATGACTTTTTCCAGCTGCTCCTTCGTAATCGATACTTCTCTTTTTTCCAGTATGGTTCCCGTCATATCCTGAGTATCTGTCATAACTCCCAGACAGACTCTGGCCACATATTCCTTTTCCTTTTCTACCATCATATCACAAAGCTTGGTAGCATTTCCCAGACATACAGGTAAAACACCGGTAGCCTGAGGATCCAGAGTGCCGGTATGACCAATTTTTTTCTGCTTCATAATTCCCCGAAGCTTTGCTACCACATCATGAGAGGTAAAACCTTTTTCCTTGTAGATATTAATAATTCCGTTGATCACTTTATTTCTTATCCTTTTTTTCCATCTGCAGAGAAATTCTGGCTGACAGATTATTAATCACATCATGGGGCGTTCCCTTCATGGTACAGCCTGCTGCCCTGATATGTCCTCCACCGCCAAAATAAGAAGCAACTACGGAAACATTGACATAGCTGTTGGATCTTAGGCTAACCTTATATTCCATTTCTCCTACCTGATATAAGAAGATAGCGCACTCTACCCCCTTAATAATCCTCAGCTGGTTAATAATACCATCCAAATCTCCGGCAGTCACATGATAAAAATCCATCATTTTCTTTGTAACCGTACTTACAACGCATTTTCCTTCCATGAAGCGTATGCTTTCCAGCATCGCTCTTCCCATAATCTGGTTCTGATGATAAGTCTTTTCATAGAAGGTTTCATCAATTAATTTAGAAAAATCAAAACCATACTCCATTAAATGGGCCACAGCACGAAGTGTATCCGGTGTAGTATTGGAATATTTGAACACTCCCGTATCATGGGCAATTCCCATGTAAATGGCCATTGCTATGGAGCTGTCCAGCTTTGTGGGATCAATATTCCTGTAAACTACTTCCGAGGTACTGCTCCCCTGGGGCACCAGGATATTAATATCTCCGGTACCCGGGTTGCTGATATGATGATCAATATTTACCTTAAGCTTTGCTCTTTCATAAATAGGACAGGCATTTCCTATTCGGTCTGCTGCCGTATCCAACACAAAGAAAATATCATATACCTCCCGGGATTCCATCACTGTATCTATATCTTCCACTCCGGGAATACAGTAAAAAACATCAGATGGTTTCTCCAAAAAAACCTTTGCCTGGATTTCAGGCATATTTTTTTTAATATAAAGATACAAAGCCATAACAGAGCCTACACAATCTCCGTCCGGCCTTACATGACCACTGATGGCCACAGTTTTTGCCTTCTGCAATAACTCATCTATCTTATACATCTTCTTCCTCATCACGGGCCAGATCCTTTACCACTTCATCAATTTTCTTTGACATATTAACTCCGTAGGCAATGGACTGATCAATTACAAAATGAATTTCCGGTGTATTTCTAAGATTGATTGTTTTGGCAATGCGGTTTTTAATAAAGCCTTCCGCACTTTTTAAGCCTGCTAATGTATTTTTAGCAGCCTCTTCATCTCCAAAAACACTGATATAAGCCTTACAGTGCTTCAAATCAGGAGCCACCTCTACTGCTACTACACTGGTAAGGGGAGAAATCCGGGGGTCCTTAATTTCCCCTCGGATAATCTCTGCCAGCACTCTTTGAACTTCACCGTTAATTCTTGTGTTTTTAATACTATTTTTACGCATATAACTTCCTTCTGTTTTTATCTCGGAACCTCTACCATAATGTAGCTTTCCACAATATCAAATTCTTTCATCTGGTCAAAGCCTTCGAATACAAGACCGCATTCAAAGCCTGCCTTCACTTCCTTCACATCATCCTTAAATCTCTTAAGCGATGCCAGCTCTCCTTCGTAAATCTGTTCTCCTTCACGGGTAATTCTTACCTTACAGCCTCTCTGGAAGATACCGTCAAGTACGTAGGAACCTGCAATATTACCAATCTGGGATGCTTTAAATATCTGTCTTACTTCTGCATGACCGATAATCTTTTCTTCATATACAGGATCCAGCATTCCCTTCATAGCTGCTTCAATATCCTCAATAGCCTGATAAATTACCTTGTAAAGTCTGATATCTACACCTTCTCTTTCTGCAATAGCTTTTGCTGTAGCATCAGGACGTACATTGAAACCAATAATAATGGCTGAGGAAGTAGCTGCCAGGGTAACATCAGATTCTGTAATGGCACCTACACCGCCATGGATACATTTTACAACAACCTCTTCGTTGGTAAGCTTCATCAGGGATTGTTTTACTGCTTCCACGCTACCCTGAACGTCAGCTTTTACAATCAGATTTAATTCTTTTAAATTACCCTCCTGGATCTGGCTGAACAGATCATCCAGAGACATTTTGGATTTTGTTTCTTCCAATTTCTTTTCTTTGTTTTGAGCCACAAAGGTTTCTGCATAGGATTTTGCTGTTTTATCATTATCATGTGCCAGGAATACTTCCCCTGCATTAGGTACATCATTTAAGCCCAGGATTTCTACCGGTGTAGAAGGACCTGCCTCCTTTACCCTTCTTCCTTTATCGTCAATCATGGCTCTTACCTTACCGTGACTGGAGCCTGCAGAAATGAAATCACCAATACTTAAGGTACCCTTTTGAACAAGAACGGTAGCAACCGGTCCTCTTCCTTTATCCAGCTGTGCCTCAATTACAAGACCTCTTGCTTTTCTCTTAGGATTAGCTTTTAATTCCATAATATCAGCAGTAAGAATGATCATTTCCAACAGCTCCTGGATACCTTCTCCGGTTTTAGCCGATACAGGAGCAAAAATAGTACTTCCGCCCCAATCCTCTGCAATCAGTTCATACTCTGTTAACTCCTGTTTTACACGGTCTATATTAGCACTGGGCTTATCTACTTTATTTACTGCAACGATAATTTCAATACCTGCTGCCTTGGCATGGTTAATGGCCTCAACTGTCTGAGGCATTACACCATCATCAGCAGCTACTACAAGAATAGCAATATCAGTAGAGTTAGCACCTCTCATACGCATGGCTGTAAAGGCCTCGTGTCCCGGAGTATCCAGGAAAGTGATTTTTTGCCCGTTCACATTTACGGAATAAGCACCAATATGCTGGGTAATACCACCGGCCTCTTTATTGGTAACATTCGTCTTACGGATTGCATCCAGTAAGGAGGTTTTTCCGTGGTCTACGTGACCCATTACACAGATAACAGGTGCACGGGATACCAGGCTTTCTTCTGCTTCTTCTTCTTCCCTTAACAGCTCTTCAATCACGTCTACCTTAACTTCCTGTTCACACATGATTTCAAATTCAATGGCAATGTTTTCCGCATCCTCAAAGGTAATTTCCTGGTTTACGGTAACAATTTTTCCCTGCATAAACAGCTTTTTAATAATGGCAGCCGGCTGCATTTTCATTTTTTCTGCCAATTCTTTAATAGTAATGGTTTCCCCTACCGTAATTACTTTAATCTGTTCTTCCGGCTCTACCGGCTTAGGCTCAGGCTTAATAAATCTTCCTGCCTTATTCTTGTTCTTGATTTCCTGCTCTTTTTCTTCATAGAGAGCATCCTTTTTAGAACGCTTATCCTTTGCCTGGTTCAGACGTCTCTGTTCTTCTCTATGCTTATCATTCTGCATCATAGGTGCATCCTGAGCGAAGCTTTTATTCTCTTTTTTACCCTGGAATCTATTGTCCTGTCTTTCATTTCTAGTCTGACTGCGGTCACTATCCTTGAAATCCTTGAAATTCCTATTATTATTCTGCTGATTGTTACCACCCTGATAAGAGCCTTTGTTGCCGTAATTATTCTGTCTCTCATTGAAATTGGCACCACGGTTTTGCTGTCCCTGTCTGTTTCCATAATTACGTTCTCCTGTCTTTTGTTCCTCTGACTGGTTTCTGCCCTGATAAGGTCTTTCATTATTTCTTTCAGCGTTACGTTCATTGTATTTATTTGGTGCTGTATTATTCTTATTGAATCCCATATCCCTATTCGGCTTTCCTGCCGGCTTCTCTTCTGTAACTATCGGTTTTTCTACTACCTCCGGCTTTTTAGGTGGAAGCATCTCCATTACCTTACCGGTAGATTTATTGATCATCTGATTCGGTCCCAGCTGTATAGGCTTAGGTGCCGGTGCCTGCTTCGGCTCCTGTTTTGGCTCCTGTACAGGTTTTGCAGGCTTTGCTTTTTTATTATTCATAGGAGGCTTTGCACCTCCCGGCATTTTACTGTTTTGAGGATTACTGACAAAGATAATATTTTTCTTCTTTTTGGGATGCTCCTCCTCTTTTCCTTCCTCTACCTTTCCCTTTACCGGCTCCGCCTTGGGGGCTGTTTCTTTTACTGCAGCTGCCCCTTCCTCCTGTGTCTTCACAGGTGCCACCTGTTTTACTTCCTGAGGCTTTTCAGCCTGTGAAGTACCAAAATGCTTTCTTACCAAGGCTGCTGCTTCATCATCTACCGAGCTTTGGGCTGCCTTTACTTCTATTCCCTTCTCCTGCAGGAAGGAAATAATTTCTTTACTTTGTTTATCTAATTCTTTTGCAAGTTCATATACTTTAAATTTAGCCATTCTACTAAACTACCTCCGTTACTCATTCAACAATTTCGTCAAGGATTTTGCAAAACCGGAATCCGTTACGGCAACCGATGCACGTAATTCTTTTCCCATTGCATGACCCAGGTTAACTTTCTTACCATAAATACAGACAGGTACCTGATAAAATTCACACATGTTCGAAAACATCTTCTTCGTATTATCGGAGGCATCTTCTGCTACGATCACCAGCTGTGCCGTTCCTGCCTTTATTGCCTTTTCCGTCATAAATTCTCCACTGACTATATTACCTGACTTCGTTGCCAGTCCCAGTAAAGAATATATCTTCCTTTCATTCAATCCTTTGCAAACTCCTTCTCTAAGTTGTCATACACCTCTGCCGGGATTGCCATCTTTAAGGAACGTTCAATACCTCTGTTTTTACGTGCCTTCTTCAAACATTCTGCATCCTTACAAAGATATGCACCACGTCCATTCATTTTTCCGGTTACATCCAGTACAATCTGCTCCTCTGTAGTTTTCAAGACCCGCATCATTTCTTTTTTGCTCTTCATCTTGCTACAGCCAACACATTGTCTCATAGGAACTTTTTTTACCATCTTATTCGCTCCCTTTATTACTGATGATTACTCTTCTGTTACTTCTTCCTCTGCATAAAATTCTTCGTAATCTTCCTCGTAATCCTCTTCATATTCATCCATATAGTCTTCGTAACGGAAGCCGGGGGTATCCTTTGCCTGTGTTTCACTCTTAATATCAATCTTATAGCCTGTTAATCTTGCTGCCAGTCTCGCGTTCTGTCCGGATTTTCCGATTGCCAGGGACAGCTGATAGTCAGGCACAACTACCTTGGCTGTTTTTTCATCAGGATCTGCAAATACTGCTACAATCTTCGCAGGAGAAAGGGCATTTTGAATCAGGTTTCCCGGGTTCTCATCCCAGTTAACAATATCAATTTTTTCACCTCTTAATTCTTCTACAATGGAATTAACTCTGGCTCCGGACTGTCCTACACAGGCTCCTACCGCATCTACGTCAGGATGATTGCTCCATACGGCAATCTTGCTTCTGCTTCCTGCCTCTCTGGCAATACTCTTAATCTCTACTGTTCCATCTTTAATTTCTGTTACTTCCGATTCAAAAAGACGTTTTACCAGTTCGGGATGGGTACGGCTTACCAGGATTCTTGGACCCTTGGTCGTATTTTTTACTTCTAAAATATAAACCTTAATTCTTTCTGTGGGCTTAAATACTTCTCCCGGTACCTGTTCGCTTTCTGTAAGAATAGCATCCGCCTTTCCCAGGTTAACACTAATGTTCTTGCCTACATATCTTTGTACAATTCCTGTAACTACATCCTTTTCTTTTTCAAAATACTGATTGTAGATTACACTTCTTTCTTCTTCCCTGATTTTCTGTAAAATTACATTTTTGGCATTCTGTGTCGCGATTCTTCCGAATTCCTTGGATTTGATCTCAACATTTAAAATATCTCCAACCTGAGCCTTTTTAGCATGCTTCACGGCATCCTCAAGAGCAATCTGAAGCAGTTCATCTTCTACCTCTTCCTTGGTAGCAACTACTTCTTTTTCTGCATAACAGAGAAAATCTCCGTTTTCACGATCAATTTTTACCTTTACATTATCTGCTTTGCCGAAATGGTTTTTACAGGCTGTGATTAAAGAATTTTCAATCGCCTCAAACAATGTTTCCTTGCTGATTTCTTTTTCTTTTTCTAATGCATCCAATGCTAGTAATAAATCCGGTTTTTCTTGTTTATTCATTTTATCCTCACATTCCGCCACTTCCGGCTTTTTCTAAAAATCAAATGTTAGCTTTACCAATGCAATATCTGCTTTTTCAAATATTCTTGAACTTCCTTCTATTTCCAGTGTCACATTGCCATCCTGATACTCCTGCAAAATACCTACGAACTCCTTACACCGTTCAATCGGGCGATAAGTTCTAAGCTCCACTTCTTTTCCCAGGGATTTCAGAAAATGCTTCTCCTTTTTCAGTGTTCTTCCAAGACCCGGACTGCTTACCTCCAAAATATAAGCATCTGCAATAAAATCTGTCCGATCCAGCTCTTCCGATAAGGCTCTGCTTACATTTTCACAATCAACAATGTTGACGCCCTCTTCCTTATCAATATAGGCTCTTAAATACCAGTCACTGCCTTCCTTCACATATTCCACATCGTAGACCTCAACGCCAAAACTCCGGGTGATGGGAAGCAACAGCTCTTCTGTTCTGGTTTCATATGTCTCTCTTTTGGACATTCTGTCACCGTTCCTTTCTTTATTCAGTTTTAATGTATATACATAAAAAGAGTGGACCCACAAGTCCACTCTAATGTATGTTAATTATTAGATTAACACCAGTTTAGCACCTTTATCCTACAAAATCAAGTAAAATGGAAAAAAAATGTTCATATACTCCCTTCCAGCTTTCTGATGTGGGACGGCTGTTAATCTTAAAGGTTACTGTTTTTTCACCACCAAAGCTTCCGGTTCCCCGTAAGGTTACCTTAGCCGTTCCCTTTCTGTCAT
Organism: Lachnospiraceae bacterium; assembly: GCA_017558205.1. Lineage (GTDB taxonomy): Bacteria > Bacillota > Clostridia > Lachnospirales > Lachnospiraceae > SFDP01. The sequence continues at coordinate 3,218 of JAFYWD010000293.1, read as the reverse complement.
TCTTCTGATAGCTTCCCTCTACAATTTCAAAGCAAGCCTTTCCTTCCTGATCGAACAAAGGAATTATCTGTTTTCCTTTTACGATTTCCGCCTTTGTAAAGACCTTCTGATCTAAGGTAAGCTCTACCTTATCTCCGTTATACAGCTGTGGTGCTATTACAATCTTAGCCTTACTGATATCGTAGTTTTCCTGTAAAATACGGTAGGTTCCTGTTACCACAGAAGCAGCAGCACCACTTCCCGCATAGTTACCCATTCCCGTTACAGTAATACGGATAACATCTCCCGGCTGTACAGAAGTAACTTCCTCATAAGATACACTTCCGTCATTTCCACTGACTGCTTTTTCATATTTGGCTTCTTTCACATAATCCTTATTGGCCTTCAATTCTTTACCATCAGCATCATATACCTTGAAGCTCTGCTTCCAGCTGCCATTTTTAGAAACCAGATCCCTGGCTGCGACAGTGGCACCTTCCTCAATCCCTTTCTTCTCAATGGCAAACTTTTTCGTAATACTTCCTTTAAAGTTACCCTTTCCTTTGATAAGAACTTCAGCTGTTTTTTCACCATCTGTTACATCCTTATTCTTTTTATAGGTTAAGGTATAATCTTTTCCTTCTATCAGCTGCTTCTCGCCAAGCATCAGCTGTACTTCAGGCTTGGCTCCACCCTTCATGATTTTTGCAGGAGTATTTTCTGCCTCAAAGCTAATAGGTACATTTACAAGGTCTTCCTGAGCGATTTTATAAGTAACCTTTTTGCTTCCGGTAAAGCCTTTCTCGGGATTACCTACTAATTCTAGGGTTACAGTACCCTTCTCTATACACGCTCCATAGCTTGCAGTAAACTCTTCACCTAGGGTTAATTTCTGCTCCTTATTATTTTTCATGGCAACATAAATGCCATTTTGTTCTAAGAGCATTACATTTTTACCGGTATAAGGATAGCCTGTCTTTTTATAATCATGATTTGTTTCTGAATACACATCCACCTCACTCATAGAGGTTCCTGCAATCTGGAAGGTAACAAGCTTACGACCATGGTATCCGCTTTCCTTTTTCCCCTGAAGAATTACGGTAGCAGTACCGGCCTGACGATGATTTACATAGCCTGTTATCTGATAGCTGTCTTGGGAAACTTCACTATTTCCGTTCTTAACTGCAATATCAGCTTCACTGAACTGATAATCCATCTTCTTCCAGTCTTCCCAGCTTACCTTATACTTAGCTGCTCCTTTTATGGTAACCTTCATTTTATTCATGTCAAAGGTTGCTTTTGGCTGTGCAATGGTTAAGTCTACGGTAGTAGTTCCTGTATAATTTCCCGTTCCTTCTATGGTTAAAGGAATTGTTACAGTTTCATTTTCTTTTCCCACAAAGTTGATTTCTTTATTTTCATAGGTTACTACCTTGAAATCTTTTTTTCCAAGCTTTTTACCATTCCAGCTGATTACCGGAGTAGGCTTCTGCTCTTTATTTGCTTTATAGGTAACATAAAGATCCTGTGCTGCAATATCATTACCGGAAATACTTTTGGGTAAAATTTGGAAATACACTGATTCTGTTCCACTGTAGTTCCCCTTCATTTTAATAACTGCCTGAGGAAGAGAACTCAACTTTTTATTAGCTTCCTTCTTTTCCTGGACACTTCCTTTTTCAGCAGCCTCTAACCAGCTGTTTAACTCCTCCTGTGTATACACAGCACTATTAATGTTATTCTTATAGGAAACAGTATAGTCTACCTTTTCCTGTAGCGGTTTTTTTCCATCATAAACAATGATAAATCGAGTCTGTTTTTTACCATCATACTCTTTATCACCTATTACTACCCCCCAGATACCTTCCGGTACTTCGTTTTCACTTACGCTTCCGCCGGGAGTATTTCCACTAACGCTTCCGCCCGGTGTTTCATTTCCACTGACGCTTCCGCCCGGTGTTTCATTTCCACTGACACTTCCTCCGGGGGTGTTTCCACTGACACTTCCACCTTCTTCGTTCTTTGCTTCCCATCTTTGGGTTAATACTAAGGCTTCCGTAATGGCAGTGCTAAAATCAAAGGGCTGTTCTCCATTTTCAGTAAACCATCCCAGGAAGGTATAGCCTTCTCTTTCCGCTACCTGAGGTGCTGTTACAGTTTGTCCGATGACAACATTCCACTCATTAATAAGCTCATTGTTCTCATCATTGAAAGTCACTTTAACCTCGTCAGTTACCTGTAATTTATAATCATTTTTTCTTGCAAATTCAGCAGCAGGTGAGGCACTGGCTGCAATAATGGTAATCTTCTCCTTATTGGTATTAGTAAAATAAGCAAATGCCTGCTCTGAAATCTCAGCATTATCTAATACTCTGATGCTTGTCTTTCCTGCAGGAACATAAAGTAATGTAGACTGATTCTTATCATATAAGGCTCCCTCATAAGAGGAATAACCTTCACTGTCTTTCTCTACGTTAATATTCTCTAAATTAGGAGAGCTAAAAGCATCCTTAATATCAACATTGTTGATCTGCGCCGGCAGAGTAAAAGAAGTTAACGTAGCTGCGGAAGGATATACTAAAAGGGCACTATAATCTGCCGAAAAGAGTACTCCTTCGCGGGAGGCATAATTTTTATTTCCCTCTAAAACACGAATCTCTCTTAAGGCGGAAGAGCTTTTCATGGTACTGATAGTATTTTCATCGAGCTTCGTAATGTTGTTATTAATTTCAATCTCTTCTACCTGATAATCATTTCCAAATAAACGGTAAGAAAGTGCGGTAATAGGATATTCCTGATATTTCTCCGGAATACTTACTTTACTACCGGTAGTACCAACCACTGCCAGACCGCCATAATACCCCAGCTTCAAGGTATCTAAATCAATGGTAACATCCAAGATTTCAAGAGCATGATGTGTGTTATCCAGCGATTCCACATCAAACAGGTTATTTCCTGTGGCAGTACCATCAGCATAAACCCATTTGTCTCCTGCGTAAACTGCATTCCACTGATGTGGCAAGTTTCCCTGGTAATTTCCGGCTATGGCTACTGCCGGAATACCTGCCAGACGCATCATCTCTCTCATAAGATTGGAAAATCCACCACATACTCCTTTTTCATCCTTGAATACATCATAAGGTTTTGCTGAGATATCTACATTTTGATCGTTAATATAATCAATCTCTGCAGCAATCCAATCATAAATAGCCTTTGCCTTATCGTATGGCTTTTCTATT
>JAFYWD010000292.1 GCA_017558205.1 Lachnospiraceae bacterium | reverse complement strand
TCCGCTGCATCTGCCGCAATCTGTACCGGATCATCCTTTAAATTGGTAATATGCGCCTGATTGCCCGGAGTCTTTCTGGCACGCATTTTCTGCATTCCCATCATCAGCTCCACTACATTCAGGTGATTCATAATTTCCACCATTTTTGCAGGTGAAATTCCCGAAATGATTTCCAGAATCTCTTTTCTGGATACATGGATATCCACAATTTTTCTGGCTATTTCCAACGAAGAAAGGGACATGGAGTTTTCTGCCCTTGTAAGATCAATGGCATAATCAGCAATGAACTGATCAATAAAATCAAATTCCTCTCTCTTTTTTCCATCCAGCTCTACAATCTTCCCATCCGCAATAACAATTGAAGGCTTGGGATCATAGGGGCTGCTCATGGCAGCAAATCCCATTTCCGGCCATTCTTCCATATAACCATCCAGATTTACGGGACGCTTATCCAGAGTCTCCATTCGTTTTGATCTTTTCATGATTTCCTCCCTATCTCTATTTTTATAGCTTATAAAAAAATTCCTCTAATTTTCTTAAAACTTATGATATTTTCTGCTTCTATCATTCTATTCTACCTTACTTTCCTGAGAAATACAATGAAAGCAGATAGTAGACATTGAGAAAAAACATAGAAGAAAATTCTACTATTTCCTATTCCTCTACAAATAAAACACCCAGGGTTCCGGGCCCACAATGACTGCTAACTACTCCCCCGGCTCTTGTAATATAGACATTCTTAAAGGTTTCTTTCTCCTCCACCAGCTTTTGCACCTGACAAAGAAGCTCTTGGCTGCAGCCTGAATGGGTAATAAAAACATGATCCTTTTTCGCCTTGTGCAAACCTTCCTTCAAATCATCTACATAATTTAAAATTACCTTTTCCATCTTTCCCCTGTATTTCTTTCCTGGATACATTTTCCCCCCCTGTACATGAATGGAAGGATGAATTTTCAAGGCATTTCCTGCCAGAGCCGCAGCTCCTGAGCATCTTCCTCCCCTGTGGAGATATGTCAGTGTATCTACCACAAAGCTGGATCTTACCTTAGGCTTCATTTCGTCTATTCTTTTAACAATCTCCTCTACCGGAATTCCTTCCTTTATCATCTCACCGGCCTCCACTATCATAAGACCGATACCTGTGGATAAATTAGCGGAATCGATAATAAAAACCCTATCCTCCGCTTCCATCTCCTGTACTGCCATATTCATCACACTAAAACAGGAGGACATGCTTTCGGAAATACAAAAGCAAATCACCTTCTGTGCTGACTGCAAGCCTCTTTGCAAATAAGTCATAGCTGCCTCCAGGGAAATGGCGGAAGTTTTTGGTGTATCATTGGTACATTCCGACCAGCGGTAAATTTCTTCCGGACTGATATCTACTCCATCAGAATATTCCTTATCATGCAGATGTATATGAAGCGGGAACTTAATTACCTCATATTTATTTACTAATTCCTCCGATAAATCGCAGGTACTGTCTGACAAAATTGCTATTTTCTTCATTCTTTTCTCCCTTTCTTCTTATTTTTCTCATTCTTCCTCTTTTGCAGTAGTTTCTAATAATTCTTCTAATGTATGGTGGGAATACTCTTTCAAAAAGCTGTTTAATGCCATCTGAGTGATTCCCTTTAATCTGCAGCCGCCATTTAATAAAGGACATCCCGTATCCTGAAAGCATTCATACAGATTTAAATTTTCTTCTGTTTTTTGCAATACCTCTCCTAAATTAATATCACCGGGTTTGGAATCAAGTCGGATTCCTCCCATTCTTCCCTTGGAAGACTCTATATAGCCTAACACTGAAAGCTTGTGTATTACCTTTTTCATATGATGTGGCGAGGTTTCCAGCTCTCTTGCCAGCTCCTCTACCGTACAAAGCCTGTCATTGTTATTTCCAAGGTAGATTAATGCACGAAAAGCATAATCCGTAAATTTTGAAAGCTGCATTGTTTTTCCTTCTTTCAGTATAATAGGATTTTCATCTTTTTCAACACCTGCTCATCCTATTGTACCACATTTCTTCTTTCTTGTGTTTTTTATCTTGTACTTAAAAAAATACAAATTTAAAATGTGTATATTATTTACACATTTTATTTTTTATGTTATAGTGTGTTCATCAGGAAACAATAAATGTGACTGTTTATTATACAAAGAAAAAAGGAGAAACATTATGTTAGATCAGAAAACAATAGATTTAGTAAAATCTACCGTACCTGCCATTAAGGAAAACGGACTTACCATTACCAAAACCTTTTATAAAAATATGTTTGAAAGAAGTCCGGAAATTGTACCCTTCTTTAATATGGATAATCAGGCTTCCGGAAAGCAGCCTAAGGCCCTTGCCATGACTATTCTGGCAGCTGCAGAAAATATTGATAACCTGGAAAAGCTGGCACCTGCCGTAGACAAGGTTGCCAAGGTTCACTGTAACTGCAAGGTAGTTCCCGAGCAGTACCCTATTATCGGAAAACATTTACTGGAAGCCATCAAGGAGGTTCTTCAGGATGCCGTTACCGATGAAATTATTGAGGCTTGGGGTAAGGCTTATGCCGTAATTGCCGATATTTTCATCGAAGCTGAAAAGCAGGAATATGCAGCAAGAACGAATGCTTAATTTTCAACTGAACTGAACATATATAAAAAGAGCTGGGAGGAAGACCGGAAGTATGACCGGACTTTTCTCAGCTCTTTCTTTATCTGATTCTTTTTCCTGTTTTTATGTTTTTACCAAAGACCTGGGATACCAGGGCCATCCCCAAGGTAAGAAAAATAAATAACAGCATACACCAATACCAGGGCCAAAGTATAAAAATATTTAAATACACCATCACATTAATTACGATCCAATGATATAGAAAAATCCCGTAAGACAGATCACAAGAAATTCTTTTTACCGGCAGAAGATAGGCTGCCCCTATGGTAACAAAAGGAAGAAAGCAACTTGTAATAATATCTTCATAATAGCCGGCCTCACAAAGATTAAAATATTGATTGAAAGCAAAGATTCCAAAGAGCAGCCAAAAATATTTTTTCAATACCGGTATCAGCTCTCTTTTCCTTTGATAACAATAAACACCAATCAAAAACCAGGCTAAATAGGGAAAAACGGTACGTTCAACCAGCTTTCCCATTATTCCGGAAAAATTATCAGTCACGTACCGGCACCCTAAATTCAAAAACAGGCAGCCTCCCAATAAGATCCACCAGCTGTTATTCTTTAGCTTTTTTAACATAGGATAAAAAATTCCCAATACAAGATACAGCTGAATTTCAGTAAAAATCGTCCATAAAGCCCCATTAACACTTCCTGTGGCAAACTCAGATAAACAGGAAGGTGTATTAGCAATACCCACAATTTGTGTTAATACCCATAGCCATAAAGAGCCGTCCAAGCTTTCTCTTACAAGAAGAAAAAGCAGGATCAGATTCACAAGGGTACATAACCAAAGCTCCGGATACAAACGAAAAATCCTTTTGATAAAAAACTCCTTTTTTGTTATGCATCTTTCAAAGGAGGCTGAAATCAAAAAACCGCTTAAGGAAAACAAAATAATAACCCCCGGAAAAAACTCCGTAAATCTTCGCATTCCCTGTAATAACGGAGTCTGCCTTCCCGAGATCGTAATTGCATAATAAGTATAATGTAAAAACATAACCGAAAAGGCTGCAAAATAACGTATAATATCAAAGGAGTTTCGTCTGTAGTCAAAGTTTCCCTTTTCCATAGCATCCTTTCTTTCCAACTTCTTTTTCTTCCAATATCATAACCAACCTTTATTCCCAAAGCCGGTGCAAATATTTCTCAAAATATACACCATGCACTGTAGGAATATTCTCTCTGGTAGCTTCATCTATGGCTTCCTGTAAAAAATAGATGGCTTTATCCACAGCCTTTGCAGCACTCATTCCTTTTAACATAGCCGCACATACCACGGAAGCAAATAAATCTCCTGTTCCTGAAAAGCTTTTTCCTGTATAATGCATATCCCGGTAATAATAGCCATCGGAATCAATTACCATATTGCCAATTCGCTCTTTGTGCCCTTTGTTTGTTAAAATACCGGTAACGATAATGGTTTGGTTTCTCTTTGCTTTTTTCAACAATAAGCTTCCCGCCTGATAGATTTTTTCCACATAATCACCGGAATCCTTGTATTTTAATAACTCAAAATAATCCATATCCGCCAGCAGACACAGCTCTGTCAGATTGGGAGTAATCACATCTGCCTGCTCTGTCAGCTGCTTCATTTCCTCTACCAGCTGATGGTCAAAATTTTTAAATAATTCTCCCTGATCTCCCAATACAGGATCTGCCAGAAAAAAAACATCCTCCGTCCTGAAAACCTTCAAAAAATTCAGTACCTTTTCAATCTGCCTATGACCTGCCAGATAACCGGAATAGATACCGTCAAAGGAGATCTGCATTTCCTTCCAATAGTCCGTAAATATTTGCATTTTAGAGGTATAATCATCACAATAATAATTATCAAAGCCTGTTTGGGCCGTAAGAATAGCCGTGGGAAAAGGACAGGCCTGCATTCCCATTACCGATATTACGGGAATGGCTGCCGTCAATGAACATTTTCCAAAGCCTGAAAGATCGTTAATCAAAGCAACTCTTTTCATATTTGTCTCCCAATACATTGTAACAGACTGCCTTTCGCTTCCTGCTACAACACATCCATCTTTTTGAAATCTTTTCCATTATACTTCATTTTTACTTTCTTGAACAATATTTCTTTTTCCGACTGTAAAAATATAAAAGCAGCTCCGTTTCTTCCGAAGCTGCTTTTCCCAGTTATTCTAATTATCATATCAAGAATTACTGACAAATGGGCTTTTGAACTATTTTGCACACATTTCAATAATCTAATCGCCCATTTGTGCGGTAACTCATTAATATTCATATATAATGCTATCTTTATAAATTTGCTGCCAGCTGCTCTCCGATAGATCTGCACTGCTGGATTACTCCTCTGTCAGGATCATTACTGCAAATTATTCCTTCTCCGTTTAAAACAGTTGCTCCTGCTAAGGACATACGGTCTACCCAATCTTTCATCCATACACCGCCACCCCATCCGTAGGAACCGAATAAAGCAATGATTTTTCCTTTTGCAAATTCTTCTACTTCTGAAACGAAGGGCTCCATTTCACCTTCTTCCAGATTTTCATCGCCCATGGAAGGGCATCCCAGAGCAAATACCTTTGCGTCTTTTAATTCTTCAATCTTAGCATCAGAAACTAAAACCACATTAGCTTCCTTCCCTGCAGATTTTACTCCTTCTCCAATTGCTTCAGCCATTGCTGCTGTATTTCCTGAACCTGACCAATATACTACATTAATTTTTTCCATGATAATCTCTCCTTCTCTTTTTGTTTTGAAATGATTTATTTATTGTTTGTTTTTCTTAATATTTATTAGTTATCTCTAACTTGTATTCAATATAACATATGTCAAAAACTTATTGTGTTGCTATGGCAACATATTTTTGTATAAAAATAAAGACAAGAAGAAATTTCTTCTTCCTGCCTTCTGTCTCTGCTTTTAAAAAAATTGCATTAAACATATCTGTTATAAATTTCCACATGATCATAAATACAGCGCCAGCTGCTGTAGGCTCCCACAGTTACACAAATATAAGGTGTACCATCCTTAAAATTCCCGTAACTTACGGCGCAGCTTCCTGATTCATTGACAAAGCCTGTTTTTGCACAGAGTACTGTTCCTCCTGCATCCTTATCCTCAATTCGTCTTAAAAACCAATTGGAAATTGTAATTCCCTCCGGATGCTGTGGGGTTGAAGCTGTGGTATAAGTATGCTCACTTAACACCTTTTTACAAAACTCATTGGAAATGGCTGCCTTCATAATGACTGCCATGTCGTAAACCGTGGAGTAATGATTTTCATCATAAACTCCTACACAGTTTGTAAAATGAGAGGTCTTACCGATTCCAAGGCTTTCCAGTGTCTTATTCATCAGCTCCACAAAAGCTTCCTGAGAGCCTGCCACATAAGTAGCCAGTCCCACTGCCGCATCGGCACCTGAGGGCAATATGGTTCCGTAAAACAAATCTTTTACCGCTACCTCTTCTCCTTCTAAAAAGCCTACCGAGCTGCAGTCATTAATAAAACCATAATCCGTAATCTCTCTTGTCATAATAAAGGTATCCTCCAGCCGGGACTCCTCCAGCTGTTCTGCTGCCACCAAAATGGTCAGCACCTTTGTCATGGATGCCGGCGATATTCTTTGTTTTTCTTCCTTTCCGGCTATTACTACATTGTTTTTTTCATCTATTAAAACAGCGTTGGTAGAAATAATTTCTTCATTGTAGATATATTTTTGATCTGAAGCACTGTTAAATTCAATAGGAGATTTGTCATCCAGGCTTCCGCTTTTTTCTGTTTCCTGTACAATGATTTCTGTTTGGGCTTGACTGCTTCCATTATCTGCCATAACAGCCTCCTGCAAGATAGAAGTGTTTCCTGCCTCTACCATAGCTTGATCTTCCTCTTTTGTATTTCTGTTTTCCAATAGTTTAATGGCACCCAGACCTATTATCCCCACTGCTGCCAAAATCACCGCTGCCCTACCTCCCAAGTGCAGCAGCTTTTTCATTTTTCTCCTTCTTTCCAGCTGAAGCTGCTTTTCCCGAAACATTTGTTCCCGTCTTGCCTTCCTTCTGGCAAGACGCTCCAGCTCCTCTTCTTCTATTTCCATAAGGATATCCATAAAATGCTATACTCCCACAATCATTATTATTATTTTTATAATTCCTCAAAAATTGAAAGCTCTATTTACAATAAGTTGCCAAAAGCTTCAGTGTATTTTCCACACCATCCCTATGGCTGCGTTCATAGCCGTGAGAGGCATATACCCCTGCTCCGATTAAGCCGTGACGAATATCATAGCCGGCTTCTAAGGTTGCATCCACATCAGAGCCATAAAAAGGGTAAACATCTACTGCAAAATTCAGCTTATTCTCCTTTGCAGCCTTAATTAATCCTGTAACCACTTCATAATTATAAGGTCCCCTGGAATCCTTCGCGCAAATAGATACCATGTGCTCATCACAGTCTAAGCCTTCTCCTACACATCCCATATCTACAGAGATCATCTCTGTTACTCCTTCCGGAATGGAAGCTGCTCCTCCATGTCCTACCTCTTCATACACAGTAATGTAATGGTACTGATATTTTTCTAAGGCAATCTTATTCTCCTTTAAATATTTTGCATAGCCCAGCAAAATACCCACACTAAGCTTATCATCTAAAAAACGGCTTTTAAGATAGCCTTTTTCAGTAATCACAGTTCTGGGATCGAAGCATACAATATCTCCCACCATAATGCCGAGCTTCCGGGTATCTTCCTTTGACCTTACCTGCTCATCCAATACCACTTCCATATCCGCATATTTACGTTTTGTATCGTTATAGTCAGCATTCACATGAATGGAGGCATTGTTTAATTGAAAGGTACCTTCATAAATTCCGTCAAAACGTGTTATGATTCTGCAATTTTCTGCCTCCCCGTTATTTGGGTTCATCCCGCCCAGGGGAGACAGCTTTAAATTACCGTTTCCTTTAATTTCAGAAACCATGGCACCTAAAGTATCCGTATGAGCCGCTAACAGGAGGGCATCCTCCTTATTTTTTCCTCCAAGCTCAACAAGAACACAGCCCTTTACCGTCATTTTAGGCTGATATCCCAGCTTTCTGTATTCCTCCATAATAAACTCTGCTGCCTGTCTTGTATAGCCTGTAGGACTGTCAATTGCCAACAGCTTACAGGTTACCTCTATAATATAATCCACATATTTCTGCATTTTATATTTCTTCCTTTCTTCTTTCCTTCCAACCATGATCTTTCTTTTCTCTTTTAAGCTTCCTTATTTTCCAGGATCCATCCATATTCACCATGATAAATCATTTGCCTGGTCATACCTCCGTCAATACAAATATTTTCTCCCGTAATAAAGCCTGCCAAATCAGAACAAAGATACAGTACCATATTAGCAACATCCAAAGGCTTGCCTACCCGTCCCACCGGCTGCTGCAGGGCATCCGGTCCCCGATAGCCGATATCAAAATTATCAACCCAACCGGGAGAAATGGAATTGACTCTTACTTTTCCTGCCAGACTTACTGCCAAAGCATGGGTAAGAGCAGCTATTCCTCCCTTGGCACAGGAGTAGCTTTCCGTATCCGGCTGACTCATCCGATCCCTGCTGGAGGAAATATTAACGATACTTGCCCCCTCATTAAAATATGGTAAAAAAAGCTTGGTAAGATAAAAGGGGGCTGTTACTCCTACCTGAAGTGCATATTCAAAATCCTCATAGCTTCCGCTTTGTATTCCGCACATTTTAGGAGCTGCATTATGAATCAGAAAGTCAATTCTTCCGTAGTCTGCTATAACCTTCTCTGCAAAAGCTTCCAATGACCTTTTATCGGAAAGATCTGCCACATAATAATCATTTTCCGCAAGGTCTATCACTGCTACCTTAGCACCTGCTTTTTCAAATTCTTCTTTAATGCATCTGCCGATTCCTCCGGCACCTCCGGTAACAATTGCCACCTTATTTGTAAAATCAAAGCTGCTCACCCTTGGCCACTCCCCTTCCTTTTCTTCCACATCTTTTTACAATCCGGCAGCTTCTCTTGGTGTTCTCACCTCAATTAAATTTCCGTCCAAATCATAAAACCGAACCAGCTTCTGTCCTTTGTCACAGACTGTAAGCACGGTTACATATTCTGTCTCAGGATAATATTCTTCTAACTTTTCTACAAATTCTTCTATATTTCGTTCCTCAAAATATAGCTCACTGCAATGATTTTTAAAAGTACAGCCCTTTCCCAGCTCTGACTCCCAGATACATTTTTCCTGTAATACAAGACCTTCTGTTAGCACAATATTCCCTTCAGCTTCCAAAATAGGAATAAGTCCAAAAACTCTACCGTAAAACTGCTTTGCCGCCTCTATATTATTCACTGCAATTAAGATATTTTTTAACTTCATAACACTCCTCTCTTTTTTTGGTTCCCTCCTCTTTTTCCTGTTCCAGATTCCTCCAGCCATATCGGAAAATGGATAGGATAATGGATGCCTCCGTTACTATTTCATCAATAATGCCTGCCCAGGAACCAACAAAAATATTATATACAATCCATAAGGGGGAATTAACAAAC
>JAFYWD010000291.1 GCA_017558205.1 Lachnospiraceae bacterium | reverse complement strand
ATCCGCGTATACGGCTGTTATAGGAATTATATGCAGTGAACAGGAAAATGAACAACCTACAGATGGATTCTACCACTCTCCTGACAGGAGAATGTGGCTGAAATCAAGGGTTTTCGGGGATTGAAGAGAAGAGAAAAAAATATTAGCACCAAAAAATTGTGATAATAAAGAGATTCTTTGTTGAAGAAGATAAAAAAGTATGTTAAATTTATCTCGCAGTGATGTAATTTTATTTGAATTTTTGTGCTATTTGCATAGGGGATTTTTCATACTGAGCTTGAAGAAAAATAATGTGATTAGATAAACCTAAAAAGCTTGAAGCATTTTGTTAGAAAATTACTACAAAATAGACAAAGTATTTTTAAAGAATTACATAAAGAAAAAAGAAAGGAGAAGAGAGGGTATTTATTAAACTAAAACAACAGATAAAGTTAAGAAAGTGAGAAGGCTATGAAAAGAATCAGAAATGTAACAAAAAGATGGTTGTCATCATTTTTAGCAATTGCCATGGTGATCACCGGAATTTCTTTTCCTCAGACCGCATTTCAGGTTAAAGCAGAAGAATCCAATAAAATTGATTTGCAAACCTCTGCTGAATTAACCATAACGAGTGGTATTGGGGAGAGTACCAAAAATAATATTATTGATGGGGATAAGAATAGTCATTGGGAATCCTGGGAAAGAGGAGCAACTCTTAATATGCCTCAGGAAATTATCCTGAAATTAGACAATCCCTATGATTTGGAAAAGATAATAGTATCACGAGATCGTACAGGAAATGAACAGGGAGAAGCTTCCAGTTATAATACCAATACCGGAGAAGGAAACGGAAGACTTCAAAGATATCGTGTATCAGTAAGTAAGGATGGAGTATCCTATTATCCGGAATATGAGGCTTATCCAAGTAAGAAGTCAGGAAACTTCCCGGTAAATGATGCTGATAAAAACTGGCATGGAAATGTGGAAGCAGTGGCAGGAACCATTACCTTCAATAATGACAAGACCCAAGGGGAGTATCAGTATGATTCAACCTTTGAGTTCAGTAGCTGGGAAGGTGCAGATGTTACCGGTATACAATATGTAAAGGTAGAATTATTAGAATCTGCGACTTTTTCCAGCAAGACCTATGCTGATTATGTAAGACTGGCTGAAATAGAGTTATATGGTCAGGTTGCTACTCAAACAGAGACAGAGACTGAGACGGAGGCAGAGACAGCCCGTGAGGCTCTGAATCAGGTGTTACAGCAGTGTGATACCTTGGAAGAAGAGGGGTATTATACAGCAGATTCCTGGCAGAATCTGCAATCTTGCCTTTCTACAGCAACAACTGTTTATAATCAGAATGATTCTTCCTTAGAAGACATTATAAATGCAAAAACCGCATTGGAAGCTGCATTAGAGGGATTAGCACCTAAAAATGTGGATCCTTTGGCAAATGGACCTAAGATTAAAGGATTTACCCAGTATACCTCTGCTACCCTAGATCCAAGTAAATACTATATGTTTGTTTCTGTTGGCGGGGATGGAAGCATTTATGCCATGTATGGCGGAGAAAAGGGTCTTACAGTGGAACCCGGTAAACTGAATGTAAATGCATCTGTAACAGCTAAATTAGCTGATACAGGTACTGCGCCCACAGCAACCTATTTAAATGATAATACAGCAATCGATATGGAAAAGTTATATTTTTCCGTAGAAGCCATGGAACCGGGGTATTGCTTCCGTTCAAAGGAAGGAAACTTCCTTAACTTAAACAGTAAAATGTTCAGTAAGGATAAGACCGGTTTGCAGGTTACTACCTCAGAGGGAAGCTATACTATCAAAAATACAACAGCAGACCGTGTGCTTTACTTTAATGTAAAGGGAGAAGAAAGAGAAACGGAAACAGATTTCTGGGGTCCTAAAGGAATGGGATCTGATTATAAAATCTATCTGTATACTAAAAACGGAGTAGAATTTACTTTAGATAAGGTAGCATTACAGGATGAAGTAGATGAGGCAATGGCAGCAGACTATGTAGAAGAAAATTACAATGTTAAGTCATGGAATTCTTATGAAGCAGCCCTGACAAGAGCACAGGGATATTTAACAGATGATACAGGTCTGAAACAGGATGATATTGATGATGCAAGAAGCAAATTAGCACAGGCAAAATTAGAACTGTCTGTAAAACCGGTATACGAAATTCCTGCAGTATACAAAATTTTGCTTCATACACAGGCAACGGTGTCAGCAGGCGATATTGTTACCATTTATACCAATGCAGAAAGTACCAATAGAATTCTGGATGCTTCGGCACAGGAGAAAACAGATCAATTACAGGGAACCTTAAGTGCCGATGGGACTGAACTTACATTAAACGCAAATTTTCCGGCCACAAGACAGCAATGGGAAGTTGTTGCCATGGAGAATGGACAGATTGCTTTAAGAATTATGCATGATGGTCCCAAACGCTATTTGGATTTGGTAACCAGCAGTAACAGCAAGCTTTTCTTAAGTGAGACACCGGTAGCACTTACCATTACGTCAGCAGATGCCCAGACAGGTACCTTTAAGATTGCGGCAGCAGCAGAAAACGGTTATGAGTTAAGTTTTGATCCCAGCGGTAACGGAGCTTTCAAGACCGTAGCAAAAGGAAGCGGAACTGCCATTCGTCTGTATAAGAAAACAGCCGTATTACCGGAAATGGCAGATACCACATCTCCGAAAGGAACCACACAAGGTCAGCCATTTGCAACTAATACCGGAGGAAGTGAGAAATTTAGAATTCCTGCAAGTATTACTTTATCTGATGGTACATTATTTGTAGCGGCAGATGCACGCTGGAATCATGGAGCAGATGCATGGAATGATATTATTGTAAGTAAATCTACTGATAAGGGAGCAAATTGGGAATTTAGTTTTGCTTCCTACAATCCTGACAGTACTAATGCAGGTCATAGCTATGCTTCAACTTATATTGATCCTGTATTGGTAAGAGATGCTAATGATAAGATTTATCTGGTAGCAGATCTCTTCCCGGGAGGTGTGGCAAATGCGTATACACCTCACAGACCCGAAGCATCTTCCGGATATGTGGAAATCAAAGGTAAAAAACGTATGGTTCTTTATACAACCCCAGAACCGGAAGAACAGAGCAATGACAGCTATGTATATTATGTGGGAGACCATGGTGAAGACGGATTTGCTCCCATTTACGAAGTATTAGGAGAAGACAGCTATAGTGAGGAAGCATCCTTCTATATGGATAAGAAATTCTATCTGTATACGGAAGAAAAAGAGGCGATGTATTGTCCTCAGATAGGAAATCAGTCACAGTTAGTTCAGCAGAATGTATTTTTCTATAATTCTTTGTTAAATGTACGTTGTGCTATGTATATTTATATGATTTCTTCAACTGATGGTGGAGAAAACTGGACAGATCCGGTTATCTTAAATCCCCAGATAAGAAAAGAAGAAAATGTTGGAACCTTCTTCGGAGTAGGACCGGGACCGGGACTTTGCTTAGAAGACGGAACTATTATGATTCCTTGTTACGGTCTGAATAATGGAGTGGAACTGTCTTGTTTCATTTATTCAAAAGATAATGGACAGACTTGGAAGCGTTCAGAAGATACAACAACAGCAGCAAACTGGTCCAGTGAAAGTGTTCTGGTTCAGTTGGATGCAACAACTGTACGCCAATTCTACAGAAGTGGAAGCTCTCATGTACAGTATACAGATTTCACTTTAACAAATGGAGAATGGAAAGCAGGAAATGTTGTTAACGTAAGCAATGCTCCCAGAAATGCAGGATGTCAGGTGTCTGCAATTCGTTACTCAAAGACCATTGGAGGGAAACCGGTAATTTTATATTCTGCACCGGGCAAGGTAAATGAACGTCGTAAAGATGGAAAAATTTATATCTTTACCGTAGATATGGAAGCAGAAGGCAAGCCAATGACTTTAGCGACAACCTATGACATTGTTCCTAATGATGCGGAAGATTCCTTTGCATACTCCAGTTTATCTGAATTAAACGATGGATCCATTGCTATATTATATGAATATGGTGATGGAGTTAGCATTAAATATGAAAACATTCCAATGAGTGTATTGGCTCCTGACCTTGTTTTTGACGGAGAAGAAGGTGGCGGAGAATCCGGAGGAGAGTCTGGTGGAGAATCCGGCGGAGCAGAAGGATCTGTATCAGATAATGATTGGGGTGAAATTTTACCTAAGGACCGTGTGGGACTGAGTGAAGTACCTGACGGTATCTGGATTGCAGGTGTTAAAGATCTTAAATATGACGGAACCAAGCAGGTTCAGGAATTCCGTGTTTATGACGGAAAGAAAATGTTGGAAGAGAAGGTTGATTATACAGCAACCATCAAAAATAACCAGAAGGCTTATACGAAGGTAGAAGGTCAGAACGGTTTTGATAAGAAGCTTGCGCCTCAGGTAGTTCTTAAAATGAAAGGGGAGTATAAAGGTACTAAGAATGTTTACTTTACTATTGCTCCCGTTTCAGTAAGTGAAAACAGTGTGATAGTAGATAATATTCATGTAACCTACACAGGTAAGAAGCAAAATCCTGCACCGACTATTACATGGAATGGTAAGAAGCTTACAAAGAGTGATTTTACTGTAAAGGAATATCAGACACAAAGCGGTGATTTTGTAGGAAAAGAAACAGAAAGTACCTCAATGGATTTAACCATTGTAGGACAGGGAAATTTTGCCGGTGAAAGAACCATTAGCCTGACCATAGGTAAGAAAAATACTCAATTATCCATGGATAAGATGAAGGTTACGAATGTTCTTAAGAAGGTTCCGTGGGATGCACAAAAAGCAGCCACAGACGAAGGAATTACCTTAACAGGATTCAAGGTAAAGAATGGTCAGGTAGAATTAATAGAAGGAGTAGACTTTGAGGTACGCTATGCTGATAATAAGAAAGTGGGAACAGCAACCTTAATTCTTACAGGACTGGCAAATGCTGATAAAGAGATCTCTTACCACGGAGTGAAACGTATTACCTTTAATATTACCGGAACTGCTATGTCGAGTGTAGTAGTAAATAATATTCCAACCAGCGGCTATCCTTATACCGGAAAAGATATTGAGCCTATGTCTTCAGGTAAACTGACCGTTACATTGAAAAACAGCAGTCCGGTACCTGTAGAAGCTTATAAGATTAGCTATGAGAAGAACCTGAATAAGGGAACAGGAAGTATTATTCTCACCGGAAATCCTGAATATGGTTATACCGGTACGAAGAAGGTATCCTTCAAAATTACATCAGCCAGTCTTGAGAGTGGTTATACAGTAAGTATGAATGGTCTTAAGCAGGATGCTGTCGGAAAATTTGAAGCTCCTTACACGGCTGGTGGAGTAGCACCGGAAGTAACAGTAAAAGATGCTGACGGAAAAGAATTAATCTTAGGCAAAGATTATACGGTAACATATAAGAATAATAAAGCTGTTACTACGAAAGATACCAAGTCATTACCTGTAGTTGAAATCAAAGGAAAAGGTAACTATACAAAATCTACTAAACTGGAATTTAAGATTGTGAAAAAGGCAGTAGCAGATGGTGATGATATTGTTAAAATCAGTGTTAAGGATAAGTTAGAGAATCTAAAAGCTAATGGCTGGAAACAGAGCTTCAAGGTACTGGATGCCAACGGAAAGGCATTAGGCAAACAGGATTATACAGCAAATGAAGCTAAATACTATCTGGTGGTAGAAGGTGGAGAAGATATCGACTTAGTAAAAGCTCCTGCTACGCAGGTAAAAGCCGGTAGTGTAGTAAGAGTTGAAGTAACCTTAAAGGGTAATAATTACGAAGGAACGATTACAGAGACTTATCGTATTTTTGCAAAAGGCTTTGATATCAGTAAGGCAACCTTTAAGATTAAGGCAAAAGATTACACAGGAGAAAAAGTTACTATCACCGATACAGATGTAGAAAAAGCCAAAATAAGCAATAAAGAACGCTTAGTGATGGGAACTGATTATGTGGTTACAGGATATGAAAAGAATGTTAATAAAGGAACTGCTAAAGTAACCTTTAAAGGTATTGGTTTCTACGGCGGAGAAAAGACCGTAACCTTTAAGATTAATCAGAGAGAAGTTGAGAAACACTGGTGGAGTAAAGTAGCACAGGTACTTTT
>JAFYWD010000290.1 GCA_017558205.1 Lachnospiraceae bacterium | reverse complement strand
TCCTTTTTCTGTCCCAGGTGATTGTCTTTTTTATCGGCCAATTTACAGACCGAAGTTTTAGGGAATGTGTAAGAATTCTGGAATTTTTGTATGCTGCCATTTCTCTGTTATCCTTAGGTTTTTGTGGAAAAGAACTGATAAGAGACAGTAAGAAGCTGAAGGAGCGGAAGGATAAAAACTTTCATGACAGAAAGCTTTATCTTTTATTGCAGCTGTTGCTGGCTATATTCTGGGTAATGCAGACCCAGTGGCAGGGAAACAGGAATGATGCGGTGATAGAAACGGCAGCAGTTACTCTGTTAACAGATACCATGAATCAGTTTCATCCTTTTACGAATCAGCCTCTGGAGCTGGGAGTTATTTTTACAAGAAAACTGATTACCCTGCCCTTTTGGTATGGGGCTGTCAGCCATTGGACAGGTTTTTCTGCTGCAGCCACAGTTACTCTCGTAGGAAATATTTCTGCGTTCGTTTTTGCCTTATTTGCTATGGCAGAGCTGGGGAGCCTGTTGTTCGGAAGAGATCGAAATTATACCTATTGGCTGATTATATTTATTGAGTTATTTTATCTCTCCGGAGACTATCATCCCGGAAGTGAAGGCTACAGTCAGCTTTATTACGGATATTCGGGAGAAACCATGGTGATGTCTATTGTAATTCCTATGATGATTATTGTATTGTATCGTCTGTTAGGGCAATATTTGAGACATAATTTTGACAGGGAAAGTCAGGGTCTGGATATTTGGCCTGCAGTATTAAAGCTGGTTCTGATTTTTGGAAGTACTATCTTTTTAGCCGGTTTGAAATGGGGAGCACTTATGCTCCTGCTATCCCTGGGGATTTTTGGAATTATGCTCCTTCTTATTGCGGCAATGAAAAATTTGGCAGAAAAAAGGGAGGGTAACAAGTGACACAGATTGTTGAATTGATGATTACCTCCTTTGAAGATATCAGGGAAAGCGGCAGTTATTTTTTATTTTATCTGCTGTCGCTTGGGCTCGGGCTGGCAATTGCCTGGGAACGATACAGCAGCAGGGAAAAACAGGATCCCTGGATGCTGGAGGAGGCAAAGGAGAAAATACACCTGTGGCCTTTTTTATACGGGCTTTTAATTTTGGTACTGGTAGTAGCCAATCCTCTGGTTATTTGGATCTTCAATAAAATAACACCTATGGAGGGGCAGTATCACAGGATATGGTTTCTGATGCCGGTAATTTTTCTCAGTGCGTACGGAATTGTATGTTTTTTAGGCCTGCTAAGAGAAGCAAGACAAAAGGTAGCCCTTTCCTTAGGCTTTATTATTTTAATTGCTCTGGCCGGTAACTTTTACGGCTATATGTCAGACAGAAAAAATAACAGTGAATGGGAAGATGAAAGGCAGGTTCTTACCTATATAGATGAAAGCAGTCAGGAGAAGGAAGTCAGACTTCTGGCTACAGAGGAAGTACTGGAGTATGCAGGAAATCATTATCCGAAGATTAATCTTCTTTATGGAAAGGATCTTTATACTCCCCATATGGATCTGGGAATCATGGATGCCTATGATCCTGAACTGATGGTGCTTTATGAAGCAATGAAGGCTCCGGAAGAAAAGCTGGAGCTGATTGCCCAATATGCCTCTCTTTATCATTGTAATATCATTGTATTGCCTGAATTTCAGGAATATCCCCATAAGCAGGGAGAGTACCGGCTGGTTCGGCAGTTGGGACAATACCTGATATATCAGAGTAACAGCCGTTAAGAGAATAAGTTACTGTTTGCAGGTAAGCCTGTGAACATAACGGGAATGGCTCCTATATTCAGAATTTTAAGACAGCTGTTTGTCAGAAAAAGAAAAGGAATATTTCAAATGGAATTATTAAGTGTAATTGTTCCCTGTTATAATGAAGAGGAAAATGTAAAATATTTTT
>JAFYWD010000289.1 GCA_017558205.1 Lachnospiraceae bacterium | reverse complement strand
GGTTTGCATCCGGAGTAGGTCCCCACGGAAGTGGTTCTCCTGCTGAATTATTAACAGCTGCTTCATCTCCTACAAAGTCTGTAAAGAGCGGCTTCTCTGATGTCAAAGTAATATCCAGCCTGTCTAACTGAGGGGAATTATTTTCAGGACCTGTAAATGTCCAAATACCTGAACCAGCCTTGTCAATCTGAATATTAAACTCTACTGTTTTGTCAACACTAGTTTCATTAGTAGGTGAACCGGCAACCTGTTCACCGTCTGCAATATTTCCTTCTGTATCTGACCACACAAGTTTATTATTAGGCGAACCACTTCGATATTTTGCAACTACCTTATAGGTTCCGGCAACTGCTGCCTGATAATGGATCTCTAATTTATCATCTTTATTTAAGCTATTAACAAATTTACCACCGCTGGCCCATGTATCAGCTTTTACTTCCAACGGCCACTGTCCATTACCATCCTTGTTGTTGCTTACATCTGTCAAAATACCTTTTTCTGCCTCTAAAGTAACCGTTTTGTTTACCTCATTCGGGAAAATAAAAGGATTCTGTGCTCCATATTCATCTCTAGACTGGAAGGTAATTTCAAAGTAATCTAACTGAGGAGATTTACTTTCAGGACCTGTAAATACCCAGGTACCGCTTCCAGCTTCTGTAATAGTAATAGTAAATTCTGCTTGTTTATCTTCATTGGAATTAGAAGCTCCTGCAGATACTTCACCCTGTTGAATCTTGCCGTTAGTTTCAGCCCATACTAACTTATTAGAACTAGAACCACTTCTGTAGTGTACTACAACCTTATAAATTCCTGCCTCTGCTGCCTGATAAGGAATTTCCATCTTATCATCTTTATTTAAGGCATTAACAATTTTTCCGCCACTAGCCCAACCTTTATCAGCAACTGCAACCGGATATGTTTGGTTATTACCCTGATCCTGGGAATTTGCCACATTAATTAAATTCGATTTTTCTGCCTCCAATTTAGCAGATGCTCCTACTACACTTGGAAATACAAAGGGTGTTTCCGTAGTATATTTTTCCGGTTCTGCCGGTTGTTCTGTACCTTGTTCCCCATTATTATTACTTACGGTACTGCCTCCACTGACGGTACCATCCCCACTTACGGTACTGTCTCCACTAACAGTCGTATCATCGCTGACGGTATTATCTCCGCTTGCAGTACCATTGTTACTCACATTGCCACTGACATTTCCACTCACATCACCGGTAGTTTCAGTTGCATAGGCAACACTTGCCGGTAAAGCAGGAATAGACGTCAATGCACAGGCAATGCTTAGCACAAAGGCTAAAATCATTCTTCTTGTCTTCATGTTTTTCTCCTTCTCCTAAATTTGTGTACAGTGTCACACTATAAGTGTAGCTTCTGTTTTTACTGTTTCCTATAAATATTTTATAAATTTTTTGTACTATATTCACTTTTTTATATACGACAAAAAGAGATACAGCTTTTTTTGTAAAAATTGTATCTCTTTTCGTTTTTATTTGGTAATCTTCTGCAGGATACCCTTTTACCAATCGTAACAGCTAAACTTTCAATTTCCTGTTACATTTATTCTTCAAATATTACAGAAAAAATTCCCTCTAAAATCTTTGTTACGTCTTTTTCCTGTATCTTAAAGCTTACTGTTTTGGTACCGCCAAATTCTCCCATTCCCCGGAAGGTTACCTTGGCTGTTCCTTTCTTAATATTCTTTACGTAGCTTCCATCTACCACTTCCAGGCTT
>JAFYWD010000288.1 GCA_017558205.1 Lachnospiraceae bacterium | reverse complement strand
GTTCCTACTACATTTTCCTTGGCAATAAATCCTGTAATGGCTGCTGCCGCCAGCTGCCATACCCCAAAACCTAAAGGAATTAAAAGAATGGCAAAGGGAGATGCTACCGCCGCCAAAATAGAAGTACTCTCCATTCCTTCCTCTACCAGCTGAAGCTTCCAGTTAAAGGACTGCATAATTTGAATTACTGTATTACAAACTAAAATGATGGTTCCGGCTTTTACAATATAAGATTTACCTCTTGCCAACATGGAAAAAAAGGCTCTTTTCAGGCTGGGCAATTTATATTCCGGCATCTCAATAATAAAAAATGATTTTCTGAACTTATAACCGGTAATTTTATTGATCAGTAATGCTCCTAAAAAGATTAGAAGAATCCCTGCAAAATACATGGTAGTTCCTACCCAGGAGGCATCTGCAAAAAAGGCCCCTGCAAATAATCCTATTACCGGAAGCTTGGCACCACAGGGCATAAAGGGTGTCAGCATGGCAGTGGCACGTCTTTCTCGCTCATTACGTATAGTACGACAGGACATAACACCGGGAATAGCACAGCCGGTTCCGATTACCATAGGAATTACTGATTTTCCGGACAGTCCCACTCTCTTAAAAATGGGATCCAATACTACCGTAGCCCTTGCCATATAGCCACAGTCTTCCAGCAGGGCAATTAAAAAGTACATTACCATTACCAGAGGAAGAAAGCCTACTACCGCACCTACTCCTCCTATAATTCCGTCAATAAGTAACGCCTGTAAAAACGGAGAAGCCTGGGTAACCTTGCCTGCCATCCATTCCTGGAAAAGTTCAATGCCTCCAACCAGAAAATCTGCCAGATAAGGACCTAAGGTAGATTGGGAAATATCGAAAACTAAAAACATTACTACTGCAAACACAGGAATACCTACCCACTTATTAGTTAAAAATCCATCCAACGTATCCTGGGCATTTTTATCCTTCGTAAACACCTTACGTGTCTCCACCTGCTTTACAATTTCGTTTACAAAAGTAAAACGTTTTTTATCGGCTTCTACCACGGCCTCTTTGCTTTGCAAATCAATCTCTCCCTGATGATAAGGAGCTTCCTGTTTTTTTCCAATGGCTTTCACTGCCGCTTCTACCACCTTTATTACTCCGGTATCCATACTCTTGGTGGAAACAGTAGAAATTACAGGACAATGAAGCTTTTTACTCAGCTCCTCTGTATTAATATTATTTTCCTTCTTTTGGTTCATATCACTTTTATTTAAAGCAATTACCATGGGAATGCCCAGCTCCAGAAGCTGTGTTGTAAAAAATAAGCTTCTGCTTAAATTTGTTGCATCTACAATATTAATAATTACATCCGGTTTTTCATTTTGTACATAGCTGCTGGTAATACTTTCCTCTGAGGTAAAAGGAGACATGGAATAGGCCCCGGGTAAATCCACTACCATCAATTCCTCATTTCCTTTGTAAAAGCTTTTTCTCATGGGACTTTCTTTTTTATCAACAGTAACTCCTGCCCAGTTCCCAACCTTTTCACTTTTTCCTGTCAGCTGATTGAACATAGTAGTTTTTCCGCTGTTAGGGTTTCCTGCCAATGCAATTCTCATTTTTTCCTCCACAATCTTTTTCTGTCGTAATATAATATTAAATCAAAATCTTGCTTATCATCATCTTTGTTAGACAAAACTAACCATTTGCCATAAAAAAAGCAGTGCCTCCACTTACTTTTCTTTTTATTTATTATCTAAACCAAGATGGCCTCGGCTAAATCATTGTCTATACTATATCTTCCATCTTTAATAGAGACTACACAGCCTCCCTTGCCATGGGAGATTACAGTGATAGGCTCGCCTTCATAACACCCTAAGGAAAAAAGAAAGGATTCCAGTTCTTCATCATCAGTCATAATCTGCTTAATCAGATATTCTTCTCCTTCTCTTGCATCCCTTAAGTTCATCGTTACCTCCTAAAGATAATAGACACTCTATCTTTATTACGTTACCCTATCTAATGTTAGATTTTTCTAACTAATACTTTTATTAAAATATAGTATAATTATTGACATTTGTCAATCTTTATTTTGTTCCTCCTTTGATCTCTAAATAACAGTTCAACCATATTAAAAATTAAAAAGGCCATGTAATAATACACGGCCTTTTTCTAAGTATCATTCAAATTTTTACTAACTGTACAAACTACATTTTAGTAATTTTCTTCTCTTACTTCAAAGAAGCTCTGAGGATGGAAGCAGGTAGGACAAACCTCCGGAGCCTTGGTAGACATTACTAAATGTCCACAGTTACGGCATTCCCACATTACAACTCCTGCTTTTTCAAATACAGCCTTCGTTTCTACGTTATGTAATAATTTACGATATCTTTCTTCATGAGATTTTTCAATGGCAGCTACTGCACGAAACTGTCTTGCCAGCTCTGTAAAGCCTTCTTCCGCGGCGTCCTTTGCCATATTCTCATACATATCTGTCCATTCGTAATTTTCACCTTCTGCTGCATGAAGAAGATTTTCAGCAGTATCTCCTAATTCTCCTAAATGCTTAAACCATAACTTTGCATGCTCTTTTTCATTATCAGCAGTTTTCTGGAATAAAGCCGCAATCTGCTCATATCCTGCTTTCTTTGCAACTGCTGCGAAATAAGTATACTTATTTCTTGCCTGTGATTCTCCTGCAAATGCTTCCCAAAGATTTTTTTCTGTTTTTGTTCCTGCATATTTGTTGTTTGCCATTTTCCCTATTCTCCTTTATATATACTTTGAAAACTGATTTGTTATAGTTTTCTGCACTTTATCTGTATTTTTCAGTTGTCAGTGCTCGAATAATCCAATAATCAGTTATCTTATATGATTATATCCCAATCACTACTAAAAATCCAGTAAAAAATCCTCTACTTACCTTACGGTCTGTTTCTATTGACGGTAATAGGAGAAAAAGTCTCTCATTTTATCCACTGCCTCTTCCAATACTTCAATTCTTGGCAGATACACAATACGGAAATGATCCGGCTTATCCCAGTTAAAGCCTTTACCACTGATTAAAAGAATCTTCTTTTCTCTCAACAAATCAAAGGTAAACTTTTCATCATCGGTAATATTAAATTTTTTCACATCAAGCTTAGGGAAAATATAAAAGCCAGCCTTCGGCTTAACAGCACTGATACCGGGAATATCATTTAAAGCCTTATAAATATACTCACACTGCTCATAGACTCTTCCACCGGGTACAATATAATTTTTCACACTCTGGTAGCCACCCAGAGAGGTCTGAACAATAGATTGAGCCGGTACATTGGAGCAAAGACGCATATTAGACAGCATATTTAAGCCTTCAATATAATCTGCCGCAATCCGTTTGTTCCCGCTTAATACCATCCAGCCTACTCGATAGCCTGCCACCATGTGGGACTTAGACAAGCCACTAAAGGTCACACAGAATACATCCGGTGCCAGCGATGCCACTGAAATATGTTCTTCATCATTAAAAATTAAACGGTCATAGATTTCATCAGCAAATAAGATGAGCTGATGCTCCCTTGCCAAGTCTACAATCTTCTGTAAAATATCCTTGGGATAAAGTGCCCCTGTAGGATTATTAGGATTGATAATTACAATAGCTTTTGTTTTGTCCGTAATTTTTTTCTTCATATCTTCTATATCCGGATTCCATTCAGACTCTTCATCACAGATATAATGTACAGCCTTACCTCCTGCCAGCGTAACACAAGCAGTCCAAAGAGGATAATCCGGAGAAGGAATCAATACCTCATCTCCGCTGTTTAACAAGGCCAGCATACTAAGATTAATTAACTCACTGACACCATTTCCGGTATAGATATCATCAATGGTTACTCCCGGCACCTTTTTATTCTGCATATACTGCATAATAGCTTTTCTGGCAGAAAATAATCCCTTGGAGTGGGAATAGCCTTCGCAATCAATCAGCTGAGAACGCATATCATGAATTACCTCGTCCGGCGCACTGAAACCAAAAGGGGCAGGATTACCAATATTCAGCTTCAAAATATGGTTCCCGGCTGCTTCCATTCTGGCTGCTTCCTCAACTACCGGTCCTCTTACATCATATAATACATTATCTAATTTTATGGATTTTTTAAATTCTCTCATTCTATGTCCTCCCATTTCCGTCTTCTTATTATTTTCCGATTTTTGGTTCAACTCCTTGTTCAATTCTTGAGTCTGTCTGTTTTCCTTACTTCCCTGCTGCTTGAAATCAACCTCTAAAACCTCTGACAAAAAGTTCAAAATAGTCTCTCTGGGAATTGTTTTCCCGCTGACATACTGACTAATATGACTTTTCCCCAGCTTAATACCTCTCTGTTCAGCAAGATTCAAAATATCAATCTGCTTATAGCCCTTATTTTTCATGGCTTCATTAAGCTTTTTCGCAAAAATATTCTCCATATTCTGCTCTCCTTTAAATTCTCTGACTTAGTCTCATCTTAAAAGCCTTGCTGTAAAAGCCTTTCAACTATGATACAAATTAAAAAGTTCAATTTTAGTTCAATTTATATCATTATATTCCTTTACAAAAAAAAATCAACATATTTTTATAAAATACGTTGATTCTTTGATACTGTTTATTTTTTCACAGGTCACTGAATAAATAAGCGATTATTATTTGAACTCTAATGAACTGCTATCATTTCTTAACTATGTTCTAAGGCTTTTTTACTCCCCAGTCTTTCCTTAAAATCCATATAACCAAATTCTCTTAATAAGACCAGATTCCCCTTATAATCTCTTTTCCAGATTGCGGGAAGGGGCATTCCGTTAAAGGTATTATTCTTACAGGTGGTATAAATTGCCATATCACCAAACAGCAACCGGTCCTTTTCCTGCAATTTCTCAGAAAAGCTATAGATTCCGATCTGATCCCCTGCCAGGCAGGTAGGACCTCCCAGACGGTAGGTAAATTCCTTACCTCCCGGTTCTGTTGCTGCATATACGGGTGGGGTATAAGGCATTTCTATTACATCCGGCATATGACAGGCTGCACTGGTATCCAATATAGCAATGGATTCTTCCCCATTCTTCACAATATCCAATACTTCCGTAAGTAAATAGCCTGCATTTAGGGCTATAGCCTCTCCCGGCTCTAAATAAATCTCCAGCTGCCATTTTTCCTTTACTTCCAGCAACAGCTTCTTTAATTCCTCCAGATGATAGCCTTCCCTAGTAATATGATGACCGCCCCCCATATTTATCCACTGAAGTCCTGGGAGGATATCTGAGAATTTACTCTCTACTGCTCTCCAGGTAGTTACCAGATCATCAGAATCCTGTTCACACAGGGTATGAAAATGAAGACCATCCAAATAACCAATCCATTCCTCGGTC
Source organism: Lachnospiraceae bacterium (assembly GCA_017558205.1). Lineage (GTDB taxonomy): Bacteria > Bacillota > Clostridia > Lachnospirales > Lachnospiraceae > SFDP01. The sequence goes on along the minus strand of JAFYWD010000288.1, from coordinate 1,856 downwards.
ATTTCCTCTTCCCAGACCTGTCTGGTTGTCCCCAACCGGCTTCCGGGAGAACAGGGATCATAGATTCCGTGTCCCTCCTGGGTGGAGCACTCCGGATTAATACGAAGACCAATGCTTTTATTAGCTTCCTTTGCTTTTTTTCCAAACTTTTTCAGCTGGCTTGGAGAATTGAATACAATATGATCTGCATATTTTAACAGCTCCTGAAATTCTCCTTCACTGTATGCACCGCAAAAAACATGCACTTCCTTGCCCGGCATTTCTTCTGCCCCCAGTCTGGCTTCAAATAAGCCGCTGGCTTCTGTTCCGGAAATATATTCTGATAATAAAGGATAAAAATCATAGTTGGAAAAAGCCTTCTGTGCCAGTAAAATCTTACAGCCTGTTTCTTCGATTACTTTTTTCAGAATTTTTCCGTTCCTTAAAATTCCTTCCTCTTCAATAATATAGGCCGGAGTCGGTATATTTTTAAAAACCTCTCCCGGTACCTGCTCTTTCAATAAAGAAAAAGCAGGTCTGGTTTCCCTTTCTTTCATAGTCCTTCCTCTTAATCTACTAACACAGGATCATGGTTTTCTCTTTTAGGAAGACCGTATTTGTCTAAAGCTTCCAGGAAGGGATCGGGATTTAATTCTTCCACAGTATAAACTCCCGGCTTATCCCATTTTTTTGTCAGCATCATTAAAGCTCCGCACATGGCAGGCACTCCGGTAGTATAGCTGATTGCCTGACTTTTTACTTCTTTATAGCATTCCTGGTGATCACATACATTATAAATATAATAGGTTTTCTCTTTTCCGTCTTTTTTTCCGGTAAAAATACAGCCGATATTTGTTTTTCCATGGGTACGTGGCCCTAAGCTGGCAGGATCCGGTAATAATGCCTTTAAGAATTTAATAGGAACAATTTCCTGTCCTTCAAACTCTATAGGTGTGGTAGAAAGCATTCCTACATTTTCCAGGCAGTTCATATGAGTAAGGTAGCTTTGTCCAAAGGTCATAAAGAAACGTATTCTTTTTACCTCCGGAATGTTCAATGCCAGAGATTCTATCTCCTCGTGGTGAAGTAAATACATATCCTTAGGTCCCACCTCTTCAAATTCATACTCTCTTTTAATACTCATGGCAGGAATTTCTACCCATTTTCCGTTTTCCCAGTAGCTTCCGGGAGAGGAAACCTCACGTAAATTTACTTCCGGATTAAAATTGGTGGCAAAAGGATAGCCGTGATCTCCTCCGTTACAGTCTAAAATATCAATAGTATCTATGGTATCAAATTCATGTTTTTTTGCATAAGCGCAGTAAGCCTGGGTTACCCCCGGATCAAAGCCGCAGCCTAACAATGCCATCAGCCCTGCTTTTTCAAATTTTTCTCTGTAGGCCCATTGCCAGCTGTAATCAAAATAAGCAGAAAAGCCTTTTTCTTCACAACGCTTTTCATAAATTTCCTTCCACCGGGGATCTTCAGTATCCTCCGGCTCATAATTAGCCGTATCCATGTAGTTTACTCCGCAGGCAAGACAGGCATCCATAATGGTAAGATCCTGATAAGGAAGGGCAATATTCATTACTAAATCCGGCTGATATTCCTTAATCAGGGCAATTACCTCTTCTACCTTATCTGCATCTACCTGTGCTGTAGTAATTTTTGTCTCTGTAATACCCTTCAATTCTTCTGCCAGCTGGTCACATTTTTCCTTGGTTCTGCTGGCAATGCATAACTCCTGAAATACTTCACTTACCTGACAGCATTTTCTGATTGCTACATTGGCCACTCCCCCGCAGCCGATTACTAATACTCTGCTCATTTTTTTCTCTCCTTTTATTTCCCGGTAAAGCTCACACCCTTACCGAACT
>JAFYWD010000287.1 GCA_017558205.1 Lachnospiraceae bacterium | reverse complement strand
TCCATAGAATGGGAGGAGCCCATTACCAAAAGCTGAATGCTGTTCTTTTCCCGGGCCATAAAGCTTTTATAATTATATAGATTTTCATTTTTTGCCAGAAAAATTTTATCTGCCATCGTGAATAAAAGCAAAAATATTCCTATAAAAATAATGGCTTGTCCTAAAAATTTCAGGATTCTTTTTCTTTCTTCCTTCATCAAATTCTTACTTCTCCCTCATGATAAAGTAATGATATCTGTTCAATTTCTTTTATTTCACGAAGCTTTTCCACCAATTCCTTTTCCTGTTTTGTAGTCAGCTCTAAAATATAATCCGTACCATTCTTTTTCAGATTTCTTGTTTTAACCTTATATCTTATTGCATTCTCCTTCACCTTATTGAGGATTTCTTCTTCTGACAGCCCGGTAGTTCCATTGATAATCAACAGATAAATCCTTCTGTTTCCCGGCATATATTCCAAAATTAAAAGTCCTGCTGTGGTAATTCCTGCCATCATAAGGGCAATCTCAAACATCCCTGCCCCACATACAATTCCGGTACCAATGGACCAAAACAGGAATAATAAATCCATAGGATTTTTTATGGCCGTACGAAAACGTACAATGGAAAGAGCACCCACCATACCCAGGGAAATGACAATACTGGATTGCATGGCAATGATTATTCCTGCCGTTACCACGGAAATCAATGTCATGGAAATATGAAAGCTTTTATCATATAATGCTGTTTTACTTACTACCTTATAAACCCAAAATATGTAAAATCCAATAAAAAAGGTAATCAAAAGAGTTACCATGATTTCTGTGGTAGACATTTCTCCCCCTGAAAATCCCTGTAACACACTTTTTTTAATGACATCCGTAAACTTCATACTTCTTCTCCTTTAGTTATTCTTCCCCTCTAGCACAAATGAGGATTTTTTCTGGCATAATAATATTTTGAAAATGCCGTTTTTTGTAAATATACTTCATCCAGGATCTTTTTTAATTCATCGGGTATAAATTCATCATATTTTACCTCAAGAATATGACAGCCCGTAGGCAAAACAGGAACAGCAGGCAAAATCTCCTCCCAGAAGGCCTCTGTCTCACTGCTTCCCGTAATATGCTTATCTATGGTAATCCTTACATTTCCGTTGCTTTCTACAAAGGGAATTCTTTCATATTCTACAATCTGTACCGGACGCAGTCTTTGCAGCTGCATTAAGGTATACAGCTGTTTTTTCACCTCACCGGCTTCCTTATCCGGCCTCCAGCCCCTTTGATTGATAATAAGATTACACTCTTCCAAGGTTAATCGTTCCTTGCTTTTAGAAGTATAACCCCTTTCTTTTTTCTTAATTTCCAAATGAATGGTTTCCTGCCTGTTATCATAGGTTCTGATCCTAAACTTTCTGCGAAAATCATTCCCTTCTTCATTTTGCTGCAAAAAAGAATCTCGGTAATCATCAAAATAAAGACTTCTTATGCGATAGCTGCCATCAACAGCATGGGTGTCGTATTGCATAAGATGCTGTAGCTTATACTGTAAATATACAGCCTTATCCTCTGTAATAATATATTTTTGTTCTATTCGATACTTCATTCCCAACCGGCTTCCCTTATTATATGATTATTAATTAACACTTTTATTTTACACTAGGAATCCACTGACTTCCAGGCATTATCAAGATATGCTTTTCTTTCTCTTATAAACTGTTCCAAATCCCCGAAGGTTTTTTCCCTGTTTTTATAATAAGGATTTTTCATCAACTCCTGCTTCCATCTTATTTCATTCATTTGTGCACTTTCCAGCAAACTTTCTTTATAATTTTTCAATCCCCCATCCAGCAGCTGCTGCAAATAGGGACTTACGTACTCTCTGTAATCAGCTTCCACCAATTGATAAAATTCCTTTTTTTCATATAAGTTAGTATACCATGGAGAATGATAAGTATGGTGTGTTAATTCACTAATTCCTTCAGGATTTCCGGAAAATTCTTCCATCCAGTCTACATAATTTCCCAAACTCATATCATAATCCCATCCGGGACCGGCACAAAGCTTTCCTCCGTTTTGGTCACTGTCCTTGTAAAATTAACTGCTAGAAACACCTCCATCATAATTCTTACTAACCTCTTCTGTCAGATATTTCTTAACAAAGCTTTCCATATCAATATAATCCTTATAGCTTTTTTGAGTTTGGGGATTTCTTCCACAAGAATCCAGGATAGCAGCCTCTGCCTGATTTACAAAGCTTCTGATATATTCAATCTGTTCCTCTGAACAATAGGAAGGATTTTTTACTACAAAATGCTCCTTTCCATCAGTAATAAAACCGCTACCCATCTGTTCATACTCATGAAAATAACGGTCAGCATATTCTCTTTCCAAAAGATAGCCACCGGTAATATCCTCCAAAGCTACACTCATAATCCTTGCCTTTGCCACCGGTGTTTCATAAATTTCTTCTGCCTGATAATTGTTATAAGTATAAATTAAATCCAT
>JAFYWD010000286.1 GCA_017558205.1 Lachnospiraceae bacterium | reverse complement strand
TTCATGTTTGCCTCATCTCACACTATCAGGCCAATAAACTTATTTCGCTGTCTTTTATGTAGCTAACCTTTTTTATTCTTCCTTTCTATCATATCATCTTTAGAATAAATTTAAAATCTATCCTTTCCAAGTGTTACGGTATTTTGTAACAGTTCAGCCCACAATCAATCACTTGCTGATTGATTGTGGGAGAAAGAGTAAATCAGCCAAAGCGACACCCACCTCGCTATAGGCGACTTTAAATGTGGGTGTCGCTCGTAACAGGAAGCCGAAGGCTGAACTGTTACCGCATTTTCTAATATTTGGCTGTATTGGATGTTTATGATTAAAATATAAGAAAAATATCCAATTCTCCTTCCGCTAATCTATATATATCCGCTTATAAATATGAACTAAGAATGAAATTGGAGTAAATCATAACTGATTAAGAAATAATGCTCCAAATAATATTAAATTTATTGGAATATTTTTAATTTTTTTTCTTAAAACATCCAAAGTTCATAATATTGGAGGAAAACAATACTCTATATGCCAGAATCTTGGATATATCAAATTATTTTATCCCAAAAAGCTCCAAAACTATCATAAAATTGAATCTCTTTGCTCTTACTCTTCCTATCCATCAATCAATAATTAGCGTAGACAAAAAAGTAACAATTACTATTCATTATACCAGTTTCTTCCCTCTTACCTATTGTACATTAAAAATTCTTGTACTATAATGGTAGAAAGTTTTACCATAACTATTCAGTAGCTTCATAGTCAGATGGTAAAAATACAGATACAAAAGAGAGGGGTATATATTATGGCTGACTGGAATGATATTAAAAATGCATTTGAGCGAGAATTTAATAAGGCAGAAAATGAATTTATTTCTAATGAACAGACCTTATTAGAGTGTATCGCCAACCATTTAGCTTCACTAAAAGGGACTACTTCCATCCAGGGGTATAACACAGAGGAAATGTTGGAGTTTCTTCAAAAACCGGCTTCGGAAATCAGAGAAATTCTTGGCGGAAACTGGGAGAATCTTGATGATACCGTCATGGATCCTTTAATTTATTCCTTAACCAAAAAAGTTAAAAAATCGATATCCTTCCTAGGCTAAGCTGTCTTTTATAATCTCATGATCAGTATAGGATGGATTTTTATGCTTAGTATAGAATGGATTTTCAGACTGCACATTGAGGAAGGAGAATCTTATGGATCTTAATGAAAAAAATCGTAATCGGTTATTGGCCGGTAAAATTATTAAAGGCTTAGAATCCCGTAATATGAATGGCTATTTTACGGAAACCAAAGAAGAGGCATTGGAAAAGGCACTTTCCCTGATTCCTGAGGGTTCCTCCCTGGGCTGGGGTGGATCTGTGTCCATTCAGGAAATTGGATTAAAACAGGCTGTTATGGAAGGTAATTATACCGTTTATAACCGTGATAATTGTAGTACACCGGCAGAAAAAAGGGAAATGGAACTGAAAACCTTTGGTGCCGATTACTTTTTATGCAGTACCAATGCTATTACCGAGGATGGTATTTTAGTGAATATTGACGGTAATGCCAATCGTGTAGCTGCTATTGCTTACGGTCCACTTCATGTAATTATGATTGTAGGTATGAATAAGGTGGCCAAGGACGAACAGCATGCCATGCTGAGGGCTAGAAATACGGCAGCTCCCATTAATACACAAAGATTTCCCATTACCGTCCCCTGTAAGGAAACCGGCTCCTGTGTGAACTGTAAATCCCGGGATACTATCTGCTGCCAATTCTTAACAACCCGCTATTCCCGTCATGCAGGGCGTATTCATGTAATTCTTGTAAATGAAAATTTAGGTTTTTAAGATACAAAAAGACTGTTCCTAACGGAACAGCCTTTTTCTTTATCAAATATTCACTCTTTCTCCCTTGACCAATCAGCAATGTGATTGGTCAGAGCTGAACTGTTACCCAAAATAAATAGCCATGACTGAATCCTTAAGCCAGTTCTCCCTTAAGGGAAGCAACGATACAATCTGCCATAGCATCCAGCTCTAGTGCTTTGTCCTCACAGGCTGATGAAGCAATACAAATTCTTTCATCTAAAATTGTCATATTTTTTAATTCTTCTTTTACAAACTGCTCCATCAGATCTCCAGCCTTGCTGGCCCAGGAACCATTT
>JAFYWD010000285.1 GCA_017558205.1 Lachnospiraceae bacterium | reverse complement strand
CTCTACCAACTGAGCTATCTGGGCTAATCGTGTGCTGTTCCCTAACAACATAATGTATATTACACTATATTATCTATATCGTCAATACCTTTTTTAAAATTTTTTTATTTTTTTATTCCGGCTTTTTTTCTCTCATCTTTTTCTTATTTTTGTTATAATACATTTTTTCATCAGCTTCATTTATCAAAGTATCCAGAGTGGCACTTGAATTCCTTTCACACAGGGTATAACCGGCACTAAATTCTAATTTATAAACCTTATTGGCTGTGGCATTAAACTCCTCTACTGCCTTTTGTAAACGCTCAATAATCACCTCTGCTCCATTAGGCTCTCTACATTGTCCGATAATTACAAATTCATCTCCTCCCAGTCTTGAAACATAATCCTTTTTTCTTTTGCAATTACTTCTCAGTATGGCAGCCATTTGTATTAACGCATCATCTCCCACAATATGCCCATAAGTATCATTAATTGCCTTAAATCTATCAAGATCCAATAAAATTAAAAAGAAATACTTTCCCTCTTTTAAATTTCTGATCTGATAATTCATAAAGGTTTCTAACTGTATTCTGTTATACAAGCCTGTCAGATGATCTTTTGCCATCTGTCCATTTTGTATGGCAATGTAGTTAATCAATAAAGCCAATGCCGTAAATGGGAGGGTACTGGCGGAGCCGGGTATTAAAGCTTGTAATACAGATCCGACACAGGGAATAATCGGTATAACTGAAAGACGCATATATAGCTCCCTATGACTTTTATAATCAGCCTTATTACGGCTCCACCAGGTAAATGTTAAATATTCGGAATATACTACATAGCATAAACATACTAATGTAGGAATAATGAAAAAGTCTCCTCTTTGATACGTATTATTTTCACTGACGGCATAATACCAGCCTGTTTTCAAATTTATGATGTTTATAATATTTATTACAATTGTAGGCAACAGGTAATAAGGCAGCCTTCTCTTAAATCTCCTTTTATTGGGGTAAAGACAAAAATCCACATATAAAAGAAATAAAACGCCTACTACAGAATGGAAAAAGTAGTAGATAAACGTTGATGCAATAACCATTGTTCTACTATAGCCATAAGATGTACCATTATAAATTACTCCAAGAACATCAAACAACATAGCTCCCATATTTGCAGTCAACAATAAGCGAAATACTCTTTGACCGATCAGCAGGGGACCTCTGGTACTTTTTACATCACTGTAATAAATTATGGATAAAACCATAATACATACAATCATAATTTCACAATATAAAATTTTTTCCATATTATCCCCTCCTTTCTGTTTTCCGTACCTTTACTACAACCACAAATTTCATGCTATATGATATACGGTTTCGTATTTGGCAACTAATCAATAAGGAAACTCTTCTACTTAGCTTATGCATTCTGCATAAAAAATGACACAGCAAAACCATAGTTTATGCAGTGTCATAAATCTTAAAAATTGCAACTGGCTGTCGTATTAATAGACCCTATAGCTTTGCGTCACAAGGTTTCCCTTGTTTTGCCCAATATTCATTTATAATATTATTCTAGTCCTTTGTCTGAAAAATTTCAACAGTTATTTCTAAAAGTTTGATATTTATTTATTTTTTGTAATTATGTCTTACTATTTTGCGCAATCATATTTTATAATTTATGCTTTTCCATCACTATTGCAAACCTTAATTCTTCCGCAAACGTATTCCTTCACCTTTTCTCTTCCTTTAGCGTTATACTTTTTGGGATCAATGGTATCAGGATTGGCTTCTAATATTTCCTTTACACCTTCTGTAAATGCAATTCTTAAATCTGTGGCATAATTCACCTTACAGATACCTCTGCGGATACATTCTCTAACATCCTCATCAGGAATGCCGCTTGTTCCGTGAAGCACCAAAGGAATATCCACCACTTCTCTGATTTTACTTAATCTTTCAATATCCAGCTTGGGAATTCCTTTATATACCCCATGAGCTGTTCCTATGGCTACTGCCAGAGAATCCACTCCTGTTTCCTTGACAAAATAAGCTGCATCCTCAGGATCAGTATAACCGCCGGCTCCTCCATCCAGATCATCTTCTTTTCCACCAACCTTACCAAGCTCAGCTTCTACCGGCACATTGCCTGCATGACAGGCTCTTACCACTTCTTTTGTAATTGCAATATTTTCTTCCAATACACTATGACTTCCGTCTATCATAATAGAGGTATAACCGGCACGAAATGCCCGCATGGCTAATTCATAGCTGCTACCGTGATCCAAATGCATTACCACCGGAACCGAAGCCATTTTTGCTGCAGCTGCTACATTGGCATAAAAATATTCAGGATCTGCGTATTTTAAGGTAGATGGCGTTGTCTGCATAATTACCGGAGCACGAAGCTCTTCTGCCGCTTCAATTACCGCCTGGACCATTTCCATATTTTCCACATTAAATGCACCTACTGCATATCCGTTTTTTTGTGCATCCAATAATAATTCTTTTGTAGTTACTAATGCCATGAATTACCTCTCTCTCTTCCCCTAGGGATTTTCCAATTTCTTTTATCTCTTCATTGTCTACTATTATACTATCATTTTTATTAAAAGTCTTTTCTTTTTTATATTTATTTTTCTATTCTTTTCCTTCTTTTTTGCTATTTTTTATTCTCATTATCCGATTTTATTGAATTATTCTCTCCCATGGAGTAAAATATTAGAAAATTATTCGACAAATTAAGGAGGTATTTATTATGGGTCGTTTAGATGGCAAGGTTGCTATTATCACAGGCAGTAACTCCGGTGTAGGTGCCGCTACTGCCAAATTATTTGCGAAGGAAGGAGCCAGGGTAGTTCTCAGTGCCCGCAGACTTCCTCAGCTGGAAGAGGTGGCAGAAGAAATTCGTGCTGCCGGAGGAGAAGCACTTATTGTACAGACTGATGTTTCTAAGGTTGAGGATGCTGAAAACTTGGTAGCAAAGACAGTAGAAGCATACGGTAAGGTTGATGTACTGGTAAATAATGCCGGTGTATTGGAATCCGGTTTAAAGCCTATCGATGTTGTAGAGGATGATGATATTGACTGGGTATTCGGTATTAATACCAAAGGTACCATTAACTGTACCAGAGCCGTATTAAAGGAAATGAAAAAAACTAATACCGGCTCTATTATTAACCTGGATTCTGTTGCCGGTCAGTTTGGTACCGGTGGTGCAGCCTATGTAACAAGTAAGGCTGCTGTTGTTGGTTTAACCAAGCATACTGCTATGCGTTTTGCTGGTACAGGAATCCGTTGCAACTCTGTAAACCCCAGCTCCATCGCTACTCCTATGGCAAAGATTGATCCTGCTACACTGAATATGGATATGTTTGGACAAATGCAGAAGCATATGAATCTTTCCGTTCCCATCTGTTTACCGGAAGATGTGGCTAACATTCTTTTATTCTTAGCCAGCGATGAATCACGTGCACTTACCGGACAGATTATTGTATCTGACTTTGGTGCTACATTATAATAATGCTCTAGTATTTAAATTAGTCGCCACCACCCCTAAAAGGGGTGGCTCGACTCGCTGGGTATAACCCCTTGACACTCGACAGCGTCTCAAGGCGCCCAGACTTTCTCTTCGTTCAAGTCACTATTGCACTTGACGCGTTGCTTATACCCCTTGAAGGG
>JAFYWD010000028.1 GCA_017558205.1 Lachnospiraceae bacterium | reverse complement strand
CTGCTAAGTTATAGTATTTTTCTTAGTTTGGTCATTCCTTTAAAGAAATATGCGTTTTTTTAAGGTTTTCAAGAGCAACCTTTCCTGAAATCACCCGATTAATGGCTGTAACGTCACTTCCCAGCCTTCCGGAATAATATTCCAGGCTTTGTTCCTTTACCTTAATTAATATATCATGAAAAGCTTTTTCCCTTTCCGGCTTGGTAGTCAGCATATTCAGCTTCGTATTAAACAGCCTGGCTACTTCCCTTTGTTTTTCTTCTTCTTCAAACATACTTACTAAGCCGGCAGGTGAAAATTTTTCGCTTTTTAATTCTTCAAATAGCTTTTCAGCCACTTCCCGATAAAGTTCATCAGTAAAATCTTCCGGACTCAGAAAATCTTTTACCGAAGTATATAAATAAGGCTCTTCCACAAGCCAGGTAATCAACAGCCTCTGATTTTTTCTGATACTCTCTTCCTGCGTATTTTTTGATTGTATTCCGGATTTTGGCCTCTCAATGGGTTTTGCCATGCCATTTTTTAAAGCATAGCTTTGCATCAGCTTTCTTAGATTCTCATAACCGATATGATAGGAAGCTGCTACCGCTTCTAAATAATTATCCCTTTCCACCTCTTCTGAAAACTGGCATAATCTTTTTGCTATCTCTCTATGAAATCTTGTTTTTTCTTCCGGATCCTTTAAATTAAAATCCCTTTGCAGTACTCTGATTTCAAAAAGAAATCCGTTTTCTGCCTTGTCCAGTCTTTGGCTGAACTCTTCTGCCCCCAGATTTTTGATAAGCTCATCCGGATCCTTATAGGGCTTGAGATCTATCACCTTTCCCATCAGACCTGTTTCCCTTAAAATATTTAAGGCTCTCAGTGCTGCCTTAGTTCCTGCTTCATCACTATCATAGGCAAGAAGAACAGTTTCCGTATACCTTTTCAACAAGGTTGCCTGTCCCATGGTAAAGGCAGTTCCCAGAGAAGCTACTGCCTGGGTAAAACCGGCCTGATGAAGAGAAATTACATCCATATATCCTTCGCATAAAATCATATGATTTTTACGGGAGGTTCTGGCAAAATTCAATCCGTACAGATTGCGGCTTTTATCAAAAACCAGGGTTTCCGGCGAATTCAGATATTTGGGATTTCCGTCTCCCATAACTCTTCCTCCAAAGCCTATGGCTCTGTGATTGATATCCATAATAGGAAAAATAACACGATTCCAAAATTTATCATGGAGTCCGTATTTTTCATCTGCTCCTGCCAAGCCTGCCTCTACCAGCTGCTGATCTTTATATCCCTTACTCTTTAAATAAGCTACCAAATCATTGCTTGTTTTATTGGCAAAGCCCAAACCGAACTTATGAATAGTTTCCTGAGATAACTCTCTTTTTAATAAATACTCATATCCGATTTTTCCCTGTGGTTGCCTTAGCTGATAATAAAAGTACTTGGCAGCTTCTTTATTAATTTCTAAAAGAATCCCTTTTTTATCTGCCTCTTTTTTAGCAGATTCTGAATATTCCAGCTCCGGCAAGTCTATTCCTGCCCGATTTGCCAGCTCCTGTATAGACTCACGAAAGGTAAAATTTTCATAATTCATCAGAAATGTAAATACATTACCGCCTGCTCCGCAACCAAAACAATAATACATCTGCTTAGCACCGGAAACAGAAAATGAAGGAGATTTTTCACTATGAAAGGGACATAGCCCAAAATAAGCAGAACCCTTTTTCTGCATTCTTACATATCCTGATATTACTTCCACGATATCATTTTTACTTCTGACTTCCTCTATCAGTTCATCAGGATAATACATGAATTCTTCTCCTCTCCTTTACCCTTATCCATGCCAACATTTAGGAATATAAATTTCTTCATATTTTGCAATGGCAAAGCGGTCTGTCATAGCTCCTACATAATCACATACTACCTGTTCCTTGCATTCTCCATCATACATCATTCTCTGATATTCTCTGGGAAGCACCTCAGTATGTAACATGTAATATTCATAAAGCGTTTCCATTAACTGCTCCGCCTTTAGCTCTTCTCCCTTGGCATTCGGATTGGTATATACTCTTTCAAACATAAACTTGCGCAATTTTTTCATTGCTTCCTCTACCGGTGGTGACATGGCAATTTCATTTTTCCCCTGACTGTTTGTTACAAGGTCGTGAATGAAATGATCCAATCTCTCACCGGTGGTTTCACCTACTACTGAGGTTATATCCTTGGGAACATCATCCTCAGTTAAAATTCCTCCACGGATAGCATCATCCATATCATGGTGGATATAAGCAATTTTATCTGAATACCTTACAATTTTCCCCTCCAAGGTAGAGGGCTTCCCTGAGGTCTGATGATTTAATATCCCATCTCTTACTTCTATTGTTAAATTCAAACCAATACCTGATTTTTCCAAAATGTCCACAGTTCTCACACTTTGTACATTATGTTCAAAGCCCATGGGACAGATTCGGTTCAAGGCTCTTTCCCCTGCATGACCAAAGGGTGTATGTCCCAAATCATGACCTAATGCTATTGCCTCTGCTAAATCCTCATTTAATCTCAGCGCTTTTGCTATTGTACGGGCATTTTGGGAAACCTCCAGGGTATGTGTAAGACGTGTCCGATAATGATCACCTTCCGGTGTCAAAAATACCTGTGTCTTATCCTTCAGTCTTCTAAAGGATTTACTATGAATTATCCTATCTCTGTCCCGCTGAAAAACCGGTCTGATATCACAGACTTCCTCCCACCGTAATCTTCCCTTTGAATTCATACTTAAGGTAGCATAAGGACTTAAATACTCTTTTTCATATAACTCCAGACTTTCTCTTATTGTCATCTTTTTTCTCCCCGGATTAGACTTCTTCCGATTGTAAAACTATAAAAACAATTTAAAAACTCTCTTATTTTAATATTCTGTACAGAGTTTGTATTTCCTTTATTTTTCTATGATTTTTTTCATTTATTTTATTCTTTTGTTTACCAAAGCAACTTCTGATTTTTTACTGAAGCAGATTTTTCTTGAACTTTAGAGAAGACCTGCTACCCAGGGAACAATTACTACCGTCATAATTCCCGTAACAACAATAGCCAAAGAACTCATAGCTGCCTGAACCTCCCCCAGCTCTACAGCCTTCGAGGTACCAATAGCATGAGCTGAGCTTCCCAAGGCCAACCCCTGTGCTATGGGATCCCTAATCCTGAAAAGTTTTAATAATACCGGTCCTACAACTGCTCCCGAAATCCCTGCTACCATAACCCCAATCACGGTAATCCCTGCAATTCCTCCCAATTCATCAGATACCCCCAATGCTATTGCTGTTGTAATACTTTTTGGCATAAGAGAAAAAAGCAACTGCTTATCCATTCCAAACGCAGCTGTTATACCAATTAAAATTCCTGCATGAGAAAGACAGCCTAGAAAAATACTGATCAAAATAGCCGCCACATTTTCTTTTAAAACCTGCAGCTGCTTATATAAAGGCACTGCCAGGCATACAGTAACCGGTGTTAAAAAATAACTTAAACGGGAAGCCCCCTTTTGAAAGGTTTCATAGCTCACTCCCGTGACAAGTAAAAAGCTTATGATAATTACAATAGATATCAGCAAAGGATTTAAAAATACCTTTTTATATTTTCTTTGAATTTCAAAGCCTATTTTATAAGCTGCCAGGCTTAATACAATTCCAAAAAAAACTGATTCTGCCAGAAAATCATTCAGATTCATGCTCTCTTCCTTTCTCTTTATTCTTAAATTTCATAATGGCCTGTGCCGTAAGTCCTGTTACTGCCAAAACAGCTGCAAAGGAAAGAAAGGCAGCTATAAACAAGGCAGCTATCTTCCCTTTTACCAAACCATAGGAATTCATAATCCCTACCGTAGGCTCAATAAAAAATATGGGCATTACGGAAATCATAAATCCGGCAACTTGCTCCACCTGTTCCAATTTCACTATTTTGGAACAAAGTAACAGGAACAATAAAATAAGGCCATATACACTGGCCGGTATGGGAAAAGGAAGAACTGCATTTAATAATTCTCCCACAAAGCTGACTCCAAGAATTAAAGCCAGCTGAAAAATATAATTCATCTTCTGTCTCCTTACTTTAACATCTTTGTAGCAAAAATCAATCCTGCTAAAAAAAGATTATTTTCTGCCCAATTATTCTAACATAGTTAATTTCTTACGTAAAGTGTGGTATACTGATTATAAATTCCGATATTGTTCTGTTCACAAGCAAGCCAGTGAACGTAACGATAATTTTCTTTAGATTATCGGATAAACGGTGTCATACTTTAGTAGTTTCACCTTATGACACCAGTCACCAGGAGGTATCTATGTCTAAAACTATCCATGCTCCCAAGCAGGAGTGGTATCCTTTAGATTTATCGGCAATTGTATATCCTACCCTTCAAAGAAAGGATTTTTCTTCCGTTTATCGTCTGTCGGTTCTTTTAAAGGAAGAGGTACAGCCCGAGGTACTTCAGAAAGCCATTGAAATGACTCTGCCTCGCTTTCCCACCTATAAGGTTGCCATGAGAAAGGGATTATTTTGGAGATTTTTAGAGCCTAATTACCGTCCGGGTCCATTTGTCCAACCTGATGTACGTAATTTCTGCATGCCTATGTCTTTTAAAACAAAGGGACGTTATCTTTTACGTTTTTATTACCATGGGTGTCGTATTTCATTGGAGGCTCATCATAGTCTTGGGGACGGAAATGGAGGTATGCATCTGTTAAATACTCTGACTGCTGTTTATCTTCGTCTATTAGGTCATGATATTCCTAATCAGTATTTAGTATTAGACATCAATCAGGAGCCTCATCCTGAGGAGCTGGAGGATGCCTATATGAGATACTCAAACTCTAAGTTTTGTCCTCCCAGACCAATGGAGAAAACTTATCGACTCAGAGGCACTAAGGAACCATTTTTCACCTTTCAGGTAATCCACGGAAATATGGCTACTTCCGAAGTTTTAGAGGTAGCCGCCCTCTATAAGTGTACTCTTACAGAATATTTAAATGCAGTATTACTTTATGCTCTGCTGCAAAAACAAAAGGATGATAAGCCTTTTCGAGAGCTTCCGGTAAAAATAGCCATGCCGGTAAATCTTAGAAGATTTTTCCCCTCTAAGACCCTGCGTAATTTTATTACCATGGTATATCCCTCTATTGATCCCAGGCTTGGAGACTATAAATTTGAAGAAATTATTAAACAGGTACATCACTATATGCACTACTATATTAATGATAAATTTCTTCGGGGAGATATCACTACCAACGCAGCCACACAGCGAAATCCATTTATTCGTGTAGTACCTCTCTTTATCAAGGATTTTGTAGTAAAAAATTTTTATAAAAGGGTACAGGATCGAAATTCTTCTGCCGGACTTACTAATATGGGGGTTCTGAAGGTTCCGGACGAAATGCTTCCTCATGTGGAAAGATTTGATATTTATATGGGAATCCCTTATTCTTCCCGTACCAATTGTGCTATTATCAGTTATAATAATATTTTAACCATAAATTTTGCCAGCTGTATTAAAGAAACCGATGTAGAAAAATACTTTTTCCAAAAGCTGGTGCAGGACGGAATTAAAGTAACTATAGAAAGTAACAGAAATCATTAAAAGAAAGGACTGCTTATGTCTTATTGTGTTGAATGTGGTGTAAGGCTGGATCGTTCCTTAAAGGTTTGTCCCCTTTGCTGTACACCTGTTATAAATCCAAATGAAGTAGCCGAAAACTGCAATTCTGTGATTTCAGCACCCTTCGCTGCCCATAAAGGCGAAGTGGAGCCTATGTCAAAAAGGGATGTGGGAATGTGGCTCAGTATTGTATTAGGCTCCACTGCTTTAGCCTGTGGTCTTTTAAATCTTTTTGTATTTCAGCATAACCGCTGGTCTATACCTGTAGTGGGGGCCTGTATTCTTTTATGGATTTTATTTTGTCCTCGAATGTTTTTCCCCAAAATTCCATTTAGTATCAATTTATTAGGCAGTGGACTGAGTATCATATTTTATGAATATGCCCTCACACTACTGACTAAAACTGACCGGTGGTTTTTTGAACTATGCTTTCCCATTACCCTGATTTGTCTGATTCTCTTTTCCATACTGGGAATACTATACCACTATATTTCCCACTCCCTACTGGCTACCGCCTTGTATTTATTTATTATTGTAGGAATCATGTGTGTATTTATTGAATTTAATATTCACAAGTTCTGGGGGAGTCCTTTAAAGCTTTCCTGGTCAGCCATCGTCTTCTCTGTATGTGCCGTAATATCCATCGCTCTTATTTCTATTATGTCAATTAAACGGCTGAGAATAGCCGTAAGAAAACGCCTTCATTTCTGAAGGCGTTTTTTTCATCACATTCTTTTAATTCAGATAATATTCATTAAATAATTCCCATCAGGAAAAGAATGAGAATAATAACCGGTAATACAAAGGTCATATAAGGTCTCATCCATTTTGCAACCTTAAATCCTTTTCCTTCATTTGCCTCTGCTGCAAATTTATCCCAACCCCATCCATAACGACTTACACAAAATAAAACGTAGATTAAGGATCCCAGAGGAAGGATCAGGTTACTTACAACAAAATCCTCAAGATCAAGAACACTGCTGCCTGCACCTAATGGCTGGAAACCGCTCCAAAGATTAAAGCCAAGTACACAGGGTATGGAAAGAACTCCTATTAAAATTGCATTAATAACGCAGGCTTTCTTTCTGTTCCACCCCCATAAATCACTACTGCAGGAAATAATGTTTTCAAATACTGCCAAAATAGTAGAAAATGCAGCGAAAGTCAGGAATACGAAAAATAAGGTTCCCCAAAATCTTCCCATGGGTATATTATTAAAAATATTGGGAAGAGTAATAAATATCAGACTTGGACCGCTGTCCGCTTCCACCCCGTAGGCAAAGCAAGCCGGAAATACAATAAGTCCGGATGCCAAGGCTACAAAAGTATCTAATACAGCTACACGGATGGATTCTCCCATTAAGGCTCTCTCCTTCCCAATATAGCTTCCAAAAATTGCCATGGATCCAATACCAAGACTTAAGGTAAAGAAGGACTGATTCATGGCTCCAACGATAACATTTCCAATTCCAATTTCCTTCATTCTCTGGAAATCCGGTAAAAGGTAGAATTCCAAGCCTTCTTTTCCGCCTTCCATAAAAATACTGTTAAATGCCAGTACCATCATAATTACCATAAGTGCCAGCATCATAACCTTGGTTACCTTCTCCAGGCCATTTTGAAGTCCGATGGAATTAATACCAAAGCCTGCTACCACAACCAGTATCATATAAGCTCCCATAGCTATAGGATTTGAAAGCATATCCCCAAAAGCTGAAGCTACTCCGTTGGCATCTAATCCAACAAATTTTCCTCTGGCAGTATCAACGAAGTATTGAATCATCCATCCGGTAACAGTGGTATAAAACATCATCAGAATGTAGTTGCCTAACATAGCCACGTATCCGTGAATATACCATTTGCTGTTTTTAGGTGCCAGTTCATCATAAAGCTTCACCGGACTTTTTCTGCTGGCACGCCCCATGGCAAATTCCATTGTCATAACAGGCACTCCCAATACAATCAAAAAGAACAGATATACCAATACAAAGGCTCCTCCTCCGTACTGACCTGCCATATACGGAAACTTCCATACATTTCCTACACCAATGGCACAGCCTGCACTTAATAACAAAAAGCCCAGGCGACTGCCTAAACGTTCACGTTCCATTATTTAATTTCTCCTTCTTTTGCACTTATCTTCCTAAAGTTTTTAACGTATTTAATAATTCCAGATCTGACTGGCAAACCTTAATATTTGTGGTTAAGGTTTCTCCTGATGGTTTAGTAACAGTAATCTCTATTACGCTGTCAACCTCAACACCATTTCCAAAAGCTGCTTTTACAAAGGAAAAGAATTTAGGATGATTCTTCTCAAATTCCCTTTTCGCAGACATTAATTTCATCATAGCTCCCATATCCATTGCCATAATCTCCACTCCTTTTATATCATAATTTCAACGGCAGTTCTTTCACAGGGCATTACTGAAAGATAGGATTTCATGTATCCTTCAATAAAATAACTAATCCTATTTTTAAAGACGCCATACATGAGTATAAATGATTTCTCATAAAATTGGCAAGTGTAAAATAATTGATAAAGCACCTTGAATTAAAATCATATACACGGCTGTACCTAAAATAATACTGATCAGTGTATTTCTTTTCCACAAATGAACAAGGATTACTGCCACTGATGCCAAAATCTCAGGTATCCCAAAAGGCTTCCGGAGAAAAGTAATATCCTTTAGGCAATAAACCACCAGCATAGCCATAATGGAATAGGGCAATACCTTTCCCAAATAAACGATTACCTCCGGTGTTTTTCTTTTCCCATTCCATATCAGGAAAGGCAAAAAACGCAATAAGGCTGTAACCACTGCCATAACAACAATCAATATACTTTTCATTCCTTCGTAAGCTCCCCATATTTTTTTCTGTTGATAAGAAGAGAAACGGTAATTAATACCATGGTTGGAATCAAAAACTTATCTTTTCCAAAAAGAAATAAACACAATACAGAGCAGCTTAAGCCTGACAGTGCAGGGAAATGTTGCTTTGTTCCCAGCCATTGTTCCACAAATACTGTAAGAAACAATGCCGTCATGGAAAACTCAATTCCCGTGGTATCGAAAGTAATCATATTACCTAATACTCCCCCTATCAAGCTGCCTGCTACCCAATAAAAATGATTACATAAGGACACCAGGAAAAAATAAGTCTTGGAATCCTCCCCCTTTTCTTCGTTACATACAAGAGAATAGGTTTCATCTGTCAATGCAAAAATAAGATAGGGCTTATAAATGCCTGTTTCTCTATACTTTTCCACCATGGATATCCCGTAAAATAAATGTCTTGCATTCACCATCAGGGTTGTAAGTGCTGTTTGAAAAACTCCGGCTCCTGCTGTCAACAAAGTAATTCCTACATATTGCATGGAACCTGCGTAAATAAAAAGACTCATTGCCACAATTGCCAAAATTCCAAATTCATTTTTTATCATTAGAATTCCAAACCCCATCCCTAAAACCAGATAACCGGTTAATACAGGAAAGGTTTTTATCATCACTTTTTTTAAGAGCTTCATTTTCTCTTCTCCAGTATTTTTCCGGCCACATATACACCACTGGCAGAGGCATGACTTAATGAATGCGTTACTCCGCTTCCATCACCTATAATATAAAGACCTTTATGTGGTGCTTCCAGATTCTCATCTACTTCAACCTCCATATTATAGAACTTCACCTCAACACCATATAATAGCGTATCATCATTGGCTGTTCCCGGTGCAATTTTATCTAAGGCATATATCATTTCAATAATACCATCCAGAATTCTCTTTGGTAATACCAAACTGAGATCTCCCGGTGTGGCAGCTAAGGTTGGTCTTACCATTCCTTCTAAGATTCTGGTGGCATTACTTCTTCTTCCCCGCACAAGATCCCCAAATCTTTGTACAATAACACCTCCACCTAACATATTAGACAGTCTTGCAATACTTTCACCATATCCATTACTGTCTTTAAAGGGCTCTGAAAAATGCTTTGCTACCAAAAGTGCAAAATTAGTATTCTCTGTATGCTTATCCGGATCTTCATAGCTATGTCCGTTAACTGTTACAATTCCATTGGTATTTTCCGTTACTACTGCTCCGTTAGGATTCATACAAAAGGTTCTTACATTATCTTCAAATTTTTCTGTACGATAAACAATTTTACTTTCATATAATTCATCAGTAAGATGTGAGAAAATAACTGCCGGAAGCTCAACTCTGACTCCTATATCAACACGATTGGATTTTGTAGGTATTTTCATATCTTCACATACCTTCTCCATCCACTTACTTCCGATACGCCCCACAGAAATAATGCAATTTTCTGCTTCATATTGCTTTTCTTTACTGCAAATTAAATATCCTATGTCCTTCTTGACAATATTTTCTACAGGACTGTCAAAATAAAAATCTACTGTTTTGCTAAGCTCTTTATAAATATTTTCTAAAACTACATAATTAATATCTGTTCCAAGATGACGTACAGATGCATTTAATAATTTCAACTTATTCTGCATGCATATTTTTGTAAATTTCGTTCCGGAAGTAGAATACATCTTTGTACCTTCGCCTCCAAACTTCATATTGATTTCATCCACATATTCCATCAACATGGTAGCTTTTTCTTTGCCTATAAATTTATAAAGGGTTCCTCCAAAATCATTGGTAATATTATATTTCCCATCTGAAAAAGCTCCGGCTCCTCCAAATCCACTCATAATAGAGCAACTGGGACAACTGATACAGAATTTAATTTTCTCTCCGTCAATAGGACACTTCCTTCTTTCCAGGGGATGCCCTGCCTCAAAAACTGCAATTTTAATTTCTTTATCTTTTTGTACTAATTCATAGGCAGCATAAATACCTCCCGGTCCGGCTCCTATAATAATTACATCATATTTCATTGCATTATTCCCTTTCTTAAATAGGTCTGGTTCTATCTTTTATCTTATTATTCTGCCTTTTATCTGTCAACAATATGTAATTACACACAAAAAAACGTAACGGATATTAACATCTGTTACGCTCAATGAGTCTAATCTCTTAGACTTCCATATAGGTTTTAAATGCAGGAAAAGGGACTTGAACCCTCACAGTATTGCTACCATACGGACCTGAACCGTACGCGTCTGCCATTCCGCCATTCCTGCGAACAGACTTATTTTATCCTTTCTATGTATATTTGTCAAGAGAAAATTTAAAAGTCGTATTTATTTTTATTAAATACGACTTTTATTACTATAATTTATAATTTTATTAAATAATCAAAGCTTAAAAATAATCATTAATGACACTTCCTATATTCTGAGAAGCATACGTGCCATCCATAGTATAAAGGGATGATGTATTATTCTGGCTATAAGCAGTGTTACTTAAAGAAGTTGCTCTTGATGAAACAAGATAGGATAAGGAGCTTTGTCCATTAAATAATTCTTTAGCTTTTTCCAGATCACTGCTAACAAAGGTCTTTTTATCAATAGTCAGCTTATTATCTTTTCCTACGGTAATTCCCATATCCTTCAGCTGACTCTCATATCCTTCTATCACATCTGTCAGCTTCTCTGCAGCCTTCTTAACCTCTTCGGAGCCGGTTTTACTTACTTTATCCTGTAAAGCATTATAATCCTTGGCAAATTCTGATACTGCAGAATAAACCTCTTCCATATCATTATTCTTAAATACGGACTTACCTCCTCTTTCCATCAAGGCTACTGCAGAAGTTGTTAATTCCTTTGCTGAACTTTGAATCTCATTTAAATTCTGCTTGTCTTCTTCCTGTTTATTGTAAGTAGACTGAGGCTTTGTCAGGCTTGTTAAAATATCATTGGAAGAAGTACTGCTGCTTCCGGAAACACCTTCGCCTGACTCAGCATAGTAAGCCTTAAGTAATTTACCATAGCTTCCATTTTTAATACTGGCATAATCAGAAAGATTGATACCTGAAAATGCATAGCTACTGTTACTCGTAGAACTATTCATACTATTAAATAAATAACTATAATCATTTTTTGCACTAATATTAATTGCCATATAATCCCATCCTTTCTTATCTTCCAATACTTCAATTTAAAATATAAAAATATAACAATATCACTATTTACTCTGTTCTCCAATTTATATATCGGCTAATTTATTAATTATTTCAACACTTAAAGCTTGGATTTCTTTAATTCTTCAACTTCCTTTTGCAATTCGGCAATTCTTGCAGTTGCCTCTTCCAGCTTTGAATCCAACACATGTAAATTATCACCTGAAGCGCCTTTAAGCTCTTTTGTATTACCTAAATCCGATTGCCAACTACTTTCAATCTCTCTCTCTAATATGATTGACTCCGGTTGGGGAATTGAAGTTGTGTCTTCAAAATAAATAGGATCAATATCAAGACGATATGTATCATAGGATACCTCACCTAAATGCATATTTGTATCCTCATGATTAACTACAGGAATATTTTCTTCAGTCTCCCGAATTTCTTCTTCCTCTTCCTCGTTATCCTTCCCTCTTAGTAATGTTACCGCCATGGCTGCAATTACCAATATTATGCCGGCTATAGTACCAATTAATGGAAAATTTACAGATTGCTTCTCCTGAGCCTTGGTATCTTCAACTTCTACCTCTGTAACCTCTTCCTCCTGAGTAAGAAGAACATAATCCTTATGAACATACCCCTCTTCTCCTCCGTATTCAATAACATACCAATCAGGCTCCACTATACCGATTACCTGTACCATAGTATCCTTTTTTAATGCTCCCATCCTTTGATGTTCCTTTGATGGACCACTTCGCACATTTAGGGTATCGGTAACAACCACCGCTGTCCCTTTAATGCTCTCATACTCACTGGCATAAACCGGTAAAGAAAAACACAATAATAAAGACATAACGAAAGCTATTATGTATTTTTTCATTTGCTATCTCTTCCTTTCAACTTATTATACCATGAAATAGAAAAAACACCACCTACACAATCATTAAATTTCCTTAATTTTTTATAAAAAAGTACTTGACTAATAAGTATACCAATGTTATCATACTACTTGTGTTACGAAGTAATTCAAACATAAGCGGAAGTGCTGGAATTGGCAGACAGGCAAGACTAAGGATCTTGTGCATGTATTTGCGTGTGGGTTCAAGTCCCATCTTCCGCATTAACCTTTTAAGAAAAAGCCTTGAAAATTCAAGGCTTTTTTCTTTTGTCCTTATGAAATTTTTTGTTACACTTTGTTACACCGCTTTTGGCTTGAAAACTTTGGCAAAAACATCTGCTTTCTCTGTAAGTGATGTAACAGAATGAATGTAATATCTTTGCGTGGTTGAAATATCTTTATGACCTGCAAAGTCAGAAATCATTCTGTCTGGTAAAAGTTGGCTATCATGTAATTCCGAGATACAAGTTTTTCTAATTGCATGGTTTCCGCTAGGCTTACCAGAAATAATAAAGCGGTCTTTTTCATTTCTTACGCCGTTACATCTACGAAGCACATTATTCACAGCATATTCATGCATTCGTTCGCCAGACTTACTAAGAAAAATATACTCTTCATCACTTCGCTCGTTGGCTTTGTTTTCATCAAGTGCCATTTTAATATACTTTTTGGCATCTGGTGTTAAAACCAAAGTTCTAATGCCTGCGTCTGTCTTTGGGTGTTGTACTACTTTGTAGCCATCACGGATAATTTTACCATTTTTATCTTTGGTGTAGTTTTTGCTTTCTGCTCTGCAAATGTGAATGGTATCTTCTTTAATATCACATTCACGAAGTGCCACAAGTTCGCCAATTCGCAGACCAAGATTAAAATTTAAACAGATTGCTAAATAAGCGGTGTTTTTGGTTTTATTAAATTGTGCAAGTGCTTCTTTAATAACTTCGCTTTTGGTGTCGCTAGAATAAATAATTTCTTCTTCTGGTTTTGCTTCTGTCTCAACGAAAACATTTTTTGAAGGCATTCCAAGTTGGCGTGGCAGATTTATCTGCACCATATTGTGACTAATGCAATAGTCATAGAGTTGGTTCATTAAACCTTTGACTTCTATATATTTCTTTCTGGTAAGTTTTCTTTCGGCAATCAGTTTGAGTAGCCAATCGGATAATTTACCAACTGTAATTTTTGTAATATCTTCATTTACAATATTGCTATCTTTATAGTAGGTGTTCCAGACCCATTGCAATTTATTGGCTGTTCCTTTTTCCGAAGATAAATATTTATATTCAAGGAATTTAGGATAAATAGTTGCCATTGTTATCTTGTCTGTTTCTTCCTTTGCTTTGTAAAATTCAACTATGAAATTTTCAAGGTTCTCTAATGTGGCTTTTGCTACAAGT
>JAFYWD010000284.1 GCA_017558205.1 Lachnospiraceae bacterium | reverse complement strand
GATGCCAGTACTACAACACCCTCCTGTAATTTTTCCTTCAGCTGATCTCCCAGTTCACGAAGTCCGTTCATATCCACTCCGGCTACAGAGGTTGCCAAAAGCTTCACTCCTTTTACTTCTTTTACCTGATCCATAACATCACCTAAGGCATCCTTAGCCAGCTTAGATTTCATGGATTCATTTTCAGAAGAAAGTGATTTTAATTCTGCCTGAAGCTGTTCAATCTTCTCACTCACTTTTGCAGGAGTTGTCTTTAATAATGATGCTGCTTTTTCCAAGCCGGCTTCCATTTCCTTGTAGTATGCTGTTACACCCTTTCCTGTAATAGCTTCAATACGGCGCACACCTGCTGCCACACCATTTTCGGAAAGAATTTTAAAGCTTCCGATCACTCCTGTATTACTTACATGGGTACCACCACATAATTCAATGGAAAAATCACCCATGCTTACTACACGAACCTTTTCCGTATATTTTTCTCCAAAGAGAGCCATTGCTCCTTCTTTTTTCGCATCATCAATGCTCATTTCTCTTGTTACAACCTGAAGGTCAGCTTCAATCATGGAATTTACTCTGTCTTCTACTTTTTGAAGCTCTTCTTTTGTCATGGCAGTAAAATGACTGAAGTCAAAACGAAGTCTCTTATCATCCACAAAGGAACCTGCCTGCTCAACATGAGTACCCAGAACCTCTCTTAAGGCTTTGTGGAGAAGGTGGGTAGCACTATGGTTCTTACAGGTATCCTTACGGTTATTATCTTCTACCTGAAGAGAAACCTCATCATTCACCTTGATCATCCCCTTAGTCATTACTCCGATATGACCAATCTTTCCTCCTAACAGCTTTACGGTATCCTTTACTGCAAACTCACCTTCCGGACCTGTAATTACTCCGATATCGGCATTCTGGCCACCCATGGTAGCATAGAAAGGAGTTTCCTCTACTATGATGGTTCCGGTCTGTCCGTCACTTAAAGCCTCCGTAATCTCTGTTTCAGAGGTAATTACTGTCACCTTTGAGCTGTGAACCATTCTATCATAGCCTACAAAGGTTGAGGTAACGGCCGGATCGATTTCATCATAAACGGTAGCATCCGTTCCGCTGTAATTACTTACCTTACGGGCTCCTCTGGCTTTTTCTCTCTGTTCCTGCATGGCCTTCTTAAATCCATCCTGATTCAGGGTAAAATTATTTTCTGCCAAAATTTCCTCTGTTAAATCAAGAGGGAAACCATAGGTATCATATAATTTAAAGGCATCCTCTCCGGAAAGCTCTGTTTTCCCTTCCTTTTTCATGCCTTCTGTCATTTCTCCCAAAATAGCAAGACCCTGGTCGATGGTCTTATCAAACTTACTTTCTTCCTGGGTTAATACGTTTAAAATAAAGGCCTTTTTTTCTTCCAGCTCCGGATAACCGTCTTTAGATTCAGCAATTACTGTCTGGCTTAAATTAGCTAAAAACTGCTCCTTAATTCCCAACAGTCTTCCGTGTCTTGCCGCACGGCGGATCAGTCTTCTAAGTACATATCCTCTTCCTTCATTACTTGGCATTACACCGTCAGAAATTAAAAAGGTGGAGGAACGGATATGATCTGTAATCAGACGGATAGACACATCCTTATTCTCATCAGTCTGATAAACTACACCTGCAATTTCACAAATTCTGTCACGGATAGCCTTCATGGTATCAATATCAAATACGGAATGAACGTCCTGTACTACTGCTGCCAGACGCTCCAAGCCCATTCCGGTATCAATATTTTTATTAGCCAGCTCTTCGTAATTACCGTTACCGTCTCCGTTAAACTGGGTAAATACATTATTCCATACTTCCATAAAACGGTCACATTCGCATCCCACCTTACAATCCGGGCTGCCACATCCGTATTTTAAGCCTCTGTCATAATAGATTTCTGAACAGGGACCGCAGGGACCTGCACCATGCTCCCAGAAGTTATCACATTTACCATTTTCATCACGGTAAAATCTTGTAATTTTTTCTGCCGGAACACCGATTACCTTGTTCCAAATTTCAAAGGCCTCATCATCTTCAAAATAAATGGAGGGATAAAGACGTTCCGGTTCCATTCCGATCACCTCTGTTAAAAACTCCCAGCTCCATTCAATTGCTTCCTTCTTAAAATAATCTCCAAAGGAAAAGTTCCCAAGCATTTCAAAAAAGGTTAAGTGTCTTGCTGTTTTTCCTACATTTTCGATATCACCTGTTCTTACACATTTCTGACAGGTAGTAACTCTTTTTCTGGGCGGAACTTCCAAGCCTGTAAAATAAGGCTTAAGAGGTGCCATACCGGCATTAATTAATAATAAAGAGTTGTCATTATGAGGCACTAAGGAAAAGCTTTTCATAGCCAAATGATCCTTTGACTCAAAAAACTCTAAATACATTCTTCTAAGTTCATTCACTCCGTATGGTTTCACTTTTTTATCCTCCTGATTTATCATTTATGCTTCTCATGCCCCATGGCCTTCATGACGGCATTTTCTTTTTCTGTTTGCAAATACTCTCTGTGGGTAGGGTTTCTGAAGATCACATCCTTATACAGAACATATAAGGGCAGGGAAATCAAAAACATTCCCGCAACCATATTTCCCAAGGTAACCGGTAAAAGGTTCTGAAACAGCATTGTGGAAAATGAGATTTCTCCTATCTGCTCAGCTGTCAAGCCGTATAATTCCATTGCTTTTTCATAATATACCGGATTTTTAGCTGCCAAAAAGCCGGCAGGAATAAAATACATATTAGCTACGCAATGCTCATAGCCGCCAATAACAAAGGCAAAGATGGGAAAGAGAAAGCCGAATACCTTTCCTGCTGCATCCTTGGCTGCCATGGACATTAATACTGCCACACATACTAACACATTACATAATATTCCGGAAAAAAACAGACTAACAAATTCTCCGTTCACTTTATCTACCGCCACCTTAATGGTGTAGGCTCCCAGTCCCCCGGAAGAATATTTCAGCTGCCCTGAATATACAACCAGAAAGGCAACAATTATCGCTCCTATCATATTACTGATATACACAAAGGCCAGAGTCCTGAAATATTTCAAATAAGAAAAACGTTTATGAAATACTCCCATTAACATCATGGTATCTCCGGTAAACAGCTCTCCTCCAATAAACACAATCATCATCATACCGATGGGGAAAACAATACCTGCCAGAGATTTGGCAATACCTACATTGTCAATCCCGTGAGCGGCTGCACTGGCACTGGCAGCACCAATTGCCACAAATGCTCCTGCCATAATCCCTAAGATAATCAGCTTATAAACAGGGAGAGTAGCCTTAATTACACTGGTATTTACGTAGGCCTCTACATATTCCGGTGGTGTCTTTGGTCTCATCCAATACTTCCTTTCTTACATTCAATTTAACTTATTTATTCTATCAAAGAACCTGGTTTATTTCAATGCCCTTTTTATTCTATCCGTCAAATAGCCAATCAGTCCTCCCGTAATAATTCCGGATACTAACAGCACCGGAAAATAATTCCAGACTATCAACTGTTCCAGTAATAAGTATGCCACAAAAAGCTGAGCCAGATTATGGGAAATACCTCCCAGGATACTTACCATCATAATACTAAAGCATTCCTTCTTTTTAGCCACGGTCATTACCAACAGGCTGACTGCAGCTCCTGACATACTGTACAAAAAAACAGCAAAATTAGCAAATAACAAAGAAACCAGCAAAACTCTGACTACAGATACTAAAAGTGCCTGCCTGGCATTTGCCAGATATAGCATACTGACTATCACAAGATTGGCCAGTCCCAGCTTTACTCCGTAGATTCCTACAGAGAAAGGCAGTAAAAACTCAATATAGCTCATAATACAGGCCAACGCTGTCATTATCCCCAAATACGATACTTTGTTTGCCATAGTGTTCCATCAGCTTTCTTAAAACAATCCAGCTTCCCCTTCTCCTTTCAGTGTCTCCCTGTTCTAATTCTTCCTCTGTTATTTTCAATTTGTCACTCCATGAAAACCTTCCTCTGTTACTTCAATTTATTACACCATCAAATTCTTCCTCTGTACCTTCCAGTGTAACTATAACCTTATTGGGAAGACAGATAATACTTTCACCTTTTCTTTTAATCCAGCCCTGCTTTCTGCAGATCTGATCCGGACAGGTGGCCTCCTTCATTCTGATTTTTCCTTCTGTAATTTCCAAAGTATTACTCTCCCCAATTTTTATTATCCTCTCCCGGGACAGAGGATAAGTACCATATAACCTATTATCATAGTCAACCCTTGCAGTTTCCCCTGACTTACCGGCAAAGCTTTGTACCATCAGCCAGCCCAGGGCAGAGACTAAAAGGATAAATACAAAAATTATTTCTTTTTTTTTCAAAAACTTCTCCTTCTCCTTGACACTTTCCCTCCCTTTTCCTACACTGAAAAAATCAAAGTATTTTCACTGATTATCATGAATTAAAAGGAGACAAAAAGTGAAGCTTAAATCTGTTTTTTTACTATTTTTCTTTTTTATTATACTTACTTTTACCGGATGTGCAAATATAAAAGACCCTATTTCCCTATCCGGCACTTATTTTAACACCTTTGTTTCCATTACAATCTATGATTCCACCGACACAAAACTGCTGGATCAATGCGCAGATTATCTGGAATACTATGATAAATTATTCAGCCTTACCAGAGAAGACAGTGAGCTTTACCGGTTAAACACTGCTTATCTTCCGGATATTCCGACAGAAGTTTCGCCGGAATTAGGTTTTCTTCTCCAAAAAGGAATGGAATATACAAAAAACAGTAACGGAGCCTTTTCTATTCTTCTTAGCCCCTTAACCTCCTTATGGGATTTTACTGCTTCCACTCCTATGCTTCCTAAGGATCAGGACATTACTCTGGCTTTGACAAAAATTTCTCCTGAGGATATTCGTCTGGATTCCCGGTCCGCAACCTTTAAAAAAGCAGGCATGGGCATTGACCTGGGTTCTATCTCTAAGGGCTATATTGCCGATCAGCTAAAGAACTTCTTGGTCTCGCAGGGTGTAAAAAGCGGTCTGATCAATCTGGGGGGTAATATCCTATGCATCGGTTCCAAGCCGGATGGCCGTAATTTTACCATTGGAATAAAACAGCCCTTCTCAGAAGCTGCTGAAATTCTGGGTACCGTAAGTATTTGTGATAAATCCATCGTTTCCTCCGGAATCTATGAACGCTGCTTTACTCTTGATAATAAGCTTTATCACCATCTTTTGGATACCACCACCGGCTATCCTCTGGAAAATGAGCTTATCTCGGTTACCATTATTTCTCCCTTGTCTCTGGACGGTGATGCTCTCAGTACCACCTGCTTTGCCCTGGGACTAAAGGATGGCATGGAATATTTGGAAAAACTGGAAGATGTGGATGCTATCTTTGTAGATAAAGACGGAGCTCTGCATTATACCGACAATTTTATAAAAAAATACTCTTTTTCAACAAAAAAGTAATCTCTGCCCCACTGTTTTATTGCAATTAAAAATTTATGTGTTATAATACAAGATTGAAACATAAATTATCATACAAGAAAGAAGGTCGGATTACTATGAGTAGTAACGAACAAACAACAGGTGGATGGCGCACCAACAAATGGATCAGAGCGGCAATACCGGCTCTTTTACTTCACTGCAGTATCGGTACTGTTTACTGCTGGTCTATTTTCAGCCAGGAAATTGCAGACTATATCGGCTTCTCTAAAGGAGCTACCGAATGGGCATTCAGCTTTGCCATTTTCTTTCTCGGAATGTCTGCCGCATTTTTAGGAAACGTAGTAGAAAAGGATATTCACAAGTCCTCTCTCATCGCAACAATTTGTTTTTCAGTAGGTATGGCCGGTACCGGATACTTTATCTTTTTAGGCGGTAAAAATCCGGGAAGTATGGTTTCCCTTCTTGGAATCTATCTTTGTTACGGTTTGATTATGGGTATTGGTCTTGGTACCGGATATCTCTCCCCCGTTAAAACACTGATGCTTTGGTTCAGTGACCAGAAGGGACTTGCCACCGGTCTTGCTGTAGCAGGCTTTGGTGCTGCAAAGGCTATTGCCAGTCCTATTATGAAATCCATGCTGGAAAATTTAGGTGAAGGCGGAATTTACAAAATGTTCTGGATTCTTGCCTGTGTTTATTTTGTTATGATGTTCATAGGACATCTGTTATTAAAGAAGCCTGAAGGCTGGCATGAGCCTCAGAATAAATCTGAAAAACAGAGCATTATGTCTGTTTTAAAAACAAGAAAAATGACAAACTACATTGGTATCTGGTTAATGTTTTATTTAAACATTACCTGTGGTCTTGCTTTAATTTCTCAGGAAAAAATGATAGTAAAATGTATCGGTCTTGGCGGTTCCATTGCGGTAATTTCTACTGTTTCCGCTATTTTTAATGCAGGTGGACGTTTAGGCTTTTCTGCCTGGGCTGATAAAATGAAAGACAGAAATACTGTTTATAAAATGATTTTCATTATTTCCATTGCACTTACAGGTATTGTTATTATTACCGGTGGTATTACAAAGGGTGCAGGCAATATGCTGTTAACCTTCCTGGTACTTGCTTTAATTATGATGGTAAATGCAGGCTACGGCGGAGGCTTCTCCAATGTTCCCACCTTACTTTCCGATCACTATGGTATGGGAAGTATTTCTACTATCCACGGAATTACCTTATCAGCCTGGGCATTTGCAGGCTTAACAGGGAACCAGATGGCTGCATGGATCGTAAGTCATTTTGGTGAAGAGGTTGAAGTAGCCGGAAATATGGTAAACCCTGTAGGATATCAGACAGTACTTTATGTAACTATCATACTTTACATTATTTCTCTGGCACTTTCCATGTTCTTTGTACAGCCCTCTGAAGCCGGCGAAGCTGTAGACGTACACTAGTAACTGTTCAGCCTTTGGCTTCCTGTTACGAGCATTAATCCATAGATTCAAGCTCCATTTGACTATGGCAAAAGTTATCAAAAAACTAACAGATACATAAAAATATTTTAAGGCGAAGGAACCAAACTCCTTCGCCTTATTTTATCTTTCTTTAAAAGAATGCTTCTGATATTAAATTTTGCAGTACGCCCTTCCAGGTAGTCACTACAGATTGGGCCTTAATTTTAAAGCTTACCTGTTTTTTACCACCATATTCTCCTATTCCTTCAAAGGTTACCTTGGCATTTCCCCTATTAGTATGATTACCGTAGCTTCCCTCTGCAACCTGAATATCCTTTCCCAAAATCAGGGGAATTTTTTCACCCTTTTGTACAAGATAAACCTTTTCTGTCAGCAACTGGGATGCAGCTTTAATCTCAATTGGCTTTCCTGTATATATTTGATCCAACACCTTAATGGTTGCCCTACTGATATCTTTTCCCTTAGGAAGAATCTTATAACTGCCGGTTACCTGACCTTCATAATTCTTTCCCGTAAGAGTAACAGTAATCCGGATTTTACTTCCTGCCGGAAGACTTACTTTCTTTTCTGTTAAAATATCTCCTTCCTGAAGCCCATAATTTCCTTCCGGAAGTTCTTCTATCTGATAAACAGCCGTCCTCACCTGATAATCCTGTGTGGTAAGTGCCTGCCCATCTGCGTCATAAATCTTAAAGCTTTGCTTCCATCCTCCCTGCTTACTGCTTTCTTCCTTATCATTGGCAATAAGAATAATATTATTATCAGCAGAAGCTGCTTTTTTCTCAATGGTAAAAGGTACTTTCACAGTGCCGGAGTAATTTCCCTGCCCCCGGATCACTACTGTAGGAGCTTTTATTGCTTCCTTATCTCTTACTTCTCTTATATTCTCATAAGTAATTTTATAATCCTTGTTAAGTACAAGTTTCTGTCCATCAGGACCAACAACCTGTACCTGTGGCTTTACTCCCCCTTTCAGGTAGGAAAAGCTTTTGTCTGTCTCTGAAAATAGTTCCTTTTCATTTTCCCTGAGTAAAACAGTAAATCCGTTTTCTCCTTCCGCATCCAGCTTTCTAGGTATTATTTGAAATGAAAGCTTTCTGCTTCCGCTAAAGCCACTTTCCGGTAATGCTTCCAGTAGTATAGTAGCCTTTCCCTTTTCAAGATTGTTGGAATAAGTAAGCTTATAATCAATTCCCTCTATTAAAGCTTTCTCCTTCCCGGCTTCCTTAAGCTTTATCTGTAAAAGAGGGGCTATTTTTTCTCCGGTATATGGATACTCTTTCTCCAAACCGGTAATTTCTGTCTGCTTAATGGAGGTTCCCTTCACATCAAAATAAATGGTCTTAGTGCCCACATAGCGCAGTCCGTCTCCATCCCTGTCTTCACGGGTTCCTGTTAAGATCAGAGCTGCTTTGCCTACTTTCGTAGTATCCTTCCATTCTAAGGTGTAATCCCCCCGGTCAGCAGCCAAGCTATCATTCTTATAAGAAGCGGTAAATGATTGCTCCAGTGGCTCTCCCGTCCAAGTCATAGCCTTCAACCCTTTTACCGAAACCTTATTCATAGCAATTTCTTCTTTATCATTACTAATGGTAAAAATGATGGTTCTTTCTCCTGTAAAATTATTTTTCCCTGTAATATGTAATTCACGAATACCTGCCTGAGTAAAATCATCCTCCGACTGCTCATACTCTCTTACATAATAGTCCTTACCATACTTTAGTTTTTTTCCGTTTTTCAAAAGAACAGGTGCAGGTGTCTGTTTTTTCCCGGACCAGGTTACCTCAAGGGAGGAAGCTTCAAAGTCATTCCCCGAAATATCTTCCGGCAAAATCTGAAAATATATCGTTTGGCTATTACTATAATTTCCCTTCATTTTAATCACAAGCTGTGGTGCCTTGAGCGGATCAAAGGTATTGATTTTTAACTTTTTCCCGTTTTCCTGAAGAACGGTTAAATATTTTTCGTAATCCTTGGAATCATATTGGTAAGCATTGGTATTATTTTTATAAGATACCGTATAGTCTTTCTTTAATTCCAATAGCTGATTTCCATCATATACTCTGAAATCCTGAACCTGCTTTGCTCCCATATAATATTGATCCTTAATACCTGCTACCCAGATTCCTTCCGGAATCATACCATTTTGTGGGAAATCTTCTTCCAGAATATCTCCTCTATCTATCTCTTCCGTCTTTCCTTCTTCGCTTCCGCCTCCTTCTTCGCTTCCGCCTCCTTCGCTGCTTCCGCCTCCTTCTTCGCTGCTTCCGCCTCCTTCGCTGCTTCCGCCTCCTTCTTCGCTTCCGCCTCCTTCTTCGCTTCCTCCTTCTTCGCTGCTTCCGCCTCCTTCGCTGCTTCCGCCTCCTTCGCTGCTTCCGCCTCCTTCTTCGCTGCTTCCGCCTCCTTCTTCGCTTCCGCCGCCTCCTTCGCTGCTTCCGCCTCCTTCGCTGCTTCCGCCTTCTTCTTCGTTTCCGCCTCCTTCACCTTCCGGTGGATTTTCCCCCTCTATCATGGGAATTTCTTCTCCTGCTTGAATTAAGGAATCGCAACCAAGACAATAACGGTCTCCGGTATATCCCTTTTCCGTTTCCGTAGGATTCTTTTGATTTCGTACCTCTTCCTCTCCCTGATGGTTCTCCTTATTTATTTCTCCATAGCTTTCCAGACAAACCTCACATACAGCAGATGTATGACAGTTAGCTGCTCCTCCTCTATGTTCCTCGTATCCCTTGTCAAGCTGGGTAGCATTGCAACTTACTCCTTCCTGTGTTACACAATCATGCCAATGATGAGTACTGTTATGACTCCACTCCTTGCTGAAGCTATGGATATGCTCCTGTTCCTGTGTTCCCGGTTCTTCTGTTCCCGGCTCTTCTGTCCCCGACTCCACATTCGAGGTAAAGGCTTTTAATCTGATATTATGATTTCCTATATCGTTATAATATACATCCTCCCACTTGCTTCCGGTGGAGAAAAAGCTCTGCCTTGGCTGAATAAACGGTGTGGATTCTATACTTGAGCCTTCGCAGACTACATAAATTGTATCTCCTGATTTATAAAAATTAACTACCACGGAAAAAGTATCTTCCTGATCCAAAATTATCTCTTCAGGAAGTTCAATAGTATAATATCCGGCATGAGAGGTTGTTCCGGTTACCGGTGTGGTCAACATCCTGGTTCCGCTGGTAGGATTATTTAAATCAGTAAGATTTTTATAAACATTAATGGTATATTGCACTCCGGTGGTATCAATCTGAAAAGAGACTGCTTTTAATACTTCTTTTCCCAAAGGATTTCCTTTTGCCGTAAATACATTGGCAACATTAATTCTTCCCCTGTTGTTAAGATTATAATCATCAGCTCCCGAACCATCATATTGATAATTATGGTCATAAGTATCAGCTGACTCCATCTCAAAAACATAAATAGTCGGTGAAATGGTCACATCCTCATAAGAAATCCAACAATAACCTCCATTGGCATAGTTCTCTCCCCAGCTGTTTCGAATCAGCCAGGCTCCATCAGAGTTTGGTTTATTTACTCCAAAATTTTCCTTGCTATAGCTGTCATCCCACCCAACCAGTGCTACAGCATGGTTAACTCTGCGATTAGTATCATTAATGTATTGAGCTCCGGTGGAAGCATTATAATAAGCAGCTTCGGTGGTATAGTGATAAGTAATACCCAGAGCACCATACTCCATCATTGCTTTTTTTGCTTCCTCTCTGTCTGAGGAATTGATTAGAAAAACATTTTTTATAACTCCAACATTTTGTCCGTAGGCAGACTCTACCGTCATTGGAAGCTCCTCAGGCTCATCCGTCAAAGGTGCTGCACTTTCAGGAACTACCCCCATCCAGGAAATCAATGTATTTTTTGCCCTGTTTAAATTACTTCCGTCCTGTAAAATATTATGTAAATATTCCTTATAATTATCATCTCCCCAGGTTCCTCCCAAGGGATCTTCCACAAAACGATAGGTATGATAGGCCAGATGATATTCAGAAAAATCTGTGCTTTCTAAAGGACTTAGTCCTTTTTTTATCATAGATGCCTCTGCCAGAAGAATGCTGGCAAAGGACCAACAGATACCGTGAGGCTGCTGAAGTCTTACATCTTCCGGGATAATCCCCTGCTCCCTGGCATCATAACTGGCAGGAATCACTGTATTTCCTACTACAGGGCTGTATCTTTCTTCCAGCTTGGGTGCCGTTCTTTCCGGTGCCAGTTCCACCAGCAAGTCCTCATACTCCGACAATGTCTTTCTTTCTTCAGCCTCCTCTTCTGCTGTCATAGGCCGTCCCAAAAGATATCGCATATTATCCTGAGGCTGTTCTTCTGCCTTTCTTTCTGCTTTGTTTGACAATTCTGTCTGTAGCATAGCTTGTACCGGAAGTACTTCATTTTTTCCGGAACTAACCACAATAATGACTGCCAGTAATAAAGCTATTTTTTTCTTTAAATATCTTTTCATCTTCTGCTTCCTCTTGCCTTTTTCTCTTTCTCACATGACCAATCAGCATTGTGATTAGTCATGGCTGAACTGTTACATTTTTATACACATATGTCCCAAAAATTACTATATATTTCCTATCTGTTTACTTCTTATTATACGAAAAAAACAGCTTATGTCAAAGCAAACCTGACATAAGCTGTACTCTTTAATTTTAAAAATTAAAATGTAAATTTATCTGCAAAATATGCATCTAAATCTGCAATCTTTACTCTTTCCTGTTCCATAGAGTCACGGAAACGAACTGTTACACTTTCATCTGTTTCAGATTCAAAATCGTAGGTAATACAGAAAGGAGTTCCGATTTCATCCTGACGACGATATCTCTTTCCAATATTTCCTCTGTCATCAAATTCACAATTGTATTTCTTACTTAACTGTGTAAAGATTTTTTCTGCACCTTCATTTAACTTTTTGGATAAAGGTAATACACCAATCTTAACAGGTGCCAGTGCAGGATGGAAATGAAGTACGGTACGTACATCTCCTTCTCCGATTTCCTCTTCGTCATAGGCTGCACAAAGGAAGGCGAGAACAACACGGTCTGCTCCTAAGGAAGGCTCTACTACATAAGGTACGTAACGGATACCCTTCTGATCATCAAAATATGTAAGATCCTGTCCTGATACATTCTGATGCTGAGTTAAGTCATAATCGGTTCTGTCGGCAATTCCCCACAGCTCTCCCCAACCAAAGGGGAATAAAAATTCAATATCTGTAGTTGCTTTGGAATAGAAGGATAACTCTTCTGCATCATGATCTCTTACTCTCATCTCATCCTCTTTGATTCCGAGAGTTTTTAACCAGTCAATACAAAACTGTTTCCAGTAAGCAAACCATTCCAAATCTGTATCAGGCTCACAGAAGAATTCCAGCTCCATCTGCTCAAACTCTCTTGTTCTGAAGGTAAAGTTCCCGGGAGTAATTTCATTACGGAAGGACTTTCCAATCTGTCCGATTCCAAAAGGAATTTTCTTACGAG
This sequence comes from Lachnospiraceae bacterium, assembly GCA_017558205.1. Lineage (GTDB taxonomy): Bacteria > Bacillota > Clostridia > Lachnospirales > Lachnospiraceae > SFDP01. The sequence continues at coordinate 9,558 of JAFYWD010000284.1, read as the reverse complement.
AGGTTCTCTGTACGTTTTTAAAGTTAACAAAGATTCCCTGGGCTGTTTCTGGTCTTAAATATACTGTATTTTTTGCATCCTCAGTTACTCCCTGGAAGGTTTTAAACATCAGGTTAAACTGACGAATATCTGTAAAGTTATGCTTTCCACAGGTAGGACAGGGAACATTATGCTCTTCCACAAAAGCCTTCATCTGTTCCTGTGTCCAGCCGTCGATGCTTCCCTCTAAAGTAATTCCATTCTCAGCTGCATAATCTTCAATTATTTTATCGGCACGGAAACGCTCATGACATTCCTTACAGTCCATTAAAGGATCTGAAAATCCTCCTAAATGTCCGCTGGCTACCCAGGTCTGGGGATTCATTAAAATCGCACAGTCCACACCTACGTTATACGGATTCTCCATAACAAATTTCTGCCACCAGGCTTTTTTTACATTGTTTTTTAATTCTACCCCAAGATTGCCGTAATCCCAGGTATTGGCTAATCCTCCGTAAATTTCAGAACCGGGATATACAAAACCTCTTGATTTTGCTAATGCCACAATCTTTTCCATTGTTTTTTCCATTATTCTTCTCCTCCTATTCGAGTACCTATTAGCATTTAATCATTATATCCAATCTGTTTCTATAATTCAATAATAATTAACTAAATTTATAAATCAGTAGTGTGATTGGTCATGGCTGAACTGTTACAATAAGCACCACTCTGTTTAATTCAGCCTGCTTAATACTGATTCTCCAATAGTATTTTCAGGCATCGCCACTCCAAAGACATCTGTTACCGTACATCCCACTACTGCAAAGGTATCCAGCTCTCCCAAAAATTCAGGGGTCGTAAGCTGTCTGGAATAGGCTATGAAAGGAACCTTTTCCCTTGTATGGTCGGTTCCCGTATAGGTAGGATCATTTCCGTGATCTGCCGTAATAATCAGCAGATCCTCCTCCTTTAAATGCTCCAGGAAAATCCCCAGCTTTTCATCAAACTTTTCAAGCTCCTTAGCATACCCTGCGGGATCTCTTCTATGTCCCCAAAGAGCATCAAAATCTACCAGATTTACATAGCAAAGTCCTTTAAAATCTGTATCTGCTATCTCTATGGTCTGCTCCATGCCATGAACGGAGGACTGGGATTTATGAGCCTTAGTAATTCCCTCCCCATCAAAAATGTCCTTAATCTTACCTACAGAAATCACATCCAGTCCGGCTTCCTTTAAGGCATCCAGGGCAGTTTTTCCATAAGGCTTTAAGGCATAATCGTGACGATTACTGGTTCTTTTAAACTCTCCTTTTTTCTTACCTACATAAGGTCTTGCTATTACACGTCCTACCTTCCACTCATCCTTCATGGTAAGTTCTCTGGCAATTTCACAGCAACGGTATAATTCCTCTAAACCAAAGGTTTCTTCATTACCGCAAATTTGCAGTACAGAGTCTGCTGAAGTATATACAATCATATGACCGGTGGCAATTTCTTCTTCTGCCAGTTCTTCTAAAATTTCTGTACCGCTGGCACTTTTATTACCGATAATCTTTCTTCCGCATCTTTCCTCCAGCTGCTGAATCAGCTCCGGTGGAAACCCGGTATCCGTAAAGGTCTGAAAAGGTGTGGTAATTTCAAGTCCCATCATTTCCCAATGTCCCGTCATGGTATCTTTTCCATTACTCTTCTCAGCCAAAATCCCGTAGTATGCCATAGGCTTCTCTATCGCCTCTACCTGTTTTAATGGTATAAGGTTAGCCAGTCCCAGCTTCTGCAAATTAGGAATATGAAAGTCTTCCACAGACTGCGAAATATGCTGAAGAGTATTTACTCCATGATCACCAAATTTATGGGAGTCAGGCATAGCTCCTATACCTAAAGAATCTACTACCAAAACAAATACTCTATTGTAATTTGCCATAAGCATCTCCTTTCTAATAGCCTCTGCTTTCTTCATTTTTTATAAGCTTAATAATTCTGCTGGTACCCAGTCTGTCTGCTCCTAAGGCAAGAAATTTTTCGGCATCCTCCATGGAAGAGATCCCTCCTGCTGCCTTTATTTTGATCCCGGATCCTACATTTTTTGCAAATAATTCAATATCAGGAAAGGTGGCACCGGCAGCAGAAAAACCTGTTGATGTCTTAATATAATCAGCTCCGGCTCTTGTTACAATATTGCACATCTCTACCTTTTCTTCTTCTGACAAAAGGCAAGTCTCAATAATTACCTTTAAAATCTTCTCCTTACAGGCCGCTTTTAAAATACGGATTTCCTCTTCCACTAATTCATATTTCTTATCCTTTAGCCAGCCAATATTGATTACCATATCAATTTCATCGGCTCCGTTGGAAATGGCCTCTTTAGTCTCAAATTCCTTAGTAGCAGTTGTAGTATATCCATTAGGAAAACCGATTACGGTACAAATGGCTGTTTTATTCTGCACATACTCTGCTGCCTGCTTTACATAAGAGGGGGGGATACATACTGATGCTGTCCGATAAGCCATGGCATCATCACAAATTTGTTTGATTTCCTCCCAGGTGGCAGTCTGCATTAACAAGGTATGATCCACACAGCTTAAAATATCTTTTACTTCCATTTTATACTCCTATCTTCTAAGGCAGGAAACCTATGATTTCCTGCCCCACTTTTTTCTACTTATGCCAGCTCTAAGGCTACTTCCATCATTTTACCAAAGCCCAATTGTCTTTCTTCTGAGCTGAGTGCTTCTTTTCGATAAATATGATCAGAAATCGTCAACATACAAAGAGCCTTTTTCTTAGCCTTTGCCGCATTCAGATAGAGAGCGGCTGCCTCCATTTCCACACATAATACTCCCATGCTTCTCCATAAATCTAAAGCATCATTGTTAGCATTATAAAAAATATCCGAGGATAATATATTTCCTACTACCACATTGGTTCCCTGGGCTTTTGCCGTCTGAATAGCCCGTTCCATCAGTTCGTAATCTGCCGTAGGGGCAAAGGATCCGGGCAGCCCAAACTGTGCGGCATAATTAGAATCCGTACAGGCACCCATGCCTATTACAATATCCATTAATTTCATATGATCCTGCATGGCTCCCGCAGAACCTATTCTGATAATCTGGTCTACTCCATAGAAATTAAATAATTCATAAGAATAAATTCCCATGGACGGCATTCCCATACCACTGGCCATAACAGAAATTTCTTTTCCCTTGTAGCTTCCCGTATATCCAAGTACATTTCTTACTCCGGTTACCTGAGCAGGATGATCCAAATACGTTTCTGCGATATATTTTGCTCTCAGGGGATCACCGGGCATTAATACTGTTTTTGCAAAATCTCCTGCTTTTGCTGAAATATGAGGTGTTGGTATTGCCATACTTATCGCTCCTTTCCTCTCCATTACTTTTTCCGATTTTTTCAGAAAACAAAACCGTTACTATAGCTCCTTACTTTATGCTAAATTCTTAGGCCCAAATCCCATGGGGAATAATTCCTCTAAAGAAAAAATTTGATAATTTTTTGTATCCGTTGCAAGAATAATGGTAAAATCAGGTCTGCAAAATTCCATCATTACCTGTCGGCACATCCCACAGGGGGCTGCAAATTCCGTAGCCTTCTCTTCCTTGCCACCCACAATACAAATAGCCCTAAACTCAGTGGTTCCTTCACTGACAGCTTTAAAAAAAGCTGTTCTTTCGGCACAGTTTCCCGGACTATAGGCTGCATTTTCTATATTACAGCCTCCATAGATAGTGGCATCTTCTGCCAGCAAGGCTGCTCCTACCCGAAATCCTGAATAGGGAGCATAAGAAAATCTTCTTTGAGCCATGGCTGTCTCGATTAGTTCCCTAATTTCCTCTTCTGTTATATTTCTCATTTTTTCTGCTCCTCTTGAATCAGCCTTCTGATTCCTTCTACCGCCACCTGAATGGCCAGATCTGTATCATGAACTACCGGATTCTCCAGACCTTCCTTCTCCCTTTCCTGATTAGCCACCACCAGGAAACAGGAACCACATCTTACCTTTAGATAGGATGCTACGATAAATAAGGCTGCAGATTCCATTTCTGAAGCAAGACAGCCCATTCGCTTCCATGCTTCCCATTTAGGTAGCAGCTCATAGCTTACCGGCATATGCTCCGGAGAATGCTGTCCGTAAAAGGAATCCTTACATTGAACCACTCCCACATGATGATTACATCCCCTGTCTCTTGCCGCTGCTCTTAAGGCATTTGTCACATCTAAATCTGCTACTGCCGGAAATTCAATGGGGGCATATTCCTTGCTGGTCCCTTCCATACGAATGGCTCCCGTGGCAATTACCACATCTCCGCTTTTTACTTCCCTCTGGATACCACCGCAGGTTCCGATACGTATAAAGGTATCTGCTCCACTTTTTACCAGCTCTTCCATGGCAATAGCTGCCGACGGTCCTCCGATACCTGTGGAGGTTACGCTAACCTTCACTCCCTCCAAATATCCGGTATAGGTTACGTATTCTCTGCTGTCTGCGATCAGTCTGGCGTCCTCAAAATAAGCTGCTATTTTTTCACATCTTTTGGGATCTCCGGGCATAATTACATAACGCCCCACATCGCCTTTGCCCACCTGTATATGGTACTGTTTATTAGGATCCTCTGAATATTTCATAGCAGTTCCCCCTTCAATTAAATATATTTTACTGACTATTTTCTATATATTCTCATTATATCAAATAAATACATTTAAATAAATATAAATACTGAAAATTATTCTTCTAACAGGCTAATCATTTCTAAGCTTTTCATCTTTCTATCTATGTATTTTTTACGAAAGCTGCCGGCAACAAGCTTCAGCTCCTCTAATACCTGCTCACTGACATTAAAGGTATACAGCTTTTCAATTGGGGTAGATGCTATATGGTTCATTGCGTACTTTGTAGAGTCCTGTAAAAAGATTTTCGCTGGAATTCCCGGATATTCTCCCTGAATTACCAAAGCTCTCAGCTCAAAAATATACTGTATCAGCCGGGCAGGTAAGGAGGGCAGCTGCAACGCTCTTAAGCTTTGATATAAAAGACGAAGCAGCTCTTTATCATCATTATTTTCCCTTCCGTAATAATCACATAATTCTAAAAAAAACATTCCGTAATAGGCTCTGACATAGTCCTTCCTCAGCTCTTCAAAATAATTTTGAATTTTTGCATCAGTCAGGGTATAGGAATTTTTTCCCGGATACAGAAAAAAGTCTCCAAAAGCAAATAAATCTGTAGAAGCCAGCAGCTTTGATGTCTGCCTTCTGGCTCCTTTGGCAAAAGCTGTAATTTTTCCTCTTTCCTTTGTTAAAAGCACTACTCTTCTGTCATATTCTCCTACCGGAAAACTCCCCAGAACAATAGCCGTCTGTGTTATGATATCCTGCACCTGAATCTCTCCCGTTTTCTATCTTTCCCTTTAGTAGCTGCCCATCCTGTTTTATTGTTTCTTTCGTTTCCTGCTTAAATTTCAGATAATCCTCAACCTTCCCTGTTGCCATAAATTGTTTCCATCCATGTTCCATGTATCTTCTGTCCCCCATTCTTTGGTGTAGCTCACTTACTAACTACCCTTTGTTCAAGAATAGGGTTTGTATTTTTTTATTTTTCTATTCATGGTCTTTCGGATTATAGCCGAAATTTTTCAACAGAAAATCACTGTCTCTCCAGTCCTTCTTAACCTTTACCCATAGCTTTAAATTGACCTGACATTCTAACATATCTTCAATTTCTTTTCTGGCCAGGGAACCGATTTTTTTAAGCATTGCTCCCTGCTTGCCGATAATAATCCCTTTATGACTGTCTCTTTCACATACAATAGTAGCATCAATATGGCACACCCTACGGTTCCATTTCATCTGATCTATTGCCACAGCCACACCATGAGGAATTTCTTCGTCAATGCTTCTTAATACCTTTTCTCTGATTAATTCTGCTGCAATCTGGCGCTGTGGCTGATCTGTCACAGTATCTTCATCATAAAAGGGTTCCCCATAGGGGAGATATTTTAAAATACAATCAATTAATACCTTGGTATTTTTACCCTTTAGGGCAGATACCGGAACCACCTCCGCAAAATCCAGCTCATGGCGGTAAGCCTCGATAAATTTCAGGATTTCTTCATTTTTTACCGTATCTATTTTATTTATTACCAGAATGACCGGTACCTTGGTATTCTTAAGCTGTTCTACAATATGCTTTTCCCCGGCACCAATGTAAGTAGTGGGCTCCACAAGCCACAGAATTACATCCACCTCAGACATGGTTCTTTTTGCTGCAGTTACCATATAACTTCCCAGCTTATTCTTCGCTTTATGGATTCCCGGTGTATCAAGAAATACAATTTGTCCTCTTTCCTCTGTATAAACTGTCTGTATTCTGTTTCTGGTTGTTTGTGGTTTATGGGAGGTAATGGCAATCTTCTGACCTATCAAATTATTCATCAGCGTAGACTTTCCCACATTCGGCCTGCCTATCAGACTTACAAAACCTGATTTGAATTGTTTATTTATTACTTCTTCCATCTTCCTTTAGATCCTCCTCATTTACCTTTGTGCTTTCTTCCGGTTTTCTCGGCCTTCCCCAAATTGTCTGCTGCTTTATCACTCCCTTATTACCAAGCTTTCTGAATCCCTTAAATAACAGCCATAAAACAATGCCGATGACAGCTAATAAGAGTAAAATGGGAAGTGCTATAATCAGTTCTACAAAAAAGTTCAATACTCCGGTAAGAACACGATAAGTATTCTCAGATAAGCCCTGAAGAATTCTGTCCTTAATAGTTTTTTCCGGCTGAGGTGTATATCGTTCCACCTCATTAATGGAGATTCTTACGGTACTGTAGTCTACCAAATTATCATATGTTCTTAGCTGGGACTCCATACTTTCTATTTCATACCGGATTTCAGACAAACGACTCTCAATGGTGATTATATCCTCCATTGTTTCTGCTTCTTCCATCAGCTGCAGCAGCCTGTCCTGCTGTGTCTGCAGCATCTTTTTGTGGCTGGCAATATCTACATACTTTAAAGTTACATCCTCTACTGATTCACTTTCAAAGGTAATATTTCCAATTTCTCCTACCTTTCCGGTAAACTCATCCAGTTTATTTGAAGGAATTCTTACTGTTAAAGAAGCATTCCTGTTTCTGTTTCCTTCATATTTACTATAGAGATTTCCATGAAAGGCATCCTTCAGCTCAATATAGCCTCCCATGCTTTCAATTTCTGTTTCCAGCGAAGTCATCAGCTCTTCATAGTTATCTGTCTCCACTGTCAGATCTACAGTACGAATCAGCTTTCTGTTATTTTGCTCCACTTCAGAGGTGGTCTGAGCCGTACTCCCGGAAGTATTAACCATGCTGCTCTCTTCCATGGCAGGTGCCTCATAATAGGACTCTTCTTTCACACTATCGGCCATATCATATGAGGAGGTACTACCACCGCAGCCTGTCTGAAGTACTGATAATATCACACATAAAGCAGTTAATAACCAAATTTTCCTTTGCATACTATCCCTCTTTTCTATTAAAACAGGTTTTCTATTGTATAGAACAGCTCTTTTTCTTCCCTGATTTTAGAGGCTGAGCCTACAACACAAATATTATCTTGTGCAATAACAGCCTCTATATAATCTGCCAGTAAGCGGATGGTCTCACCATCTGCCTCTAAGAGCTGATTACGTTCTCTTTGAAAATCCTCTTCCGTTTGCTCTGTCATGTAAGCTGACAGTGATCTTAATCCCTTCATCTGAGGCGTCAAGGGGATATCCAAATCACTTATGGCACCTATCAGATACTGATTCATGGCTCTCTCATCAGGAGTATAATTTCTGATATAATCAGCAGCCTTTTTATATTGTTCTATAGTTCTTCCCAGGTTCGGGTCTCTATAGGAAACAAAATAGCTGTCTCCATTTTTTCCAAAGCCTGACATACAGCCATAGGCTCCACCCTTTACTCTGATCTGGTTCCACAGATAATCATAGCCCAAAATAACCTTCAGCATCCTAAGCGCCCCGGTATACTCCAGGCCTGCATTTTTGTAATTGCCTGCCATTGCCACATATTGCACCTGACCGGCTGTCATAAAGCCTTCATTCTTTTTTTCAGGGACAAGCTGAAAACCACCGGCAGTATAGGGCTCTTTTGTCAATTGTTTTGCAAAATCAGCTGCCAGGTCATAAAAGCTTAAAAAGCCGTCTCTGCTTCCTGTGAAATCATACATCAGATTTTCTTTTCTGAAGATCTTTTCACAAAGCTTCTTCAATCGATCCTTAAGCTCTTCCTTCTCCTGCTCATAATTTTTTTCCAGTCTGCTTACCAGACGGTATAAGGGCAGGGCACCGATTTTTTCTGATAAAACAGCATTGGAACTAAAATAAGAGGTGGCACGTCCCAAAGCAACCTGATGACCGGCAGAGGTCATTTCCGACTGGAGCCGTGAGCGTAACTCTGCCAAAATCTCCAACATTCTTTTTTCATCATCAAATAAAGAATTTAAAATGATTTCTTTGGCTAAATCAAAGGCAGGCTTTAAATTTTCCTCAAAGGTCTTTACCTTCCACTCAAAATACAGCTTTGTTTCTGACTGATTTTTAGAATTGGTATATAAGTTAATTACCGGTACCATTCCTCCGGTTTCAATATGAATCTCATCAAACAGTTGCTGATAGGTATAGTTTTTGGTATCTATATATCCTAAAAAGTTTTTCAGCATTCCCAGATAGGTCAAGTCCTCTTCCTCTATTCCATTAGCCCGAAACATCATACGGAAATAACTAATATGATTGGTAAATACCGGATGGAATAACACCTTTTGTTCTTCAATCCAATGCTCCTCGTTACACAGCGGAAGGATCTCTTTTCTTATATCCTCCTTGGTTAAAACAGGAATGCATTGTAATGCTTCCGGACTGTCCTCTTCCTCCTGGTAAGCCAGTAACTCCTTCGTCTGTTGAATAATTTCTTCCCTCTCCCCTTGGGATAGACTTTCCTTATAGTCCTGAAGCCTTTTTTCCAGCTCATTTTCTTTTTCCTCTGCCAGACCTACCCTGGGAATTACCTGAAGAATTGTTTTGTGTGAATTATTTAAAAGGTATTTTTTTATTAATCCTTCATAATAATCTGTAGAAATTTTTTCCCTAAGTCTTTGAAAGGTTTCATTTGCCTCTAAATGTAGAAAGGGCTTTTTATCATCATAGATCCAGCTGTCTAAAATCTGAAGTCCATATACCAGTCCCGGAGGATAGGAGCCAAAATCTGCTTCCTTATATTTAAATTCATAATAAGTAAGGGCAGCTGTAAGGGATTTCTTATCCAAACCCTTTTCTATCAGCTCTTTCAGCGTCTCTTCTATTAACTGTACAAACTCTTCTCTTCGCTCCTGACTGCAATTTTTAGCCACAATACTGAAATAAGGCTGCTTTACTCCATTATCATAAAAACCGTAAATTTCCGTTCCCAGTCCCGCTTCCAAAAGCTTTTGCTTCAGTGGTGCTCCGGGAGCTGAACATAATACATAATCCAATACCTGAAATGCCAGATAATGTTCTTCATTCAAATTATTCTCCAT